>DASYLE010000073.1:0-47180 GCA_036009745.1 Luteibacter sp. | reverse complement strand
GTGCCGGCAGGGTCTCGAAGGGCAAGCCGGTGGCACGCAGGCGCATGGTCAGGGTCAGCGGTTCGGCTACCCGCGCCTTGCCGTCAGCGGGCCAGCCGTCCAGGGTCAGGCTCAGCGCACGGGCCGGCAACCAGGCGCCATCGCCCGCCGCTGCCGGCCGGTCCTTCACGGTCAGCGTAACCGTGTTGGATACCGCTCCTACCGGCGTGGTCGAACCGAAGAAAGCATTGGGATCGTTGGGATCGGCGGCCTCGCCGCGGAAGGTCGTCGGCTTGAACGTGATCTCACCGGCACGCTGCGGGAACACCGCATAGTGACGTTCGACCACGTTGTAGCGGCGACCATCGCGCTCGGCGGTGAAATTCGCATCGTTACCGAGCCGGCGGATCTCGACACCCTCCGCCTGCGGATCGCCGATGCTGCCGTCGGTCAGGCTGGGGACATAGAAAAGACGCAGACTGAAATCGACCTGTTCGCCGACGTAGGCCGTCGCGGGATCGGCGACGGCCTCCAGGAAGACAGGTCCCTTGGCCGCCGTCGTGCTGTTATCGGCCTGGCTGACATTCAGCTGCAAGGCCCGGGTCTGACCGCCGCCGACGGATATCGGCGGAATCGTGAGGTTGCCCATGCGTAGCGGGCGCAGGGCGACACCGACCGTCGTGCGCACCGAGCGCTGCCCGTTGACGATGCTCAGGCTGCTGTTGTTCGAGGTGCCGAGGATGACGAAATCCGGTGTCAGCGGACCGAGGTCCGGGGTGACATCGACCGCGCCGTCGATGGTGATGTTGAGCGTGACCGTTTCGCCCAGGTGCACATCGGTGCGATCCAGGGTCGCACGCGGTGTCACCGCCTGGGCGAAGACCGCCAGCGGCAGCAGGCACAGCATCAGCAAAAAACAAAGACGACGCGACATCAGGGCTCTTCCTCCACGTTGGCGCCCTGGAGGCGCTGATGCTCGAGCATGAATTTCCGCCGTAGCAGGCCACCCGGATCGTCGGGTACGCGCTGCAAGGCCTGGCGCATGTTTGCCGGCAGTTTCGATTCCGGATCGTCGGCGGACGCCGCCGCACCCAACTCGTGCGTCTTCTCCTGCGGCTTCTTGCCCTGCTCCGCCATCGCCTTGTCCATCTGTTCCTTCAAGGCCTGCTGGGCGCGCTCGGCCTGCGCCTTCTGCTCGGCGGCCTGGGCCGGATCGTCTTCGCCCGTGCCCTGCTTGCCGTCCTGCTTCGGCGCACCAGGCTTGTCGCTCTTCTGCGCGTCGTTCTTGTCCTTGTCGCCCTCTTCGCCCTGCTTGCCCTGGCTGGACTGGTCGCTCTTCGCATCGTCCTGGCCGGAGGAGGACTTGCCCTGGCCGTTCTGGCCCTGCTTCTGGTCCTTGTCGTTCTGGTCGGACTGCTGTTTCTGTTGCTTCAGCCAGTCCTCGACGGCCTTGCGATTGGCGACCGCGTCGGCATTGGCCGGACTGGCCTTGATCGCGCGATCATAGGCGGCGATGGCGTCCTCGTACTTACCCTGGCGAGCGAATGCGTTGCCAAGGTTGTACTGCGCATCGGTGCCCGCCAGCGATGCGAAACCGCTTTGCGCGTCGGCGAAGTTGCCGGCTTTGTAGGCAGCGGAAGCGGCGAGCGCCGGATCGCGCGCAAGCTGCTGCGCCTTCTTCGCGTCGCCCGCTTTCAAGGCCAGTGCCGCCTGCTGGTCGCGGGTACGCCACATATCCTGCAAACCGTCGGCATGTGCCCGCGGCGAGGCGAGCGGCAACAAGGCCAGGGCGAGGACCATCAGCCATCCGCGACGGAAGGCGAGCGCGAGCAAGGGCAGCAGGGGCAGCAGCAGCCAGGGACCACGGTCCTGCCATTCGCTGCCCTGCTGGCCGGCCACGGTACCCGAATCGGCATCGCGCACGAGTTGCGCACGCAGGGCATCGATATCGGAGCGATCGGTGGCCAGCGGCACATAGCGGCCACCACCGGCGCTGGCCAGTGCACCCAGGGCCGCATCGTCGCGGACGGCCATCAGCACTGTACCGTTCTCGTCTTTCTGGAAACCGCCATCGCTATCGGCGATGGGCGCGCCTTGCGCGGTGCCGATGCCAAGCACGGAGACGCGCACACCGGCATCGCGCGCGCGGCGTGCCGCATCGATGGCCTGCGCACTGGCACCATCGGTCACCAGCACCAGCGAACCGCCCTTCGCGTCGGCGTGTTTGACCAGGTCGACGCCCTGTTCGATCGCCTTCGCCGCGTCGTCGCCGTCGACCGGCATGGTGTCCGGGGCGAGCGCATCGAGCAGGTCGTCGATGCTGCGCGCATCGGAGGTCAGCGGCGCGACTACGAAGGATTCGCCCGCATAGGCGATCAGCGCATTCTGACCATCGCTATTGGCCGCGAACAGGTCGCGCACCTTGTAGCGCGCGCGACTCAACCGGTCCGGCACGATATCGCGGGCCAGCATATGGCTGGACATCGACAGCGCCACGACCTGGGCGCCGCGACTGGCGAAGAGCGGCTGCGGTTGCCGGTCCCAGCTTGGCCCGGCAAGGGCCAGGCCGGCCAGGATCCAGGCCAGGGCAAAGGCCGCCGCCGGCCAGCGCCGTGCCTGCCCCTGGCCGTCGAGCAGGAACGGCAGCAACCGCGCATCGACCAGCCGCGAAAGCAACCGTTCCTCGTCGCTGCGCCGTGAGACGAACCACAGCAGCAAGGGCAATGCGAGCAGCAGGAGCAGCCAGCGCGGCTCGATGAAATGGAAGGCGGCGAACGCGGCGCTCATGCACGTGCTCCACGGCGCGGGCCAAGGTAGCGCGGCAGGGCCGCGAGGATCAGCAACAGCATCGACACCAGCAGCGGCCAGCGGAACAGTTCGTCATGCGGCCGGAGCGGCTGGCCGCCGTGCGGCACCGGCTCGAGCGCGTCGATCGTGCGATACGCCTCGGCGATCTGGTTGCTGTCGGTGGCGCGGAAGAACGTGCCACCGGTCTGCGTGGCGATGTCGGTCAGCATGCCGACATCGAGGTCGGCCGACGGATTGACCACCCGACTGCCGAAGAAGTCGGGCACGCGCATCTGGGTGGCGCCGATGCCGATCGTATAGATGCGCACGCCCGCGGCTTTCGCCGTGCGCGCGGCATCGCGCGGCTCGATGGTGCCGGCGTTGTTCACGCCATCGGTCAGCAGGACAAGGACGCGCGCCTGTTCGGGCAGGGATGCCAAACGTTTCACCGCGACCGCGATGGCGTCGCCGATCGCGGTTTCGCGGCCCGGCAGGCCAACCACCGAGCCATGCAGTTGCGCGCGCACCGCATCCAGGTCGTAGGTGAGCGGCGTCACCAGGTATGCCTGCGAACCGAACAGGATCAGGCCCACTTCGTCGCCGGCACGCCGGCTGATGAAGTCGCCGGCAATCGCTTCGACCGCGGCGAAGCGGCTGACCGCTTGCCCGGCGAGGGTCATATCGCCGGTCGACATGCTGCCGGACAGATCCACCGCGAGCATCGTCGCGCGGCCACTGCGTTCCTGCGCCTGCGGTGGGCCGATCCATTGCGGCCGGGCAGCGGCACCGACCAGGCATAGCCAGGCCAGGGTCAAAAACAAGGCCGGGCCGAGCGAGCGGCCCGCCGCCGCGGCACTGTCCAGATGCAGGCCGGGGTGCGGCAGATTGAGCGCGCGCCGCGGTTCCAGCGCCGGGGCGAAGCGGCGCAGCAGCCATGGCAGGGGCAGCACCAGGAACATCCAGGGCCAGGCGAATTCAGGCAAGGGCATCGGCGGCCTCCCTGCTTTTGGCCGCCACCATGGGTGTCTTTTGCGCGAGCGCGACCTGGATCCAGCGGCGCGCCGTCGACAGCATCGAAACGGTGTCGACGGCAACGCGGGGCCGGTACACCGCCTCGTCGAGCGAACCCAATGCGGCGATATCGAGCTTCGGCGCCAGCGACCGCAGCAGGGCAAGCCAGGCGGCGCCACGCAAGGTAGCCGCCGATGCATCGTGCTGCCTGGCGATGCGACGTAGCAGTTGCGACACGCTCGCGGCGAGCGCCTGCCGGTCGCCGTCACTGGCATAGCGTGCCTCTGCCGCATCGAGTTCGAGCAGCACGATGGCCACCGCACGGCGACGACGAACGCGGCGACGCCAGAGCACGATGGCGGCCGCCGCGAGGAGCAGCAGCACGACGGCGAGCAACCACCAACCCGGTGCCGGCGGCCACCACGACGGTGGCGGGGGTAGATGGATATCGCGCAGTTCGGGCCCGTTCGGCGGCGCGGTCATCGGCGATTCCCACCGAGCAGGCTGGCGACCGCTTCCATCGGGTCGGCCGTGGTATCGATGATTCGCTGGCGCAGGCCCATGCTGTCGGCCAGGGCCGCCAGCCGATCGCGGCCGCTCGAGAGTTTGCGCAGGAAATCCTCGCGCTGGCGATCGCCCTCGAGCACGACATCGAAGTGGTCGCCTCCATGCGCGAGCGGATAGCGCCCAGGCGGCGGCAAGGCCATTTCGATCGGGTCGGCGACGATCAGGACGAGCACCTCGGCGCGACGCATCAGCTCGAGCAGATGGCCGCGCGCCGCATCGTCGCCGCTGAAGCCATCGCTGATCAGCAGCACGCGGCTGGCGCCATGCATCAGCCGCGCGGCACGCTGCAGGGCCGCGGAAAGCGTTTCGCCGCTCGACGCCGGCGGCTGTGCGTCCCAGGAGGCCAGTGCGCCGGCGACGGCCAGCGCGCCGCGTGCGCCGGCCAGCGGTCGCAACAAATGATGCTGCGCGCCGAAGGCCAGGGTCCCGACGCGATCGCCGCCACGCACCGCGTACCACGCGGCCAGCGCCGCGGCGCGCGCGGCCTGCACGGACTTGAAGCGCTCGCGGGTGCCGAAGCGCATGCCGGCATTGGTATCGAGCAGGACCAGCAGGCGACCTTCGCGCTCTTCCTGGAACAGCTTCGTATGCAGACGGCCACTACGCGCGGTCAGTCGCCAGTCCAGCCGGCGCACATCGTCACCGGGCTGGTAGACGCGGGACTCGGCGTAATCCATGCCGCGCCCATGCAGGCGGCTCGGACGTTGTCCGCTGCGCGCGGTACGCGCGACGATCTTCGGTGGCGGCACCCTGGCGACGCGCGCGCGCAACGCGATAAGTTCGCGCAGCGACACGTGGACGCGACCGTCGCCATCGACCTGGGTCGGCAGGACGGCGCTCACGGCAGTGGCACGAGGTCCAGCAGGCGGTCGATCACCGAATCGATGCGCACGCCCTCCGCTTCCGCCTCGTAACTGGGCAGCACGCGATGGCGCAGCACTTCGTGGGCGATCGCGTGCACGTCCTCGGGCAAGACGAAGTCGCGGCCGGCCAGCCACGCATGCGCGCGCGAACACCGGTCCAGCGCGATCGTCGCGCGCGGGCTCGCGCCCCAGGCGATCCAGCGCGCCAGTTCCGCGCCGTAGGACTTCGCGTTGCGCGTGGCCAGGACCATCTGGGTGATATAGAGCTCCAGCGCCGGCGCCATGTGCACGGCGAGCACGGCATCGCGGGCGGCGAAGACATCGGCGGGCTTCATCGCCTGTATCGGCGCCGGCGAAGGATGCATGGCCTCGCGGGCCTGCTCGCGGGCGAGGCGGAGGATGGCCAGCTCGGCCTCGGCGTCCGGGTAACCGATCGTCACATGCATGACGAAGCGGTCCAGCTGCGCTTCGGGAAGCGCGAAGGTACCTTCCTGTTCGATCGGGTTCTGTGTGGCCATCACCATGAACAGTTCCGGCAGCGGCCAGGTACGCCGGCCGATGGTGATCTGCCGCTCGGCCATGGCCTCGAGCAGGGCCGACTGCACCTTGGCCGGCGCGCGGTTGATCTCGTCGGCCAGCACGATGTTGTGGAACAGCGGGCCGCGTTCGAATTCGAAGCTGCCGCTCTGCGGACGGAAGATATCGGTACCGGTCAGGTCGGCCGGCAACAGGTCCGGGGTGAACTGGATGCGGTGGAAGTCCGCGTCGATGCGGGTCGCCAGCGCCTTGATCGCGGTGGTCTTGGCCAGGCCCGGCGCACCCTCGACCAGCAGGTGGCCGTCGGCCAGCAAGGCGATCAGCAGGCATTCGACCAGGTGCGGCTGGCCGATGATGGCGCGGCTCAGGTCCTCGCGCAGCCGCGAAAAGGTGTCCTGCAGCGAGGTGGAAGGGGTAGCGGGAGGCATATCCATGACGCGAACTCTTTGCGGGGAACGGCTGACGGGGGAACGGGCTTCAGACCACGGGCGTGGCGGGAAGTTTAACGGCCATTCTTATCGCACAAAACGAAAGGGCGGCCATAGGCCGCCCTTTCCGCCCGTCATTCAGGCACTTACTGCAGGGTTTCGCTGAGGATCCGTGGGGTCACGAAGATCAGCAGCTCGGCCTTGTCGCTTTCCCGCGAGGTGTTGCGGAAAAGGACACCGATACCCGGGATGTCGCCAAGACCCGGCACCTTGCTGATCGTGTCGGTCTTGGTGATTTCGTAGATGCCGCCGAGGACCACGGTCTGGCCGTTGTCGACGAGCACCGACGTGTTGATCTCACGGGTGTCGATCTGCGGCACCGAACCACCGCCAGGCGCCGGAATCATGGCGGCCAGCGCATCCTTCTTCACATTGATCTTGAGGTAGACGCGGCTGTCGGCCGTGATCGTCGGGGTGACCCGCAGTTCCAGCACGGCGTCCTTGAACTGGACCGTGGCATTCTGCGCACCGCCACCGCTGCTGCTGGCCTGGTAGGTGACATAGCCGATCTGCTGGCCCTGCTTGATTACCGCTTCCTGCTGGTTGGCGGTAATCACGCGGGGACTGGAGATCACTTCGCTCTTGCCTTCCTGCTGGGCGGCGGAGAGCTCCAGGTCGACCAGGTAGTTGGCACCCAGGATCGCCAGGCCCAGGCTGCCCGTCGGATTGGTCACCGGCAGGTTCACGTTGTAACCGCCCGGGTAAGTGATCGTGCTGGTCTGACCGACCTGTGCGTTGTGCACATTGGTCGCCAGGCCGGCCGCGCCGCCCGCGGTGGTGCCCGTGGCGCCAGCGTTGAGGTCAGGCGTGGTGCTGATGACCTGACCGCTCGGGTTCTGACGGAACGCCTGCACGCCCCACTTCACGCCGAGGTCGCGGCTGAAGGTATCGGTCGCCACGACAATGCGCGACTCGATCAGGACCTGCTGGACCGGCCGGTCGAGCACACCGATCAGGTCGCGCAGTTCGCGGATCTTTTCCGGGTTGTCGTTGATCAGCAGGGTATTGGTGCGCTCGTCGAACGACACACTGCCGCGGGAGGAGAGGAACCCGCGCGCCGTGTTGCCTCCCGCGCCACCACCGCCGGTGGACTGCATGCTGCCCGAGGTCAGCAGCTTGGCGATATCGGCGGCCTTGCCGTAGCTGATCGGCACGTAATCGGACACCAGTTCAGCGGAGTCCTCGGCCTTCTGGCGCGCGTCGGCGATGCTCTGCTCGTAGCTGGCCAGTTCGCCCTGTGGCGCGATCCAGACCACGTTGCCGCTGCGCCGCTTGTCCAGGCCCTTGGCGCGCAGGACCACGTCCAGTGCCTGGTCCCATGGCACATTGACCAGGCGCAGGGTCACGCTGCCGCCGACGCTGTCGGAGGCGACCAGGTTCAGGCCCGAGATATCGGCGATCAGCTGCAGGGCCGAGCGCACCGGGATGTCCTGGAAGTTGAAGGTCACGCGGTTGCCGCTATAGGTCGGTTCGGCGCCCTTGGCCTTCGGGTCCTTGGCCGGCGCCTTCTTCGGCGCGACCTCGACCACGTATTCCTCGGCACTCTGGTAGGCCGACACCTCGACTTCACCCTTGGTGCGGATTTCCATCCGCGCGCCGCCGCCGACCGCCTTGGTGTCGATCGACTGTACCGGCGTGGCGAAGTCGAGCACATCGAGGCGCTGGGCGATCTTGGCCGGCACGTTGGCACGGTCCAGGCTGACGATGACGCGATCGCCTTCGCGATGCATTTCCGGGTTCACGCCGGCACCGCCGAGGGTGACCAGGACACGGCCTTCGCCGTTCGGGCCGCGCCGGAAGTCGACATTGGAGATCGCCGGACCGCTGGTGTTCGACGGCAGCGCCTTGGTCGGGTCGGAAACCACGGCCGTGGTCGTGGTCGCGCCGGTCGGTCCGTTGTTCACGGTGACGAAGAGGTCGTTGCCCTCGACACGTGTGCGATAGGCCGACTCGCGGAACAGCTCGATGACCACGCGGGTACGGCCGCCGGCACCGACCACCGATACACCGGCGGTGGAGCCCTTGCCGATATCCAGGTGGCGGGTACTGAAGGCGTTGGTGGTATCGGCCAGGTCCACCGCGATGCGCGGCGGGTTGCTGGTGGTGAATACCTTCGGCTCCGGTACCGGGCCGCTGAAGCTGAGCTTCAGTTCGATGCGTCCACCGGGCTGCGCGTCATAGGTGACGTTCTGCAGCGAGCTGGCCGCGGCGGCGGTTCCGGCGAAAGCGGCCGCGCCGGCGAAAGTCAGCCCCAGAAACCAGCGACGCATACGATGCATCGCGTGGCCCGGCAGATGATTGGTCCTGTTCTTCATGTGCATCATCCCCGATGGGTTCTCATTTCTCGCCGAGCGCCATGCTGGCCTGGCGTTCCATCCAGCCGCCGGTTCCATTCGGAACCAGTTCGACCAGATCGATACGGTCTTCGGCGACGCCGGTGACACGGCCATAGCTCTGCCCCATGTATTCATTGCGGTGAACGCGGTGAATCACTCCGCCCGGATCCTTGATCAGGGCTTCCATGCCGGCACCCGCACCCACGGTGCCGACCATCTTCAAGCTGTCGAGCGCGAACATTTCCAACGGTTGCTTGGCCCGGTTCTCGTCCGGACGCGGACCCGACGTTGCATTGTCGTTCTGCATCTCGGCCGAGCTCGGGCTGAACGGATCGCGCTTGCCCTGGGCCTGGTAGGCAAACGTTTCAAAGGTGCGGATCACCGGCAGGGCCGGGATCGGGGCGCCTTTCTTGGCTTTTTCCTGGGCGACCCACTCGCGCAGGTCCGAGGTGCCCTTGGTGCAGCCGGCGAGCGCGAGCGCGCTCATCGCGGCAAGGACGAAGGCACGGAGCGGCATTGGCTTGTTCATTTCTTTGCCCCCGCTGCCGGCTTGCCCTTGGTACCGACCTTGAGCTGCGAGCCGGCAGGCGTCTCGTCATCCTCGAGGTAGCGATAGGTCTTGACCGTTCCCTGCAGGACCAGCATGCCGCCGGGTACCGGGTCGCCACCCTTGGCTGCCGCGGTCTTCGGGGTCAGCGATACATCGTGCAAGGTCAGGATCACCACGCGCGGCAGCGAGGCCACGCCACTGATGAAGGTACCGAACTGGTGGTAGGTACCGATCATCCTGAGGGTGATCGGTTTTTCGGCGTAGAAGTCCTTCGGCGTTTCCGGCCCCGGCTGGAACAACTCGGTTTCGATGCCGGCGGCCAGCGCCGTCTGCGAGATATCGACCAGCAGTTCGGGCATCTCGGTCTTGCTGGGCAGCTGGCGAAGCAACTGGCGCAGCATGTCCTGCATTTCGGCCAGCTGCTGTTCGAGTGCCTCGAGATTGGCCGACTTGGCCTGCTTCTGCGAGAACTCGCCCTTGAGCTGGGTTTCCTTGCCCTCCGCCGTGGCCAGGTCGTCCTGCTGGTTGCTGATATGGAGCCACCAGCCGGCCAGCATGATCACGACGAAGATGAGGACGGTGAAGAACACCTTGATCGATTTCGGCCAGCCACCGACGTTGTGCCGGTCGAGGTTGCGCAGATCGTCGAAGAATTTCATGGCTTGGCTCCTGCCGTGCTGGCGGGAACCGGCCTGGTCTGCGTCGCGACAGGCGCATCCGTGACCGGCTTGGCGATCGCGGCGACGGCGGGCGGCACGGCGGCCGCAGTGGGCACCTGTGTCGTCGGCACCTGGCCCGGGACGGCAGCCGGCGCGGTCACCGGCGTCGCGCCAGCCGGAACCGGACCCGCGCCGTTCGCGGGCGTGGCGGCCGGAATGATCGGCTTGGAAGCGTCATCCTGGTTGTCGTCACCCGGACGATGCAGTTTTACGTCGAGGCCGAACTTGTACGGCATGCGCGTCCCGTCGTGGCTGTTTTCCGTCTTGCGCAGGTCGACATGGCCCATCCAGGGCGATGCCTCGATATTGCGCATGTAGTCGGCGACGCTGGAGTTGGACTGGGATACGCCATCGAGGGACAGCGACTCACCCGACTGCTTCATTCCGGCCAGGCGTGCGCTGGCCGGAATGGTCTTCACCATCTCGTCGAACAGATGGACCATCTGCGAGCGGTTGGCCTGCAGCTGCTCGATGATCTGCTTGCGCTGGAGCAGGCCGGAACGGACCTTTTCGAGGTCCTTGATCTTGGCGATGCGTTCGTCCAGCTGCTTGATCTCGGCCTGCAGGTAAGTGTTGCGCTGGTCCTGGTTGGCCAGGCGCGCATCCATCCAGAACGACCAGACCATCAAGGCGACGATCGCCGCCACGAAGGCCACGCCGAGCTGCATGTAGAACTCGCGCTCGCGCTGCTTGCGCCGTTCGGTACGCCAGGGAAGTAGGTTGATCCGTGCCATCAGTCGAAGCTCCTCATGGCGAGTCCGACCGCGATCATCAGGGCCGGGGCATCCTGCGCCAGCGTCTGCGCCTGCACGCGGTTGGACAGCGCCATGCGGGCAAGCGGGTTGGCGACGCAACACGGCACGCCGAGCTGCTGCTCGAGCATTTCACTGATGCCGTCGATCGAGGCGCAGCCGCCGGCCAGCACGACCTGGTCGACCTTGCTGTACTCGCTTCCGGCGAAGAAGAACTGCAACAGGCGGCTGACCTGCTGGATCAGCGATTCCTTGAACGGCTCCAGCGCCTCGACCTCGTAGGACTCCGGCAGGCCGCCCTTGCGCTTGGCACGGCCGGCTTCCTCATAGGAAAGGCCGTAACGGCGCATGATTTCGTCGGTGAGCTGCTTGCCGCCGAAGACTTGCTCGCGGGAATAAATGGTGCGCTGGTTCTTCAGCACCGCCAGGGTGGTCATGGTGGCGCCGATGTCGACCATCGCCACCAGCGCATCGCGCGGCACGGAAAGCTGGTCGGAGACCATGCCGAAGGCGTTCTCCATCGCGAACGCCTCGACGTCGATGACCCGCGCGGCCAGGCCGCCCAGGTCGAGCGCGGCGATGCGCATGTCGACGTTCTCGGTGCGCGATGCCGCCAGCAGCACGTTGTTCATCTCGGGGTTGTCGCGGACCGGCCCCAGGACTTCGAAGTCCAGGCTGACTTCCTCGATCGGATAAGGGATGTACTGGTTGGCCTCGACCTGGATCTGTCCTTCCAGATCGTCGTCCGACAGGTCGGCCGACATCGGTATGACCCGGGTAATGACCGCGGAACCGGCCACGGCGGCCGCCGCGTGCTTGAGTTTCGAGCCGGAACGGGCCAGGGCGCGACGGATCGCTTCGCCGACGGCCTCGACCTCGACGATGTTCTTTTCGACGACGGCGTTAGGAGGCAGAGGCTCAACGGCATAGTGCTCGACGCGATAGCGCCCACCTGCCTGACTGAGCTGCAACAACTTAACTGCGGTCGAGCTTATGTCGACGCCGATCAACGGCGCCGCCTTGGGTGTGAAAAGCCCCACGTTGTCCCCCTTACCCCACGCGCCTTATCGGAATGATGTATTGGGCGCTGATGCATTAGATATAAAACTTAACGGATTGGCAACGGGGGCAACGGGTTGCCGACAGGAACTGAATCACAACTTTAGGAACAGGGTGCCATTTGGAGGTCCCAGGCCGGTCCTAGGGAGCCTCTGATCTATTCCACGGAATAGATCAGAGGCTCCCTAGGGAAGGGGAACCCTGGGAACGGGTACCGGTCGGCTACGGTGGGCGGGCCGAACCCTCTATACTCGGCCCCGATTCCGCGACCTGTGGTTAAAAAACCCGCTTCCATGCGAATTCTCAAGCGTTTGCTGCGCTACGCGCTGATCCTCGCCCTTGCCGGCATCCTCTTGCTCGTGGCCGCCGTCGGCGTCGCCTACTGGCTGATTTCCCCTCGCCTGCCTTCGGTGGCGGTGCTGCGGGACTACCACATGCAGGTGCCCCTGCGGGTGCTCAGCGCCGACGGCAAGCTGATTGCCTCCTTCGGCGAAACCCGACGCATTCCCGTGCACATCACGGATGTGCCGGCCCGGCTGAAGAACGCCGTGCTGTCGGCCGAGGACGCCGATTTCTATAACCACCCCGGCGTCGACTGGCACGGCATCGCCCGCGCCGGCATCCATGTGATCGTCTCCGGCGGCGACAAGGGCCCCGGCGGCTCGACCATCACCCAGCAGGTCGCCAGGAACTTCTTCCTCAGCCCCGAAAAGCTCTATTCGCGCAAGCTGACCGAGATGTTCATCGCGCTGCGCATGGAAAACGAGCTGAGCAAGGACCAGATCCTCGAGCTCTATATCAACAAGATGTTCCTCGGCCACCGCTCCTATGGCCTGGCCGCCGCCGCGGCGTATTACTACGGCAAGACCCTGGACCAGCTGACCCTGGCCGAGGGCGCGATGCTGGCCTCGACCTTCCAGCTGCCCTCCGTGGTCAATCCGCTGAACAACCAGAAGCGCGGCCTGGTCCGGCGTAACTGGGTGCTTGGCCAGATGCTGAGCAATCGTTTCATCACCCAGGCCGAGCATGATCAGGCGGTCGCCGAGCCCAACGACGCCTTTCCGCACGAACAGCAGATCGAGGTCGACGCCCCCTACCTGGCCGAAATGGTCCGCCTGCAGACCCTGGAAAAACTCGGCAACGACGCACTGACCGAGGGTTACGTGATCAAGACCACGGTCACCAGCACCGGCCAGCAGGCCGCGAACGATGCCCTGCGTTCACGCCTGTCTTCCTATGACCGTCGCCACGGCTACCGTGGTCCGGAAGCCCACGAGGAACTGCCGGCAGAAGCCGACACGGAATCGCTGGACCGCATTCTCGCCAGCTACACAGGTGTGGCGGGCATGCTTCCCGGCGTGGTGACCCAGGTCGATGCGAAGGAGGCGAAGGTGTACCTCTCGGCGAAGGAAACAGTATCCCTGGGCATGGGCGCGGTCGACTGGGCCCGCCCCTACGTCAACGAAACCCGCAGCGGCGCCGTGCCGAAGACCGTCGACGCCGTGCTCAAGCGCGGCGATGTGGTGCGCCTTGCCCGCGACGAAAAAGGCGAATGGGAACTCACCCAGATCCCCGCCGTCCAGGCCGCGCTCATCTCGCTGGATCCGGAAGACGGCTCGGTCCAGGCCCTGGTCGGCGGCTTCAGTTTCCTGCGCAGCAAGTTCAATCGCGCCGTGATGGCCGCCCGCCAGCCGGGCTCGAGCTTCAAGCCCTTCCTGTATTCGGCTGCCTTCGAACGTGGCTTCACCCCGGCCTCGATCGTCAACGACGCGCCGGTGGTCTTCCCCGATCCCTCGCGCCCGGACGGCCTGTGGACGCCTTCCAACGACGACGGCAAATTCGACGGGCCGATGCGCCTGCGCGAGGCCCTGGTGCAGTCGAAGAACCTGGTCTCGGTGCGCCTGCTCGACGCGATCGGCGTGCGCTTCGTACGTGAATACGCCGCCCGTTTCGGCCTGACCCCGGACTCGTTGCCGGCAAACCTGTCGCTGGCGCTCGGCACCGCCTCGGTCTCGCCGATGACCATGGCGCGCGGTTATGCAGTCTTCGCCAACGGCGGCTTCCTGGTCACGCCTTACTTCATCTCCGAAATCGACGATCGCGACGGCAAGCCCGTGTACAAGGCCAATCCCCCACGCGCCTGCCTCGAATGCCAGGAACGCCTGCTGGATAACACCCCTCCTGGCCCGCCGCCGCCGTCGACTCCGCTGGCCAAGGCCGTTGCGCCTGCTACCGCCGGCACCGTTGCCGCGCCGGAAGTAGGCGACGCCGTACTGCCCGAGGACGCGCACGAAGGCGGCCAGCCGCCGAAGCTCGCGCCGCGGGTGATCGACGTGCGCAACGACTATCTGGTCACCTCGCTGATGATGGACGTGATCAAGCGCGGCACCGGTTTCGCGGCCAAGGAGCTCGGCCGTGACGACCTGGCCGGCAAGACCGGCTCGACCAACGACCATCGCGATGCCTGGTTTGTCGGCTTCAACGGCCATCTGGTCGCCGCCGTATGGGTCGGCTTCGACGACTTCACGTCGCTGGGCAAGGGTGAGTTCGGCGCCAAGGCCGCCCTGCCGATCTGGATGGATTACATGGGCACGGTGCTGAAGGGTCAACCCTCGGCGACCTTGCCGATGCCCCCCGGTATCGCCACCGTGCAGATCGACCCGTCCTCGGGCTTGCCGTCGCCCGGTGGTATGAATGAAATCATGAAAGTGGAAGATGTCGATCGCCTGCGCACCCAGGCCACCCAAAAACAGGATGAGGACCAGCAGGAACACGCGTACGACATTTTCTGACGGGGCGGGCCCTTGCGAGGGCCGGCCTGGCCAAAGCCGCGGTTTTCAGTCGAAAAAACGGGGGTCAGTCATGGCACGAGGCGAGCATCACCGGATTCACGCGCAGGATCGCAGCCAGCGCAACCGCCTGCGCGTCGCCCAGGAGGCGGCGCGCCTGATGAGCGAGCACGGCATCCGCGACTTTCACCACGCCAAGATCAAGGCGGCCGAACGGCTCGGCGTCTTCGATACCCAGGCACTGCCGCGCAACAACGAGATCGAGGACGCGTTGCGCGAGCACCAGCGCATCTTCCAGGCCGACAGCCAGCCGCAGGCCCTGCGGGTACGGCGTGAGGCTGCCATCGAGGCCATGCGTTTCTTCTCCCCCTTCGAACCGCGCCTGGTCGGCGCCGTCCTCGAAGGCACCGCCGACGAGCATTCCGCGGTCTGCCTGCACCTGTTCAGCGACGAGGCCGAGCAGGTGCAGATTTTCCTTACCGAGCATGGCATTCCCTTCGACCTGCAGACACGGCGTCTGCGCCTGACCCGCGACGAGCAGGCCGAGTATCCGGTGCTGCTGTTCAATGCGGACGGTATCGGGATCGACCTGACGGTGTTGCCGCACGATTCGCTGCGCCAGCCGCCACTGGATCGCGTGGATGAGCGGCCATTGCGGCGCGCCTCGCGCAGCATGGTCGAGGCCTTGCTCACCGAGGAAGACATGGCCGAGGCGGATCGCTAAAACCGATTGCCTCGCCGGGTGGTTTTCGCGAAAACCCCAATAAAAAAACCCGGGCCATGCCCGGGTTTTTCTTTATCCGTGACGCTGGGGTCAGCGCTTGGACGATGCTGCGTAATCACGCACATCCGCACCCGTATAAATCTGGCGCGGGCGGCCGATGCGCGAGCCTGGGGTCTCGTGCTGCTCGATCCAGTGGGCGATCCAGCCGGAGGTACGGGCGATGGCGAACATCACCGTGAACATCTCGGTCGGGATACCCAGCGCCTTGTAGATCAGGCCCGAGTAGAAGTCGACGTTCGGGTAGAGCTTGCGCTCGACGAAGTAGTCGTCCTTCAACGCGGCCTCTTCCAGCTTCAACGCGACATCGAGCAGCGGGTCATTGACGCCGAGGTCGTTCAGTACCTTGTGGCACATCTCGCGGATGATCTTGGCGCGCGGGTCGAAGTTCTTGTACACGCGATGGCCGAAGCCCATCAGGCGGAAGCTGTCGTTCTTGTCCTTGGCGCGCTTGACCGCGGTCTCGACCTTGTCGGCCGTGCCGATTTCCTCGAGCTGCTTGAGTACTGCTTCATTGGCACCGCCATGCGCGGGGCCCCACAGCGCGGTGATGCCGGCGGCGATCGACGCATACGGATTGGCACCGGTCGAACCGACCAGGCGAACCGTCGAGGTCGAGGCGTTCTGCTCGTGATCGGCGTGCAGGATGAAGAGCAGGTCGAGCGCCTTGGCGACGACCGGCTTCAGCTCCAGCGGCTCGCTCGGCACCTCGAACATCATGTGCAGGAAGCGGGTGACGTATTCGAGGTTGTTGCGCGGGTAACGCGTCGGCCAACCGATCGAATGGCGGTAGATCGCCGCGGAGATCGTCGGCATCTTCGCGATGAGGCGGATGGCGGCGAGCTTGCGGTCTTCCGGGTTATCGACGTCGAGCTTGTCGTGGTAGAACGCCGACAGCGAGGCGATCGAACCGGCCAGCATCGCCATCGGGTGCGCGTCGTGGTTAAAGCCGCGCAGGAAGAACTTGAGGTTCTCGTGCATCATCGAGTGATGCGTGATCTCGTCCTCGAACTTCGCGAACTCGTCCTTGTTCGGCAGTTCGCCGTTCAGCAGCAGGTACGAGGTCTCCAGGAACGTCGACTTCTCGGCGAGCTGTTCGATCGGGTAGCCGCGATACAGCAGCACGCCCTCGTCGCCGTCGATATAGGTGATTGCACTCTTGGTGCTGGCGGTGCTGCCGTAACCCGGGTCATAGGTGAAGTGACCGGTGTCCTTGTACAGGGTGCCGATGTCGATGCAATCGGGACCCAGCGTCCCGCTGACCAGCGGCAACTCGCTGCTGCGCTTGTTGGATTCATCGACCAATTTGACGATTTTGGCGTCGGACACGGCGAAGCTCCTTCAGTCTGCACCAGTGCCGCCGGATGGGGGAACGACTGGTGATAGTTGTGATGTGAGCGCCGGCATGGGGAAGGCCGGCACGCGGCCGCCGTAGCGGCCGAATCCGGTCATTATCGCACATGCAGCAATCGAACAAGCGTTGGAGCACGGTCGAAACGGACGCACGAAAAAACGTGGGGCGAGCCAGGCTCGCCCCACGTTCGGGATATCTTGCGGGTGTCGCGACCATCCCGGAGGAAGGACACGACGGACCGATATCAGTCTTCTTTCTTGCCGGCCGCAGCGTAGCGCTTGCGGAACTTGTCGACGCGGCCACCCACATCGAGAGTCTTCTGCTTGCCGGTGTAGAACGGGTGCGAATGGCTCGAGATATCCACCTTGATCAGCGGGTATTCGTTACCGTCTTCCCACTTGATGGTTTCCTTGCTGGACATCGTCGACTTCGTCAGGAACGAGAATTCGGACGACAGGTCCTGGAACACCACCGGCTTGTACTTCGGATGGATATCTTGCTTCATGGCAGGCTCTGAAAGCGGGCTGATTAAGAGCGGTATTGTAACCCCGGCTTGCGACCCATCGCAAGATTCGCCTCCTCCGTTCTTTAAAATCAGCCACTTGCCCCCAAGGCAGCGGAAATCATCCGTCCAAAACGGTCCTGATCCACGGTCAGGGCGATATGGGCATTAGGCGCCCCACCCAGCCGCCCGGACCAGTCCACCACCGTGGCGCCCCGGGTCAACCGCCCATCGAGTTCGATCGCCACGTGCCGGGTATCGCCGTGGGTCACGATGCCCGGCTCCAGGGCCACGGCCATGGCCAGGGCATCGGCGGCGATAAAGCCCTTGCGCTCGTGGCTGGCGTTATAAGCACGAGCGGTCTGCACGATGGCCTTGAAGAACGCCGCGCGCTCATCGCCCGCGCGCAGCCAGCCGTCGAGTACCTCGTCCGCGAAGCCGTGACGCATGGTGGCCTCCCAGTCGACCAGGTCGAATTGGGGGAATCCTTCGAACACGACGTGGGCCGCCTCGGGGTCGAAGCCGATATTGAATTCCGCCGGCACATGGCCGGTATTGCCGTGGCCCGTCACCGCGCCGCCCATGATCACCAGCCGTTTCAGGCGCGTGGGCAGGCCCGAATCGAGCCGGAGGGCCAGGGCGATATTGGTCAGCGGTCCGAGCGCGACCAGGGTCAGCTCGCCCGGCCGTTCACGGGTCAGCCGCAGGATCGCCGACACCGCATGTTCGGGCTCGACCCTGGGTTTCGGCTCGGCGAAGCCCACATCGCCAAAGCCATCCCGGCCATGCACGAAGGCCGCATCCTCGGCGGGGGCGCGCACCAGCGGCATCGGGCAACCGGCGAATACCGGCGTATTGACGCCGAGCAGTTCGACCAGCCGGCGCGCATTGCGTACGGTATGCGCCAGGCCGACATTGCCGGCGGCGACCGTCAACGCGACCACATCGGCATGCGCGTGGGCCATCAGGATCGCCAGCGCATCGTCCACGCCGGGGTCGGTATCGATCAGCAGTTGCGGCTTGGTCATGAAAGGCGCTCGAGGGGATCGGGCAGGATAGGACGCGACACCGTCGCAAACAATCGCTCAGGCGTGAACATAACGCGCCGCATCGCCGATCCAGCGCTCGACCAGCCGCTCGCAGGTATCCGGATGCCGCGCCATCATCGCCTCGCCGATGCGCTGCACATCCGCCATGAGGTGCGCGTCGCGGGCCAGGTCGGCGATGCGGAACTGCAACTGACCGGTCTGGCGCGTACCCAGCACTTCGCCGGGCCCGCGCAGCTCCAGATCCTTTTCAGCGATGCGGAAGCCGTCATTGGTTTCGCGCATCACCTGCAGGCGTTCGCGCGCAAGGCGCGAGAGCGGCGACTGGTAGAGCAGCACGCAGTTGGACGCCACACTGCCGCGGCCGACGCGGCCGCGCAGCTGGTGCAACTGGGCAAGCCCCAGCCGCTCGCTGTTCTCGATCACCATCAGGCTGGCATTGGGCACGTCCACACCGACCTCGATCACCGTGGTGGCGACCAGCACGGCGATCTCGCCAGCCTTGAACGCATCCATGATCGCCTGTTTTTCCTTCGGCTTCAGGCGTCCGTGGATCATGCCGACGACGACGCCGTCGAGCGCAGCGGTGAGTTCGGCGTGCGCGACCTCGGCCGCCTGCGCGTTCAACTGCTCCGACTCCTCGATCAGCGTGCACACCCAGTACACCTGTCGCCCCTCGGCACAGGCGGCATGGATACGTTCGATCACCTCGCCGCGTCGCGCATTGGAGATCGCGATGGTGACGACCGGGGTGCGCCCCGGTGGCAGTTCGTCGATCGATGAGACGTCCAGGTCCGCGTACGCGCTCATTGCCAACGTGCGCGGGATCGGTGTCGCCGTCAGCACCAGCTGATGCGGCACCAGGTCGGCGGCGGCGCCCTTGTCGCGCAAGGCCAGCCGCTGATGCACGCCGAAGCGATGCTGCTCGTCGACGATGACCAGGCCGAGCTTGCCGAAGCTGACGCCTTCCTGCATCAGCGCATGCGTGCCGACGACCACGTGCGCGCCACTGGCGGCGCGCTCCAGCGCGGCGCGACGCGCCTTGCCCTGGACCTTGCCGGCCAGCCATTCGACTTCGATGCCGAGCGGCTCCAGCCACACGCGGAAATTACGCAGATGCTGCTCGGCAAGCAGTTCCGTCGGTGCCATCAGCGCGACCTGGTAACCGCTTTCCACGGCACTGAGCGCGGCCATCGCCGCGACCACCGTCTTGCCGCTGCCGACGTCGCCCTGGACCAGGCGCAACATCGGGTGCGGGCGAACGAGATCGCGCATGACCTCTTTGGCAACGCGCCCCTGTGCACCGGTCAGCTTGAACGGCAACGACTCCAGCAAGCGCACGGGCAATGTCCCGGCGCTCTTCAAGGCGGGTGCGCGACGTTTCTTAACCGCCGCGCGCATGCGGCGCAGGATCAGGTGCTGCGCGAGCAACTCCTCGAAGGCGAGTCGCTGCTGCGCGGGATGGATGCCAAGCCCGAGCCGCGCCAGGTCGGCATCCGGTGGCGGACGATGTACATAAAGCAGCGCGTCCCGCAGCGATGTGAGCTTGAGCGGGCCGGCCAGTTCCGCGGGAATCAGCTCCAGGCGCTCGTCCGCCGGCAGCAGCGCCAGGGCCTTGTCGATCACTGAGGCAAGCCGCTTCGATCCCAGCCCTTCAGTCACCGGATAGATCGGCGTCAGCCGTTCATCGACCACCGTCGGCAGCTCCGATTCCACGCGCTGGTATTGCGGGTGGACGATCTCCAGTCCCTGCGCGCCGTAGCGGACTTCGCCGTAACACAGCAATCGCGTACCGGGCACCAGTTGCTCGACCTGGGCGCGACGGAAGTGAAAGAAACGCAGGACCAGGCTGCGCCCGGATTCGTCGCCGATGACGACCTTGAGCTGCGGTCGATAGCGAAAACCGCGCTCGACGGCCTCGACCATGCCCTCGACCTGTACGCGATCGCCCGCGCGCGCATCGCCGATGGGCGTAACCCGGGTCTTGTCCTCGTAACGCAGGGGCAAGTGGAACCAGAGATCCTGCAACTGGCGCAGGCCGAGCCGCGCCAGCGTATCGGCAAGCGCCGGTCCGACCCCGGACAGGCTCGTCACCGATCGACGGCCGACGATGTCGCCGCTTTCGACAGCTGCGTTGCTCACCGGCGGGCGGGCGGCCACGTGGCTCGCGCGCTCAGCCCAGCACGAGGATCGCGTCCACCTCGACGGCGGCGCCCTTGGGCAGGCCGGAAACCTCGATGGTCGATCGCGCCGGATAGGGCTGCTGGAAGTATTCGGCCATCACCGCGTTGACCGTGGCGAAGTTGCCCAGGTCGGTCACATAGATGCCGACGCGGACGATGTCCGCCAGGGTGCCGCCGGCCTCTTTGGCCACCGCGGTGAGATTGTCGAAGACGCGCCGCGTCTGTGCTGCGATATCGCCTTCGACCAGCGTGCCGGTCGCCGGGTCGAGCGGAATCTGGCCGGAAAAATACACGGTCTGCCCGGCGCGGACGGCCTGCGAATACGGGCCGATGGCGGCCGGAGCCTGGTCGGTGGCGATGATGCTGCGGGACATGGCTGACTCCGGGCGAAGAAGTGCTTGATTCTATCTTACGAAGCGGCACCGCACTTGTGGGAGCGAACCCTGTGCGCGAGTCCCTTGAGGCCGGGCACCACATGATCGCAGGCTTCCCTGCCTTCAAAAGACAGTTGCACCCACACTACAACGGGTGGCGGTAGACGCCGCTGACGACGCCCGTGCGCCTTACCCGGCGCATCACGTCGGCCAGGTGCTTGCGGTCGCGTACTTCGATGGCGAACAGCAAGGTGGCTGCCGAGCTGTCGCGCTCGATGTATTCGACATTCTCGATATTCGACTCGGCGGCGGCGATCGCCGCGGCGACGGTGGCGAGCACGCCGGGCCGGTTCAGTACCTCGATGCGCAGCTCCGCACGGTAATCGCCTTCGACATCGCGGTCCCACTCGATGGGCACGCAACGCTCCGGCGACTTGCGGAACTCGACGACGTTCGGACATTCAACGCGATGCACGACGATGCCCTTGCCCGAGGACAGGAAGCCGATGATCTCGTCGCCCGGCAAGGGATGGCAACAGTTGCCGAAGCTCAACACGCCACGTTCGGCGCCACTGATGCGGATTTTTTCGGCGACATGCGTCGTCGAGGCCTTCTCCGCGCCGGCACCGAGCATGCCGACCAGTTGCGTGGCGACCTGGTCGGGCATGCGATTGCCCAGCGCGATATCGGAAAGCAATTCCTCGAGTCGCTTGACCTTCGCTTCCTCGAGGAAACGTTCCAGCATCTTCGGCGGCACCGCATCGAGGCTGGTGCCGCGCGCGTCGAGTGCGCGATCGAGCATGCGATGACCGAAGTCCACCGCATCCTCATGCTGCAGGTGCTTGAGGTACTGGCGGATCGCGGTGCGCGCCTTGCCGGTGACCACGGCCTCGAGCCATGCCGGGTTCGGCACGGCCGACGGCGCGGTGATGATCTCGACCTGCTGCCCCGAATTCAGCCGCGTGCGCAACGGCACGAGCTTCTTGTCCACGCGCGCGGCGACCGCGTGGTCGCCGACGTCGGTGTGCACGGCGTAGGCGAAATCCAGCGCGGTGGCATTGCGCGGCAGCGAGAAGATCTCGCCGCGAGGCGTAAACAGGTACACCTCGTCCGGGAACAGGTCGATCTTCACGTTCTCGAGGAATTCCGCTGCCGAAGGCGTATTCGCCTGGCTGTCGGCCAACGCCGAAAGCCATTCGCGCGCGCGCGCCTGGGCGCTGTTCGCCGGGCCGGAGTCGGTCTTGTACGCCCAGTGCGCGGCGACGCCGCGCTCGGCGACGGATTCCATCTCCGCGGTGCGGATCTGGATCTCGATCGGTGCGCCAAACGGTCCGAGCAAGACCGTGTGCAGCGACTGGTAGCCGTTCGCCTTGGGAATGGCGATGAAATCCTTGAAGCGGGCATCGACCGGCTTGTACAACCCATGCACGGCGCCGAGCGCCTGGTAGCAATGGATCGCGGTGTCGGTGACCAGGCGGAAGCCGTAGACGTCCATCAACTGTGCGAACGTCTTGTGCTCGTTGCGCATCTTCGAATAGATGCTCCACGCCGACTTGATCCGGCTGACCGCGCGGCCGGGAATGTGCTCGGCGGCGAGCCGGCCTTCCAGCGCGACCTCGATCTTGGCCATCGCCTCGCGACGGTTGCCCAGGGCCGCGCGAATGCGCTCGCCGATGATGCGGTGACGGTCCGGATATAGCGCGCGGAAGCCGAGATCCTGCAGTTCGGCCTTGAACTTGTTCATACCCAGGCGCTGCGCGATCGGCGCATAGATCTCCAGCGTCTCGCGCGCGATGCGGCGACGGGACTCGCCATCCTTCGCCCCCAGCGTGCGCATGTTGTGCAGGCGATCGGCGAGCTTGATCAGGATCACGCGCAGGTCGCGCGCCATCGCCAGCAGCATCTTGCGAAAACTTTCCGCATCGGCTTCCTGCCGGCTGCTGAATTGCATCTTGTCCAGTTTGGTGACGCCGTCGACCAGTTCGGCAACGGCGACGCCGAATTCGGTCTCGAGCTCGGCGCGGCCGAGCCCGGTGTCCTCGAGCGTGTCATGCAGGATCGCGGCGATGATGGTTTCGGCGTCCAGGCCGAGTTCGGCGAGGATATGCGCCACCGCCACCGGATGGGTGATGTAGGGCTCGCCGGATTTGCGCGTCTGCCCGGCATGCGCCTCGGCACCCATCAGGTAGGCGCGCCGCACGCGCTCGACCTGGGCCGGCGGCAGGTAGGTGCCTACCCGATCCTCGAGCGCCTGGACGTAAGGCGGAATGCCCTCGGCAGCCTGGGGTGCTGTGAGCGGTGTGACTTCCATGACATCGCGGCGCCGCGTCAGGCGACGCCCTCCTTGTGTATCGTCTTCAGGCGCGCGATCGCGTCCCGCGCATGCTTCGCGTTGGTTTCAATGCCGGGCCAACAATGACCCGGGACCATCAGTCATCCCCGCCCTTCGAGAGGTCGTCGTCCACTTCCGTGGCCGCCCACTCGAGGGCCTCGCGCTCGGCGCGCTCGCGCTCGGCACGGTCGATTTCGTCGATCATCGTAAGGTTTACACGGCCTTCGGCGATCTCGCGCAGCGACAACACTGTAGGCTTGTCGTTGTTCGCGTCGATCATCGGCTCGGCCCCCTTGGAGAGCTGACGTGCACGCTTCGTGGCCATGAGGACCAGTTCGAAGCGGTTGTCGACTACCGTAAGGCAGTCTTCGACAGTGATACGGGCCATTTCAAATCCTTGACAATAAAGATACTTCTGACCGTGCAGTGTACCGGCGCCCAGGGTTGGCTGGCAATCGATCGCGGGCGTATGATGCGCGGTTCCTGCGGCTCCGGGCACCCCCGGTGCAAATTAGTTTACTCCGCAGTACACTAAAGCGATGTCCCCTCGTCGCCAAGCACACGGATGCCAGCCTTGATACCCGCCAATGTGTTGCGTCGCGCCCTGCCGCTGATCGCCCTCGCCCTCCTTCTGGGCGGTTGCGCCATCTCCAAGCCGCGCACCGACGACCCGCTCGAGAAGTTCAATCGTAAGAGCTACGCGTTCAACGATGCGGTGGACAAGGCTGTCATTCGGCCGGTCGCCGTCGGCTACCGGAAGATCACCAATCCGCCGGTTCGCCGCGCGATGAGCGACTTCTTCACCAATATCCGCCTGCCTATCACGGTGGCCAATGACCTGCTCCAGCTCCGGCCGGTCCAGGCACTGAAAAGCAGCGGTCGCTTCCTGGTCAACCTGACCCTGGGCGTCGGCGGCTTCATGGACCCGGCCAGCCAGCTCGGCCTGCCCCTGGAAGAGAACGACTTCGGCGTGACCCTGGCCCGCTGGGGACTCCCCGAGGGCGACTACATGGTCCTGCCCCTGGTCGGTCCAACCACGGTTCGTGACGTCTGGCGCCTGCCGATCGACAGTTACTTCTTCGATCCCCTGAGCATTTATGCGCGCCACCACGATTTCAAGTACGGCCAGGAATACGTGCCGCAGGTGCTCTACCTGGTGACCCTGCGCTCGCGCGGCATCGACGCGGAGAGTTTCCTCGCCTCGGCCTACGATCCGTACGTGTTCATCCGTGACGCCTATCGCCAGCAGCGCCTGTACCAGATCTACGACGGTAACCCGCCGGCCGAGATCATCGAGCAGATGCAGGGCCTGAACGAGAAGAACTTCGACCCGGACGAACTGCTGGACGAACAGCACAAGTGGGAACGCAGCCAGGACAAACCTGGCCAGCCCGCCGCCACGAAAGAATAAAAAAAGGGCCGAAAGGCCCTTTTTTTTGATTTTCTTCGGGGGAATTGCTGACGCCGTGCCGGTTCTTTCGTTCGAGGGGCCCGACGCCGTCACGCTCGTAACCAGAGCGCTACGCGCCGTGTTTTCACTGGGTCCCAGCGAAGGCTCACTGCTGTCCGGGGAAAAAAGCGTGACCACCAAGAGCAAGACGGCGATCGGGAGGTCACGCCCCAAAGGACTCGCGAACAGGGTTCGCTCCCACAGGAGCAGGTTGCCGCGACCTTGTGGGAGCGAACCCTGTTCGCGAGTCCTTTGGAGCCAGACCTTTCACGCTGGCCACCATAGATACACGGCAATCAGCCGGCTCGTCATCCCGGGGCCCCGTTCCCGTCGAACGAAGGAACTAAAGCAGCAACTCTTCCACCCCGGCCACCTGCGCCAGCGTCAGCAGCCCAGCCGGGGCGTTGACCACCCGCATCGTCCCGCCGCCACGCCGTGCCTCGGCGACCACCGCCAGCACGCAGGCGAGCCCGGCGCTGTCGACCGTCTCGACGCCGGCCAGGTCCAGCCACTGACGGGGACCATGGGACAACGCCGCATGGGCTTCGGCCAGCGCCGCGGCGGCGGTATCGAAGGTGAGCGCACCGGATGCCGCGAGCGAATCCGGTGTGCCACCCTGGCCGATACGGAAGGCAGGAGAGGTCACTTCGAGGCCTTGGCCTGCCCGCCCTGCTTCTCCAGCGTATCCAGCGCCTTGTCGCCACCGGTCTCCAGGCTGCCGATCAGCTTGTCGATGCCATCCTTGCGGATTTCGGCGTCGACCTGGTTGCGATAGTTGGTGACGTAGGAAATGCCCTCGATGATCACGTCGTATGCTTTCCAGTCGCCGCTGCGGCTCTTGCGGAAGGCGTAGTCGACCGACACCGACTTGCCATCGTCGAGCATGACCTGGGTGCGCACCACGGTGCGCTTGTCGTTGAGGTCGCCACTGAACGGCAGCACCTTCACCCGGCCGCGCGAATAATTGAGCAGGCCTTCCGCATAGCGATGGGTGATCGAATTGTAGAACGCCTTGGCGAAGCGCTCGCGCTGCGCGGGTGTGGCGTCCTTGGCGTGCTGGCCCAGCACCAGGATCGAGGCGTAATCGATATCGAAGTGCGGCAGGAAGACATCGTCGATGACAGCGATCAGTTTGTCGTGGTCGCCCTGCAGTTCCTTCCGATGACCTTCGATCGCGGTGCCGAGGTCGTTGGCGATGGACTGCACGATGTCCGCCGGCGACTGGGTCGACGCCGGAGCCGCGGCGGGCGCGGTGTCCTGGGCGAGCGCCGGGAGGGCGGCCGCGCCGGTGAGTGCGATAGCGAGAGCAAAAGCCAGCTTGCGCAACATAAGGTGTATCTCCTCGTGCCGGATCAATGTTTGCCGGCGGATGATTCAGGTTTGGCGCCGTTCCCGGCGTCGGTATTCGGATCGGTTTTCTTGTCGCCCGGCGAACCTGAGACCAGGAACTTGCCGATCAGGTCTTCCAGCTGCAAAGCGGACTGGGTGAGCACCATCTCGTCGCCGTCCTTGAGCATGTCCGGCGAACCACCAGGCTGGATCGCAACATACTGGCTGCCGATCAAACCGCTGGTGAATACCGCGGCGGCCGAATCGTCGGGGATCTGGTTGTAGCGCTTGTCGATCGCCAGGGTCACGAAAGCGTCCAGGTGACCCGGCTGGATGACCACGGACTGGACGCTGCCGATCGGCACGCCGGAAAGCTTCACCGCCGCGCCCGGGACCAGCGCGCCGACATTGGTGAAGTGGCCGGTGACGTTATAGGTGCCGCCCAGGCGGTCAGCCGCGCTGCCGCCGCCGAAGAAGCGGCTGAGCATCTCCTCGAGCTGCTGCGCCGGCCGGGTGAAGCCGATCGCGCCGCCTTCGGCCAGCGCCTTCTTCGAGTGCCCGAACTGGAGGCCGACGTACTGGTCGCCAAGCAGGCCGCTGGTGAAGATGGTCGCCACCGAGTCGTCGGGGATATCGGCATAGCGCTTGTCGATCGACAGCACCACCTTCGCCTCTTCCTTGCCCGGGACCAGGCTGATCGACTGCACCGAGCCCACGCGCACGCCGGCGACCTTCACCGGCGCGCGCGCCTTGAGCTGGCCGATATTGGCGAAGTGCGATTCGACCGTGTAGCTGTCGCCCTGCCCCGAATTGGCGACCGAGGTGGTCTGCGTCGCCAGGTAGGCCAGCGCGGCGAAGCCGAGCACGATGAACAGGCCGGTGCCGACGGCATAGGACTTTCTCTGGGTCACGGCACGTTCCTCGAATGGGGGATGAAAGAATGCATGGGTATCCGCGCCTCAGATCAGGAAGGAAGTGAGCACGAAGTCCAGCGCGAGGATCGCGATGGACGAGGCGACCACGGTGCGCGTCGTCGCATAGGCGACGCCCTCGCTGGTCGGTGGCGTGGTGTAGCCCTGGAATACGGCGATCAGCGAGACGACGATGCCGAAGGCAAAGCTCTTGAGTACCACGCCGTTGACGATGTCCTTCCAGACATCGACGGTGGCGGTCATGTTCGACCAGAACGTACCGTTGTCGATGCCGAGCCAGGACACCCCGACCAGGTGCCCGCCGAACACGCCCATCGCACAGAACACCGCGGTCAGCAGCGGCAGGGCGATGACGCCGGCAAGAAACCTCGGCGCGACCACGTAGGCCAGCGGGTCGACCGCCATCATTTCCATCGCGTCGAGCTGGTCGGTGGCACGCATCAGGCCGATCTCGGCCGTCATCGAGGTGCCGGCGCGACCGGCGAACAGCAGCGCGGTCACCACCGGGCCAAGCTCGCGATAAATCGCGATGGCGACCACGGTACCGGTCGCCGAGGTGCCGCCGAAGATCGACAGCACGTCGTACAGCTGCAGCCCCAGCACCATGCCGACGAACAAGCCGCAGGTCATGATGATGGTCAGGCTCATCGCACCGACGAACCAGAGCTGGCGCAAGGTCTCGCGGCCATGGCGCATGCTTTTCGGCACCGCCGCCAGCAGGGTCAGCAGGAACAGCCCGCAGGCACCGATCTGGGCAAGGCTCTGGGTGACGACGCCGCCACGTTCCATCCGCGTACTCATGCCTTCGCTCCCGGGAAATCCAGCGCCGCGGCGTAATCGCCGGCCGGGTACTGGAACGGTACCGGACCGTCGGCTTCACCGCCGAAGAACTGCCTTGTCCACGGCGAGCCGTCATTGGCCAGGGTGGCCGGATCGCCCTGGGCAACGATCTTGCCGTTCGCGATCAGGTACACGTGGTCGGCGACGCGCTGCACGGCCGCCAGTTCGTGGGCAACCAGCACACTGGTGATACCGAGGGTCTGGTTCAGCGTACGGATCAATTTCAGCACCTGGTTGAGCGCGATCGGATCGAGGCCGACGAAGGGCTCGTCGTAGAGGATCAACGCCGGGTCGAACACGATCGCGCGGGCCAGGGCGACGCGCCGGGCCATGCCACCGGAAAGCTCGGTCGGCATCAGTCGCGCGGCGCCGCGCAAGCCCACGGCCTGCAGCTTGGTCAGCACGATGTTGCGGATCAGTACCTCGGGCAGCTTCGTGTGCTGGCGCAGCGGAAACGCCACGTTTTCGAACACGTCGAAGTCGGTCAGCAGGGCGGAGTTCTGGAACAGGTAGCCGATCCGCTCGCGCAGCTTGAACAGGTGGTCGCGCGACAGCGAGGTGACGTCCTGGCCATCGACCCGGACCTCGCCGGCGTCGCCGCGCATCTGCCCGGTGATGTGCTTGAGCAGGGTGGTCTTTCCGGTACCGCTCGGGCCCATGATCGCGGTGACCTTGCCACGCGGGATATCCAGGTCCATCGCGTCGAAGATGGTCTTGCCGTTGAGCACCGTGGTCAGGCCACGGATGCGTACCAGCGGCTCGACGACGGACGTTGGGCTAACGGGTTCGGTCATGGGAGTCGATCGGCACCAAAGGGGGCAAAAGTAGCATGTCGGCGGAGTCCACGGATGGAACCTCCGGCTGGCGGGAAGTTCCTCAGACCTGCAGCAATTCGGCGATCAGCGCCTCGTGGCGGCGCCACTGGAGCGTTGCGCGTCGCCGGACCGCGTGGACGATCGACTGCAGGTCGGACAGCGCATCCTCGAAGCGGTCGTTGACGATGATGAAGTCGAACTCGTGCGCGTGGGCGATTTCCTCGCGCGAATTGAACAGGCGACGCTCGATCACGTCGGCCGCATCGGAACCACGACCACGCAGGCGGCGCTCCAGTTCGGTGCGCGAGGGCGGCAGGATGAACACGCTGACGCAGTCCGATTTGCTCTTGCGCACCTGGCGCGCGCCCTGCCAGTCGATTTCCAGCAGCACGTCGCGGCCTTCGCCCAACGCATCGGCGACCACGGTACGCGAGGTGCCATAGAGATTGCCGTGCACTTCGGCATGCTCGAGGAAGATGCCATCGGCGATCTCCTGCTCGAAGCCGCTACGCTCGA
The DNA here is from genome assembly GCA_036009745.1 of Luteibacter sp. Classification (GTDB taxonomy): domain Bacteria; phylum Pseudomonadota; class Gammaproteobacteria; order Xanthomonadales; family Rhodanobacteraceae; genus Luteibacter. The sequence goes on along the minus strand of DASYLE010000073.1, from coordinate 18,289 downwards.
CGAAGTAATAATGCTGGCCGTATTCCTCGCCCGCGCGCGGCGGCCGCGTGGTGTGCGACACCGACAGCGAGATGGCCGGCTCCAGCGCCAGCAGCGCGTTGACCAGGGTCGACTTGCCCGCGCCCGATGGCGCCGCGACGACGAACAGCGTGCCTTCGACCGGCGTGTCCTTGAAAGCGCTCATTCGATGTTCTGCACCTGTTCGCGCATCTGCTCGATCAGCACCTTCAGTTCGACGGCGGCATTGGTCGTGCGCGAGTCGACCGACTTCGAACCGAGCGTGTTCGCCTCGCGGTTGAATTCCTGCATCAGGAAATCCAGCCGGCGACCGACCGGTTCCTTCAGGCCAAGCACGCGGCGCGCTTCGCCGATATGCGTCGAGAGCCGGTCCAGTTCCTCGTCGACATCGACGCGGGTGATCTGCAGCACCAGTTCCTGCTCGAGCCGGCCCGGCTCGACCGGCTGGCGGATATCGCCAAGGCGGGCCTCCAGACGTGCACGCAGCGCCGCCTGGATCTCCGGCAGCCAGACGCGGACATCGGCGACGATGCGCTCGATCCCATCCAGCCGCTCGGCGATCAGTTCGCCGAGCTTGCCGCCTTCGCGGCCACGGGTATCGCCCAGGGCGTCCAGTGCCCGGTCCAGCACGTCCAGCAAGGCCGCCTGCAGCTCATCGGTATCGACCTCGGCCTGCTGCATCACGCCGGGAAAGCGCAGCAACTCGGTGAAATCGATGCGCATCCGCGGAAACCGCGCCTCCATGTCCAGGGCGAGCTCGGAGAGCCGCCCGAGCAGGCTGCCGTTGACCTTCAGGTTCTCCACCGACTGCCCGTCGCTACGCAGGCGTACGGTAACGTCGACCTTGCCACGCGACAGCTTCGCGGCGATCCGCTCGCGCAACAGGCTTTCGAAGTTGCGCAGTTCCTCGGGCAGGCGCGGGCTGATCTCGAGATAACGGTGGTTGACCGTGCGCAATTCGCAGGTCAGCGTCCCCGATGGGCCGGCCCGCTCGGCGGAGGCATAGGCGGTCATGCTGCGGATCATCGGAAACCTGCTTTGGACGGCGGGAAAGGCGGCAATGGTAAACTTTCCCACCCGCCTTGCCCAAATAGCGACTTTTAATGAATATTTCCCGCCCCAGCGGTCGCGCCGCCGACCAGCTGCGCGCCGTTTCCATCGAACGCCACTTCACCCGCCATGCCGAAGGTTCGGTGCTGGTCTCGTTCGGCGACACCCGGGTGCTGTGCACCGCGAGCGTCGAAGAGCGCACCCCGCCCTGGCTGCGCGGGAAGGGCGAGGGCTGGGTCACGGCTGAGTACGGCATGCTGCCCAGGGCCACCACCGAGCGCAACCAGCGCGAGGCCGCGCGTGGCGGGCAAGGCGGCCGGACCATGGAAATCCAGCGCCTGATCGGTCGCTCGTTACGGGCCTGCGTCGACCGTGCCGCCCTTGGCGAGCGCGTGATCACCCTCGACTGCGACGTGATCCAGGCCGACGGCGGTACCCGCACCGCGGCCATTACCGGCGCCTATGTGGCCCTGGTCGACGCCGTCTCGGTGCTGATGAAGCGTGGCGTGGTCAAGCGCAACCCGATCGTCGGCGCGGTCGCCGCCGTCTCGGTCGGCATCTACCAGGGCATGCCGGTCCTGGACCTCGACTATGCCGAGGATTCCAACTGCGATACCGACATGAACGTGGTGATGAACGACGGCGGTGGCTTCATCGAGCTGCAGGGCACGGCCGAGGGCCATGCCTTCCGGCGTGATGAACTCGATGCCCTGCTCGCCCTCGCCGAGAAGGGCGTGGCCGAACTGGTCATCGCGCAGCGTGCGGCACTGGAGCAGGCATGAGCGAAGTCGATATCCGCGCGGCGACTCCCGCCGACCTGGCGGCGATCCTCGCCGTGCATCGCGCGGCCTTCGCCCGCGACGACGAGGCCGCCCTGGTCCAGCGCCTGCACGACGCCGGCCGTGCCGCGGTCTCCCTGGTCGCCGAGCGCGAAGGCGCCATCGTCGGCCATGTGCTGTTCTCACCGGTGACGATCGAGCACGGCGACGACGGCAAGGCCCTCGGCCTGGCGCCGGTCGCGGTGTTGCCGGCGCAGCAGCATGAGGGCGTCGGCCACGCGCTGATCGAGGAAGGCATCGGTGCCTGCTTCGTCGCCGACGCGCGCGCCATCGTCGTCCTTGGCGCACCGAATTACTACGCCCGCTTCGGCTTCTCACGCGCATCCACGCATGGGCTTACCCACGGCGACAACACGGCTTTCATGGTGCTGGCGCTGACTGTCGACGGCCTCGGCGCCTACCGCGGCCGCGTCGACTATTCAGCAGAATTCGCCGGACTGTCATGAAGCGCATCGTTCTCGCCTCCGGCAACCAGGGCAAGCTTGCCGAGCTGCACGACCTGCTTGGCGACAGCGGCATCGAGCTGATCGTGCAATCGGCATTCGGCGTCGAGGACGCCGAGGAAACCGGGTTGACCTTCGTCGAGAATGCGTTGATCAAGGCGCGGCACGCCGCGCGCCAGACCGGCCTGCCTGCGCTCGCCGACGATTCGGGCATCTGCGTCGACGCGCTGAACGGCGCGCCTGGCCTGTATGCCGCACGCTATTCAGGCGTGCACGGTGACAACGCGGCGAACAACGCGAAGCTGCTGCGAGCGCTCGATGGCGTGCCCGCCGAGGGGCGCGGTGCGTACTTCATCGCCGTCCTGGTCCTGCTCCAGCACGCCGAGGACCCAGCACCGGTAATCGCCGAAGGACGCTGGTACGGCCGCATCCTCGACGCACCGCGCGGCGAGCGCGGCTTCGGCTACGACCCGCTGTTCCTGCCCGACGGCCACGCCCAGGGCGCGGCGGAAATGGACGCGTCGGTGAAGAACCGGCTCAGCCATCGTGGCCAGGCCCTGGCCGCCCTGCGTGCCCGTCTCACGCAACGCCCATGAGCCTGCTCGCCCCACCGCTGTCTCTGTACGTGCACATGCCGTGGTGCGTGAAGAAGTGCCCTTACTGCGACTTCAATTCGCATGGTTTACGCGGCGTGCCGCCGTATGAAAGCTATATCGACGCCCTGCTCGCCGACCTCGATGCCGACCTTCGCGACTTCGGTCGCGCGCTGCATGGCCGCCCGGTGGTCAGCGTGTTCTTCGGCGGCGGTACGCCCAGCCTGTTCTCGCCAGGGCTTGTCGGACGCTTCCTCGACGGCGCACGCGACCGCCTGCCATTCGAGGATGGCCTGGAAGTGACCCTGGAAACCAACCCGGGCACGGTCGAGCACGGTCGTTTCGACGGGTACCTGAAGGCCGGCGTCAACCGGATCTCCTTCGGCATCCAGAGTTTCGACGACGACAAGCTGCGCCGGCTCGGCCGTATCCATTCGGCCGCCGAGGCCAGCGATGCGGTGCGCCAGGCACAGGACGCGGGCTACGCGAACATCAACCTCGACCTGATGTACGCGTTGCCGCAGCAGACCCTGGAAGGCGCGCTCGACGATGTCGACCGCGCGATCGCGCTGGGCCCGACGCATATTTCGCACTACCAGCTCACCCTGGAACCAAATACTGCCTTCGCCGCCAATCCACCGCCGCTACCGGACGACGACGAGGCCTGGGCTATCCAGGAAGCCTGCGAGTCGCGGCTGGCCGCCGGCGGCTACCGGCAGTACGAGATCTCCGCCTATGCGCGGGACGACCGGCGCTGCGCGCACAATCTCAATTACTGGCGCTTTGGCGATTACCTGGGCATCGGCGCCGGCGCGCACGGCAAGATCAGCGACGCCGCCACCGGCCAGGTCCATCGGCGCTGGAAGAACCGTCACCCCAATGCCTATCTCGGCGCCGCGGGTACGCCGGCGAGGATCGGCGGCGACAGTACGATCGAGGCGGTCGAACTGCCCTTCGAGTACATGCTGAACGCCCTGCGCCTGGTCGACGGTGTGCCGCGGGTGGAATTCGCCGAACGGACCGGCCTTCCCGCTTTTGCCATCGAGGCGACGTTAGCGTCCGGCGTGGCCCGCGGCTGGCTGGCCGACGACCCGGCCATGCTCCGCACCACCGCACTGGGCCAGCGTTTCCTCAACGACGTGATCGCGTCTTTCCTGGCCTGATCGGCCGGTCGACACTGGCCAAACGGTCGGGTGGCGCCCGGGTCGGGAACCGCTAAACTGCCTTCACGGGCCGGGGAGGGCCTTGCGATGAGCGCCGAACCGCACAGCCATACGGAGGACCTGCCAGGCAGCGTGCCGGGGGCATATGCCGCCCTGTCACCGCGCGCCCGTCGTGAAGCCGAACACGGCCTGTCGATGTGCCTGGCCTGGGTCGAGGCGCCGCTGCGTGCCTCCCTGGCCGAGTTCGACCATCGCCTGTTCGCCCAGGCCGACCGCGCGCGCAACCATCTCGACCAGCAGACCTGCTTCGAAAGCCGCAACGTATTGCAACGCGAGGCCGATGGCTTTCGCCAGCGCTTCGTCGACCATCTGAGCGAACGCTTCGAACACCTCGGGCGCGCACCCGCCTCTGAACATCCCGCGCACGAGCATCTGCCGCTGGCCCTGGTCGACCCGGCCGAGCAGGAGCAAAGCGACGCGCTGGCCAGCATGGCCGCGCGCGGTGAGGCGAGGAACGCCACCGCCCTGTTCGAACTCGGTTACCGCATGGCGCTGTTCGCCGCGGCACCGCCACTGGAGGGCGAGGCACTGCCACCGGGCCCGCGCGTGCTGGCCAATGCCTTGCGCGCCGCGACTGCCCCGCTCGACCTGCCGAAAGAACACCGGCTGCTGCTCTTCCAGGCCTTCGACACCAAATTGATGAGCGCCAGCGAAGCGCTGTATCGCGTGCTCAATGACAGCTATCGGACCCGCGGCATCCTGGTATCGCTGCGCGCCTATCCGCAGGCGAAGATGACTGCGCCCGTCGCCACCCCGGCCGTTGAGCGGCAAGCCCGTGGCGAGCCGTCCCCGGCCAGTCCCGCGGCAGCCGATGGTGGCTGGCGCCGCGAAAGCATCACCGTGCTCGAAAGCCTGCGCGACCTGCTCGCGCAGCGCTCGCTGGACGGTGGTACGGCGAGCGGCGACCACGCGCAACTGGCGACGCCCGACGAATTGCAGACCGCCCTGCAGGCTTTGCAGGGACATCTTTCCGAAGTCGCCGACCAGGCTTCGCGCGAAATCCGCAGCGCGCAGCGCCTGCGCGACGAGCTGCTCGCCCAGCTCAACCGCAATCGCCCCGCGGGCGCGCCACCGGCCCAGCTGACCCCGGAACATGGCGACACCGTCGAACTGACCGCCATGCTGTTCGAGAACCTGTCCCGTGAACTGCAGCAGAGTGGCAACGGCCGCTCCCTGCTCGGTGGCCTCCAGTTCCCGATGCTGCGGGTCGCCGTGGCCGATCGCGGCTTCTTCGACCACCACGATCATCCGGCGCGGCAGTTGCTCAACACCGTCACCGAAGTCGCCCACGACTGGCTCGATACCGCCGACGGCGAAAGCGACCGCGGCCTGATCGAGAAACTCGAACGCCTGGTCGCCCGGGCCGGGCGTTCCTCGACCATCGACCCCGAATGGGTGCTCGAGATCGAACAGCACGTCGCCCAACTGGCACGCAAGGCACAGGTCGCCGAGCGTCGCCAGATGGAAGCGATGGAAGGCCGCGACCGCCTCGAGCAGGCGCGGGCACGCGCCTCCGAACTGGTGGCCCAACGGGTCGGCCCGCGTCCGCCGCGCGGCGTGCTGCGCATGCTGCTCGAGCGCACGTGGTGCGACGTGCTTGCACTCAACCTCCTGCGCGGCGGCGAACAGGGCGAGGCCTTCGTCGCCTGCCTGGAAACCACCGACCAGTTGCTCGGCCGCCATCCGGTCGTCGATCCCACCCGCCTGCGCGCGGATGTCGAGGATGGCCTGCAACAGATCGGCATGCTCTCCGATGAAGCGGCCCAGGTCGCCCGCGGCCTGCTGGAAAAACCCGTTGCCGACGACCGGCCAACCGTGACCGACGTCGCCATGCGCCTGAAACAGCAGCCACGCCTGGGCGAGAGCGCGACCCTGCACGAGCCGGTCCTGCCGCCGCCCGAGCAGCTGGATGCGCCCGCGCAGGCGATCTTCGACAACCTGCGCCAGCTGCGCTTCGGCACATGGTTCGAGTTCACCCAGCCGGACGGCGGCACCGCGCGGCGCAAGCTCGCCTGGTTCTCCCCATCCACCGGCCGCTGCCTGTTCGTCAACCAGCGCGGCGTGCGCTGCGACGATCGCACGCTGACCCAGTTGGCCCGGCTGATGGCCAGTGGCGATGCCCACGAAATGACCGAGACGCGCCTGCCGCTGATCGATCGCGCCTGGCAGGCCGTGGCCGGCAGCCTGCGCCGCGCCCGCGGCATGAGCGGCGACACCATGACGAGGCCGGTATGAGCGAGGTCGAACACCGTCGCGCGCCGCGCAAACGCGCCAGCTCGCCGATGCCGGTCATGGACGTGATGAGCGAGCAGGTGATCGGCCAGCTTGGCAACCTGTCCACCAGCGGCCTGATGCTGATCGGCCTGCGCGCACCGGCGACCGACGCCGTCTACCAGGTATCGCTGGCGCTACCGGATGCCTACGGCCATCGCCGTCCGATCCAGCTCGGTATCCAGGAGCAGTGGCACGAACCGGCCGCCGCCCCGGGCCAGTACTGGTCGGGCTATCGCATCGTCGCCGTGAGCGACGAAGACACGCGCATGATGGAAAACTGGCTGGGCCCCGAACTGACGGGTTGAGCGCTTTGCGCATTGCCTCCTGAAGCGGCAAGATGTGGCGCCAACGTAAACCTAGTCATGAACGACGACACGACCAGCCTGGTCGACACCCAACTGGAACGGGACGACGCCCCCGCCGCCGCCATGGCGCTGTATCGCCGCCTGATCGGCATGCAGGCGATCGATCCCGTGCTCTACGGTGAGGATTCGCCACGTTTCCTCGTACTGGACGCCTTCCCGGGCTTTGCCGGGGCGGACTCGCAACGCGTGGCCGCGGTCGAAATCCATGCCAGCGGCCATCGCTGGCGCGATGACGATGGCAAGGCCGTACTGGTGGAAGGTGGCGGCGAGAACGGCCTGTACAGTCGCACGCGCGGCAACTTCGGTGCCCGCTGCCCGGAATGCAGCCATGTGGTGATTCCGGGTGAGGACGGCAGCGAGGCGCTGGAAGAGGCGCTGGCGATCTGGTGCGACGCGCCGGACTCGGCCTTCCTGGCCTGCCCCGCCTGTGCCGCGTGGACCCCCTTGCCACAATGGGGATCGCCCGACCACGACTTCGCCGCCGGCCATTTCGGCATCACCTTGTGGGGTTGCCACCTGCGCGTGCTGGTCGATGCGCCGCACAGCCACCAGGCCCTGCTCTGGCGGCAACTGCTGGGGGATGTGGCGGGCGATTTCGCCGTGGTCTATGGCCGACTCTAGACCGGCGACTTGGCGCGCCGCGCCGGGTAGCGCACCATTGGCTTTTGCCTGATCCCGGAGCCCGCCATGTCCGATGCACTCGCAGCGCTTTACCCCAAGCATCTCGCCACTTTGCGCGAGCGCACCGATACCGCGCTGGCAGCCGGGGGTTTCGATCATCTGGTCGTGCCGGCCGGACGGCCGCTGACCAAGTTCCTCGACGACCAGGACTACCCCTTCGTCGTCAATCCGCATTTCAAGCACTGGCTGCCGCTCACCGACGCGCCGGGCAGCTGGCTGGTCTACACACCGGGCAAGAAACCGAAGCTGGTCTTCCTGCAGCCGCGCGACTACTGGCACGTCGTGCCCGAGGCGCCGAGCGGCTACTGGGTCGAGCATTTCGAGATCGTCGTGATCCGGCACTGGGCCGACGCGGCGGCGGAACTGCCGGGCGAAGATACGCGCCGCGCCATCATCGGCGACCAGTACGCCGCGCTCGACAAGCTGCTGCCGAACAATCCGCAGGCCGTAGTCGATTACCTGCATTACCACCGCGCGTACAAAACGCCGTATGAGCTGGAACTGATGCGCGAGGCGAGCCGTCGCGGCACCCGCGGCCACCGCGCCGCCGAGCAGGCGTTCCGCGCCGGTGAAAGCGAATTCGGTATCCACATGGCCTACCTGAAGGCCGTCGGCCAGATCGATGCCGAACTGCCGTACGCAAGCATCGTCGGCTTGAACGAGCACGGCGCCGTGTTGCACTACACCAACTTCGACCGCCGCCCGCCGGCGGAAAGCCTGTCCTTCCTGATCGACGCCGGTGCCAGCGCGGCGGGCTATGCCAGCGACATCACCCGCACATATGCCGCAGCGAATGCCGGCGAGTTCCAGGCCCTGATCGACGCGGTCGACGTCGCCCAGCAGGGCTTCGTCGCGAAAGTGCGCGCGGGAGAGGACTACGCCGACCTGCATGTCCATGCCCACCATGTACTGGCCGGCGTGCTGCATGAGCACGGATTCATTCGCATGAGCGCGGAGAGCGCGGTCGAATCCGGCGTGTCTTCGGCATTCTTCCCCCACGGCCTCGGCCATGGCATCGGCATGCAGGTACATGACGTCGCCGGTTTCCATGCCAGCGAACGCGGCGGCACGATCGCCAAACCCAACGGGCACCCTTACTTGCGCCTGACCCGCAAGCTGGAGCCCGGCATGGTCGTGACGATCGAGCCGGGTATCTATTTCATCGACATGCTGCTGGCGGAACTCAAGGACAAACCTTTTGCCGGCGATATCGACTGGGTCCGCGTGGACAGCTTCCGCAAGTACGGCGGCATCCGCATCGAAGACGATGTGGTGTGCACCGGGGACGCGCCGGAAAACCTCACCCGCGACGCGTTTGCCGCGCTCTGAGGGCTGGGGAACGGGGGTGGGTAGCCCCCGTTCCTGAGTGCGTCGCTCCAGGGTAACGACGAGGCCTTGCCAGCGTAGATCTACGGTTGCGACAAAGCACCGCGCGGCGCTACCTTGGCGCGGGGCGTACCATGAGCACACTCCGGGGCGCCCGTCCCGAGCGATACGGATGCCATGCTGCCATGACCGTAGTCGTTACCCAGTCTTCCAGCACCCAGGCACCGGCGAGCCGCAGGCCATTGCGCCGGCTTTTCCGCGACCTGGCCCTGATCGTCGTCGTCAAGATCGCCGTGCTGATGCTGATCTGGTACGTGGCCATACGCCCCGTGCCGCGTCCGGACACCACACCCAACGCCATCGAACACGTGCTCGCGCCCCGTGCGGACGCGACGCCACCTCCGCCGTCACCGGAACCCTCGCCATGATCGTCGACCCCGATGTCGTCTCGCTTTCGCGACTGCAGTTCGCACTGACCGCGCTTTACCACTTCCTGTTCGTCCCGCTGACCCTCGGCCTGGCCATGATGCTCGCCATCATGGAAAGCGTGTACGTGATGACCGGCCGTGAGATCTGGAAACGCATGGTCCAGTTCTGGGGCGTGCTGTTCGGCATCAACTTCGCGATGGGCGTGGCCACCGGCGTCACCATGGAGTTCCAGTTCGGCACCAACTGGGCGTATTACTCCCATTACGTCGGCGATATCTTCGGTGCGCCGCTGGCCATCGAAGGCATGATGGCCTTCTTCCTCGAAGCCACCCTGGTCGGCCTGTTCTTCTTCGGCTGGGACCGGCTCACGCGGGTCAAGCACCTGCTGGTGACCTGGTTCCTCGCCTTCGCCACCAGCATGTCCGCCTTGTGGATCCTGATCGCCAATGCCTGGATGCAGAACCCGGTCGGCGCGGAGTTCAACGCGCAGACCATGCGCATGGAAGTCACCTCGTTCAAGGACGTGATCTTCAATCCCGTCGCGCAGTCGAAGTTCGTGCACACGGTGAGCGCCGGCTACACGATGGGTGCGATGTTCGTGCTTTCGATCAGCGCCTGGTACCTGCTACGCGGACGCAATATCGACTTCGCCAAGCGTTCGATGACGGTGGCGGCGAGCTTCGGCCTGGCCGCGGCGCTATCCGTCGTTGTCCTCGGCGACGAGTCCGGCTACACGGTCTCGGAAAACCAGAAGATGAAGATGGCGGCGATCGAGGCGATGTGGGAAACCGAACCCGCGCCGGCGTCGTTCACCGTGTTCGGCCTGCCGAACATCAAGGAGCACCGCACCGACTACGCGTTCCGGATCCCCTGGGTGATGGGCCTGATCGGCACGCGCTCACTTGACCAGCAGATACCGGGTATCGCCGACCTGGTCCAGGACGCGAAGCTGCGCATCGGCAACGGTATCCAGGCCTATGACGCGATGCTGGTACTGCGCGCGGACAAGGACAACGCGCAGGCACGCACCACCCTCGCCGCGCACGACAAGGACATGGGTTATGCGCTGCTGCTGAAACGCTTCATCGACGATCCGCGCAAGGCAACGCCTGCGGACATCCAGAAGGCCGCCGACAGCACCATCCCGAATGTGCCGGTGATCTTCTGGTCATTCCGGATCATGGTCGCCTGCGGCATGTACTTCATCCTGCTGTTCGCCTTCTCGTTCTGGAAGGCCAGCAAGCGCCAGCTGGAATCCCAGCGCTGGTACCTGAAGGCCGCGCTATGGAGCCTGCCGCTGCCGTGGGTCGCCGCGGAACTGGGCTGGATCGTCGCCGAGCATGGCCGGCAACCCTGGGCGATCGAGGGCATCCTGCCCACCGCGCTCGGCGTGTCCTCGGTCACCGCCGGCCAGGTCTGGTTATCTCTGGGTGGCTTCGTGTTGTTCTACACCGTGCTCGCCGTGCTCGACGGGTACCTGATGCTGAAATTCGCCCGCAAGGGTCCGGACGGCCTGGGCATGTGGCCGCAACGCCAGGACGCACCACCCGCCACCGCGCAGACCGCCTGAGGAGAACGCCATGTTCGACTACGAAACCCTGCGTGTGATCTGGTGGGCCCTGATCGGCATCCTGCTGATCGGATTCGCCGTCACCGACGGCTTCGACTTCGCCGTCGCCGCCCTGCTCCGTGTACTCGGCCGCGACGAAGACGAGCGCGTGGTCCTGCTCGAATCGATCGAGCCGACCTGGGAGGGCAACCAGGTCTGGTTCATCCTCGGCGGCGGCTCGGTGTTCGCCGCCTGGCCACTGCTTTACGCCGCGTCATTCTCCGGGCTGTACGTGGCGATGTTCGTGCTGTTGCTCGCCTTCATCGTGCGGCCGGTCGGCTTCAACTTCCGCGAGAAAATCGAAGACCCGCGCTGGCGCAATATCTGGGATTGGGTCCTGACCGCCTCGGGCGTGGTGGTGATGCTGGTCTGCGGCGTAGCCTTCGGCAATCTGTTCCTCGGCCTGCCCTTCCGCTACGACGCCGACCTGCGCATGACCTGGGATGGCAGCTTCTGGGAATTGTTCCATCCCTTCGCCCTGCTTGCCGGCCTGGTCAGCCTGAGCATGCTGCTCACCCATGGCGCGTGCTGGACAGCCTTGAAAGCCGACCACCAGATCGCCGAACGCGCGGCGCGAATCGCGCGGCTGACCGGACTCGTCTACATCGTGCTTTTCGTCCTTGCCGGTATCTGGCTTGGTTATGGCTTGCCCGGCCACGCCATCGTCGGGCCGGTGGTGACCAACGGGATCTCCAATCCGCTGGCCAAGCAGGTTGCGATCGGCGGTACCTGGTTCGCGGGTTACCTCACCCATCCCTGGTTCTGGGCTGCCCCGGTATGCGGCCTGCTCGGCGCGTTGGGCGTGCAATGGCTGGTGGGCCGGCGCGGTATCGGCGGCTTCCTGGCCAGCAGCGTGATGGTCGCGAGCACGATCCTTTCCGCGGGCTTCGCGCTGTTCCCGTTCCTGATGCCGTCCAGCCTGGATCCGAATTCCAGCCTGACCGTCTGGGATGCGTCCTCCAGCCGCGGCACCTTGCTGACCATGCTGTTCCTCACCGCATTCTTCCTGCCGGTGATCATCCTGTACACCGGCTGGGCCTATCGCGTGATGCGCGGCCGGGTCACGCTCGACCACGTGCGCAAGTCGCACAACATGTATTGAGGGGAGCGGACTATGTGGTATTTCGCCTGGATTCTCGGCCTCGGCCTGGCCTGCACCTTCGGCATCCTCAATGCGATCTGGTACGAGGTGCATGCGGACGACGAAGCAGCCCGCATACGCGAGGGGCATCCGCCAAGCGAGGGGACCTAACGCGCAGCGAGAAAAGCCTCGAGTTCGTCCGGATGCTTCGGCACCGCGGCGGTGAGCACCTCGGGGCCATCCCTTCCGACCGCGACATCGTCCTCGATACGGATACCGATGCCACGCCAGCGCTCGGCCACGCTACGGTCGTCCGACGGCACGTAGATGCCCGGCTCGACCGTGACCACCATGCCTTCCTCGAGCACGCGCGGCTCGCCGTCGACGCGATAGTCGCCGACATCGTGCACGTCCAGGCCCAGCCAGTGGCCGGTCTTGCTCGGAAAATAGCGCTTGTAGCTGCCTTCGGCGATCGCCTCGGCGGCCGTACCCTTGAGCAACTTCAGCGCGCACAGGCCTTCGGCGATCACGCCGACCGCCGCGTCGTGTGCCGCGCTGAACGGATGACCGGCGCGCACCTCGTCGATCGCCGCCAGCTGCGCCTCGAGCACCACTTCGTATAGCGCGCGCTGCTCGCGGGAAAAGCGTCCGCCTACCGGATAGGTGCGGGTAATGTCCGAGGCATAGCATTCGACCTCGGCACCGGCGTCCACGAGCAGGAGGTCACCCTCCCGCAGGGGCGCGCGATTGGCCTGGTAATGCATGATGCAGGCGTTCACGCCACCGGCGACGGTCGGCGGGAAGGCCGGCACGGCGCCACGACTGCGCATCGCCCGCAGCAACTCGCCTTCGACCTCGTACTCGGCCACGCCGGGCCGCGCCGCGCGCATCGCGGCCAGGTGCGCCTCGGCGGCGACGCTTGCCGAATGACGCATCAAAGTCAGTTCATCGCGCGACTTGTACAGGCGCAGGTCGTGCAACAGGTGGCCCAGGGCGACCAGATCCTTGGGCACGACCCCGCCACCACGCAGGGTACGCAGGCGGCGCATCCAGCCGAGCAGTTGGGCATCGAATTCCGGCTCGCGGCCGAAGTGGCAATAGACCCGTGCCCTGCCCTCGATCATCCCGGGCAGGATGTCATCGATGTCGTCGATCGGAAACGCGTCGTCGACCTTGCACAGGGCGACTGCCCGATCGGTGCCGATCCGCTCGCCATCCCAGCGCTCACGCTCGGCATCGCGCTCGCGGCAGAACAGCACGGCCTCGCCATGGGCTCGCCCCGGCAACAGGGCGAGCACGGCCTGCGGCTCGGGGAAGCCGGTCAGGTAATGGAAGTCCGAGTCCTGCCGGTAGGGCCATGGTGCATCGGCATTGCGCATGCGTTCGGGCGCCGCGGCCACCAGCAGCACGGCATCCTCGCCGGCCATCCGCATCAACTGGCGGCGGCGGCGGACGTATTCGGCGGGGGTGATCAAGTCAGTGCAAGGTGCCGCTGGCGGGCGCCTGCGCATGGCTGCGCTCGGCGTGCAGCAACAAGGCCCCGACGCGGACGAACTCGGTCACCTCGATCAGGGCGTCCTCGTCTTCGTCGCCGTCGCCAAAATCGAACTCGGACGCGGCGATCGTGCCCATGTCCTTCAATACCTCGCGGGCATCCTCGGTCAGGTTCGCGTGCGCGTCCGCGCCGGCCAGGCCGAAACCGCCCAGGAAGCCGCGGACCCAGTCGACCAGGGCTTCGGCGCGTTCAGGCAGCGGGGTTTCGTCATCCGGCAGCAGTGGCTGGAAGCCAAGGTCCGAATCGTCGAGCGCCGCTTCGCTTTGCCGGCGGAGTCCCTGCAGCAGGGCTTCGTCGTCGGCACCTGGGGGCAGTTCGCCGGCTTCCAGCTCCAGGGCGGCAAGGATCGAGCCCGAACCGAAGCGGCCACCGCCGCTGATGAAACCGGACAGCGATCCATGCAACTCGCTGGCGCTGGTACCCAGCCGCAGCCGCGCCAGCAGGTCAGCTAGCTCGGCATGATCGACGGGAGGGTTGGTCGACATGGCGCGACTCCTGGCAACGGAAACGGGCAGTTTATCGCGCGGCCGGGGTTGGCGACAAAAAGCCTCCCGCGCCCCCTAGCCGCGGTCCAACCTCCTGCTATAGTTCGGGCATGTCGACACCCGATGCCGTCAAAGCCGAAATCGAAGCCATGAGCGCCATGCTCGACCGGCTCGTCGAGACCGTTCGGCGGCTCCACGAGGAAAATCGCAGCCTTCGCCACAGCCAGGAACAACTGGCCGGTGAGCGCGCCGGCCTGATGGCCCGCAACGAGCAGGCACGCAGCCGCGTCGAGGCGATGATCCAGCGGCTCAAAGCTTTGGAGAATTCGCCTTGAGCGAGAGCGAACCGGTCCTGCTTCGGCTACTTGACCGCGAATTCCATATCGCCTGCCTGCCCGAGGAGCGCGCCGGCCTGATCGCGGCGTCGAATTTCCTCGATGGCAAGATGCGCGAGCTTAAAGCGAACGCGAAGACCCCCGGTTTCGACCGCGTGGCCGTCCTGGCGGCCGTCAGCATCGCCCATGAACTGCTCGGCCTGAAAGCGCAGCACGAGTCGCAGGAACGTGTGCTGACCGATGGACTGGTCCAGATGCGAAGAAAGCTTGAAGCGGCGCTCGAGGCACCCGTAAAATAGCGACAGGCGTTCCCTGCGGTGTTCGCCAGCGCACTTTACATTTTGCCTTGTTCCTACATACGACCCCGGGTCGGCTAATCATGGTTGGTGTGCATGTCCGCCGCGTGCGGAAAGCCTGAGACCATGTGGCCCTCCCACCTGATCCTTTGGATCAAGGTCGTTTGGTGCGCAGCGGCATCGCGGAGAACGCCACTCCTTATCTGGCCGACCGGCTGATCTTCACCGGTCCGTGCTTACGCCGGTGGCTACACTTCCGTGCAGGGGCTTGACGGCAACTCCCTATCTTTCTCCGACACCGGGCGTACCGACCCATGCCAATGCATCCGAACGAACGGCGTGACCTGCGTAGCGACCTGGCCAAGCGGCGCCGGCTGCTCAAGCCCGCCGAGCGCATTGCCGCGGCGCAGGGCTTGCGTCACCAGCTCGAGCAGCTTCCTGAATATCTGACCGACGCGCGCGTCGCCGGCTACTGGGCGACCGGCGGTGAATTGCCGCTCAACCTGGCCATCGCGCCCCTGGCCGAACGCGGCCAGCGCTTTTACCTGCCCATCGTTGGCGACGACCGGCGCATGCGCTTCGCACCCTGGGCCACCGGCGACGGCGTGCAACCGAACCGCTTTGGCATCCCCGAACCGCTGCTGGGCGAGGAATCGGTCGGCCCGGACGGGGTCGACCTGGTCCTGGTGCCCCTGCTCGGCTTCGACCGCAAGGGCAATCGCCTGGGTTTCGGCGGCGGCTATTACGACCGCAGCTTCGAATTCCTGAAAAGCGAAGCACGCCCGGCGAAACCCCTGCTGGTCGGCGTCGCTTATGCCTTCCAGGAACTGGACGCGATCGAGACGGCCGACTGGGACGTGCCGCTTGACTACATCGCCACCGACCGCGAACTGATCGACTGCACGGGTGTTGCTGAATGAAATACTGGTTGATGAAGTCCGAGCCTGACGCATTCTCCATCGACGACCTGGAACGCAAGGGCGTGGAATCCTGGGATGGCGTGCGCAACTACCAGGCGCGCAACTTCATGCGCGACGGCATGAAGGTCGGCGACAAGATCTTCTTCTACCACTCCAATTGCACCGTGCCCGGCATCGTCGGCATCGCCACGGTCGCCTCGCCGGCGTATCCGGACGAAAGCCAGTTCAATCCGAAGAGCAAGTACTTCGACGAAAAGAGCTCGCGCGAGGATCCGCGCTGGATGCTGGTCGACGTCAAGTTCGAGCGCAAACTCAAGCGCACGATCACGCTCGAGGAACTCAAGGGGCACGAGGAACTGGGCGAGATGCCCCTGGTCCAGCGCGGTACCCGCCTGTCCGTGATGCCGGTCGGCAAGGCCGACTGGGACTTCATCCTCCGCCTGGAAAAACACCCCGCATGAGCCAAGCCAACGAAAAGCGCCTCGCCGGCGAAACCGCCATCCGTTACGTCGAAAAAGGCGTGATCGGCGTCGGTACCGGCTCGACGGTGAATTTCTTCATCGATGCCCTGGCGACGGTGAAGGATCGCATCGAAGGCGCGGTATCCAGCTCGGAAGCCTCCACCGAACGGCTGAAGTCGCATGGCATTCCCGTGCTCGATCTCAATGCGGTCGGCCCGCTGGCGTTGTATGTGGACGGTGCCGATGAATGCGATCCGAAGCGCTGCCTGATCAAGGGCGGTGGCGCCGCGTTGACCCGCGAGAAGATCGTTGCCGCGGCGTCGGAAAAGTTCGTCTGCATCGTCGATTCGAGCAAGCTGGTCGCCACGCTCGGCGCGTTCCCGCTACCGATCGAAGTCATCCCCATGGCACGCAGCCATGTCGCCCGCGAAATTGCCCGCCTGGGCGGACAGCCGGTGTGGCGCGATGGCGTGGTCACCGACAACGGCAACTGGATCATCGACGTGCACGGTTGGCGCATTGCCGACCCGGTCGGTTTCGAGACCAAGCTCAACCAGATCACCGGCGTCGTCTGCGTCGGGTTGTTCGCCGCGCGGCCGGCGGATGTAGTGCTCGTCGGCGACCGGGAACTCTAGGCACAACGAAAGAACGGAGGCCGTACGCCTACCCGCGTTCGGCCCCCGCCCTCCCTCAGCACGCGATCGAGGCATGCAGGTGCTTCGGCAGCACGACGCCGCCTGTCGCGCGTCGCGGCGACGATGTCCGTCGTCGTCACGGCTTGCCCTCCTGCCGGTGGGCATGACCGACGTTACGCGTGGCCCCGGGCACCAACAAGCCGGACGGGCGGCTAGGCCGTTTGGCTGGCGCTACACTCGGCGTCCCGCGCGATTCGCGCCCACGTGGAGCAGCCAATGGCACGTCCCAATTACTTCGAGCTTCCCGCCCGCGATATCGGCGCGGCCAAGGCGTTCTATACCGAGGCTTTTGGCTGGCAGCTGACCGACTTCGGCCCGACCTACGCGTCCACGATGACCGGCGATGTCGACCTCGGCCTGCAGGGCGATGCCAGCGAAGCCACCAGGGCACCATTGCCTGTCATCGCCGTGGATGATCTCGAAGCCACACTCACCGCCGTGATCGCCGCCGGCGGCACCATCGTCCGCCCGATCTTCGCCTTCCCCGGCGGCCGCCGCTTCCAGTTCACCGATCCGAACGGTAACGAACTCGCTGCCATGGTGGTTACCGCGGAATGAGGGCAGTCCACGGCTAGGCGCGCAGGACGGTCACTCCCAGGGCAACGAAGGGTGCGGTCATTGCCTCCGGTGTTTTGCGTTCCACCACGAGGATGTTTGCCGACGATGCATCCGCGATGACGTAGGCTGAAGCGGCATTGATCTTCTCGGCCGAAGCCAACACCACGACTTCCGCCGCGCGCGAGGCCAGTGCGCGCTTGACATACGCCTCCTCGAGGTCGCCCGTGCTCAACCCCTCGGTGGGATGCACGCCGGTGACGCCCATGAAATAGACGTCCGCGCGGATATGCCCGATCGCCTCGATAGCCGCGGCGCCTACCGCGACCATCGAGTGCTTGAACAGGCGACCGCCGATGAGGATGACTTCGATGCCTGCGTGATCGACCAGTTCCACCGCGACGCTGGGGCTGTGCGTGATCACGGTTGCCCTGAGCGTCGCCGGTAGCTGCCGGGCCAGTTGCACAGTGGTAGTACCCCCATCGAGGATCACCACTTGCCCCGGCAGGACCAGTTCGGCCGCCTTGCGCGCGATGGCCGACTTGGCGTCCGTACCGATCCGTTGTCGCTGTGCAAGATCCCCCGTCGCTGGCGATGCCGGCAGGGCGCCGCCATGCACACGCTGCAACAGGCCTTCGGCCGCGAGTTCTCGCAGGTCGCGGCGAACCGTGTCCTCGGAAATACCGAAGGCCTCGCTTAGTGTCCTGGCGATGACCTGACCGTCGCGCTGGAGTGCAGCGAGGATGGCTTGCTTGCGATGCGTGGTCAGCATAAGGATGCACGAAATTCATTGACATTGCACGAAATTGCACGATAGTGTCTTTCGCACCCATTGTCCACCCCGGGAGCTGGTGCCATGCACGAAACCGCCGAGCGCGTCCGCGTCATCGAAAGCCAGGTGCTGTCCGACGACTGGTATCTGTTGAAGAAGACTGTTTTCGACTTCCGCCGCGCCGATGGCAGCTGGCAACGACAGCAACGGGAGACCTACGACCGCGGCAACGGTGCCACCCTGCTGCTCTACCAGGGGTCGACACGCCGGGTGGTCCTGACCCG
>DASYLE010000072.1:0-26704 GCA_036009745.1 Luteibacter sp. | reverse complement strand
GACTGTTCGAGCTGGCGTAGCGATTCGTCGATCAGCAAGCTGCCGCCGCGATGGTGGACTTCGACGTATTTTTCGTCGGCCAGCAGGTAGAGCACTTCGTCGAGGTCGATGCGAGTGCGTTCGCCGCCAGCGCGCGCGTGCAGCCAGTTGTCGCGTTGGGGCGGGCGTGGCGCCATGCGCTGGCGCACTCGCTGCAAGGCTTCGCGAAGGCGCTCGAGGCGCACGGGTTTCAGCAGGTAGTCCGTTGCGCCGAGTTCCCAGGCGCGTACCGCGTGCTGGTCGTAGGCGGTGCAGAAGATGATCTGGGGCGCGATGGGCAAGGCGGCGAGTCGGCGGGCCAGGACGGTGCCGTCCATGCCGGGCATTTCGATATCGAGCAGGAGGGCGTCGGGCTTCAGCTCGGCGCAGGCGCCGAGCGCGGCTTCGCCGTCGCCGACGCTGCCGACGATGTCCACGTCCGCGCATTCGCCGAGCAGGGCGGCGAGCCGCGCACGCGCGAGCGGTTCGTCATCGGCGATCAGGATACGCACTGGTGGGCTCCGGCAGCAGCAGGGTGACGATGAATCGCGCGTCCTGCGCCACCGCGCTCACTTTCGCGCGCGGACCGAAATGATAGGCGATGCGCTGGCGCACGTTCTGCACGCCGTGGCCATTGCCGCCGGCGGCCGGGGTGACCGGCAGCGGATTGTCGATGACGATCTCGACGCCGTTGTCGACGCGCCGCCCACGCAGGCCAATACTTCCGCCCTCAAGCGAGGGCTGGATGCCGTGGCGCACCGCGTTTTCCACCAGCGGCTGCAGCAGCAGGTGCGGAAGCGGGAAATCGGCGGGCAGATCGGCGAGATCACGCTCGATGTGCAGACGGTCGCCCAGACGCAGCTGTTCGATGGCGAGGTACCGGTCGACCAGCAGCAGTTCCTCGCCAAGCGTGCCGAGTTGCTCGAGATCCGAACCCAGCGCGGCGCGGAACAGTTCGGCGAGGTTTTCCACCGTGCGTTCCGCGGCAGCCGGATCGACGCGGACCAGGGCAGCGACCGTGTTCATGCTGTTGAACAGGAAATGGGGGCGAATGCGCGCCTGCAGGGCATTGACCTGGGCACGGGCCACGGCGGCGACACGCACCTGCCACTGGGCGACGACATAGAAGTAGCGCAGCAGGCCGGCGGCGAGCAGGGCGGTGACCAGGCCGCAGTCGCGAACGAAGCGTGGGCCGGAATCGGGGGTGAGCCCGAGCGCCAGCGCATGGTCAAGCCAGGAAACGATACCGCTGGCGATCAGCACGAGGGATACCAGCAGCAACCAGACCGCCGCGTAAGGCATCAGGCCCGGCAGACGTGAAAACCCCGGACGCAGCTTGCACAGCGCGACCGTGGCCAGCATGGCCAGCCAGACCACGAACAGGATCGCCACGCTGTAATCGCTGAACTGGCCGCGGCTACCGGGCGCCAGCCACATCACGGTGACGGTCAGCGCGCCGACCACCAGCAGGACGAACAGCACCGGCAGGCTGCAGAAATCCGGCAGCGGCGCGGGCGAGGATCGCGGGCGGACAGCCTTGGCGGGCGAGGGATCGGACATGGCGCGGAGTATGCCTGTATGCCCGACGCGCATGCGTGACCTCTACCAGCGCGCGGCCAGCCAGTGAGCGAGATCGGCGATTTCCTCGGCACAGACCTGGTGGCCCATCGGGTAGTCGTGCCATTCGACGGTGTAGCCCAGCGATAGCAGCGTATCCCGGGACATCTGGCCAAGCGGCATCGGCACGACCGGGTCGGCACGGCCATGACCCCAGAAGATCGGTGTCTTCGCATTCGCGGCGTGGCGCTCTGCCTCGGTCGTCTCCGCCAGCGGCAGGTAGGCCGACAAGGCCACGATGCCCGCCAGTGCCCCGGCATGCCGTACGCCAGCGGCGAGGGCAATGGCACCACCTTGCGAGAAGCCGGCGAGGACGATGCGTGAGGCGGGAATGCCGCGCTCGACTTCCCGGGCGATCAAGGCGTCGACTTCGCTGACCGACGCCGCGGTGCCTTCGGCATCCTGTTTGTCAGCGATGTCCATGCCCTTGATGTCGTACCAGGCCCGCATCGGCATGCCGCCGTTGATGGTGACCGGGCGTACGGGTGCATGGGGGAAGACGAAGCGCAACGCCGGCCAGCCCGGCTGGACCAGTTCGGGCACGATCGGCGCGAAATCATGGCCGTCGGCACCGAGGCCATGCAGCCAGACGATGGCGTGGGTGGGCGAGGCGGCGGTTTCGTGTTCGACGGTGGGGAGGGGCATGGTCATGCACTGCGGGGAAGAACCGGGATAGTAACCGCGAAAAACCCATCGTGGTCGCCACTGGATCCCCGCCTGCCCACACTGCTGTCCGGGGAAAAAAGCGACGGTCTGGCGGCGTGTTTCCATCAAGAGCAAGGCAGCCATTGGGAAGTCACGGCCTCAAGGGACTCGCGAACAGGGTTCGCTCCCACAGGAGCAGGTTGCGACGACCTTGTGGGAGCAAACCCTGTTCGCGAGTCCCTTGGGGCTGGACCTTTCACGCTGGCCACCATAGACACACGGCGATCAGCCGGCTCTGGATCCCGGGCCTCCGGCAGGAGGGCGAAACAACAGCGCGATAGGCGCCGACCCGATCGCCGAAGCGCCACCAAAGAGCCAGGCCCCAAATCGCCAAGCGCACATGAAACGTATCGCCGATCCCGAGTCGGTCTCTGGCCTCAGAAACGGCGACAATGTGTAACCGATGTCCCCAGTGCGTACACGCAGGCCGGCATCCAGTGGCGACGCGTTACGATTTTTGGCCGAACAGGTGCCTGCGAGCTTCGTCGGTCATCGGCGTATTCGGTTGCTGCAACTCCTCGCCGAGCCTGTATGCGCGAACCGTGGCCGGACGCGCACGAATATCCTCGAACCAGCGATTGAGGTTCGGGAAATCCTCCAGCCGCATGCTCTGGTTTTCGTACGAGACGATCCACGGGTACGAAGCCATGTCGGCAATGCTGTAGTCCTTGCCGGCGATGAAGGCGCGGCCAGCGAGGCGCTTGTCGAGGACGCCATACAGGCGGCGGGTCTCGTTGACGTAGCGGTCGATGGCGTAGGGGATCTTTTCCGGGGCGTAGCGGTTGAAGTGGTGGTTCTGGCCAAGCATGGGCCCGAGGCCACCGACCTGCCAGTACAGCCATTCCAGTACCGTCGTGCGCCCGCGCAGGTCGTCAGGCAGGAACTTGCCAGTCTTTTCCGCCAGATACGTCAGGATCGCGCCCGATTCGAACACGCTGATCGGCTCACCGCCGTCAACCGGGCTGGTGTCGACGATCGCGGGCATGCGGTTATTCGGCGAGATGGCCAGGAAGTCGGGCTCGAACTGCTCGCCCTTGCCGATATTCACCGGCTTCACCGTGTATGGAAGGCCGGTTTCCTCGAGGAAGAGCGTGATCTTGTGGCCGTTCGGCGTGGGCCAGTAGTAGAGGTCGATCATGGAAGAGCTCCCGTGTGGAAGCTTATGACCTCAGGGCGAGGTGGCGGCTTTCAAGCCGCCACCTGCCATCGCAAGATTCAGCGACCGATGTCTTTCAGGCGGTGACCGTCCATCAGCTTGCGTTCGATCTGCTCCAGGGTGACGCCGCGGGTCTCGGGCACCAGCCAGAAGGTCAGGCCGATAAAGAACAGGTTGAGCGCGGCATAGAGCCAGAAGGTCGCCGCATTGCCGATGCCGTTCAGCAGGGTCAGGAAGGTGGCGCCGACGATCATGTTGGCGACCCAGTTGGTGAAGGTCGAGGCGCCGATACCGAAATCGCGGCCCTTCAGCGGCTGGACCTCCGAACACAGCGTCCATACCAGGGGGCCGGCCGACATCGCGAAACCGACGATGAAGAGCAGCAGCATGGCCACGGTGAACATCTGCTCGGCCTGCGAGTTGATGCCCAGGTGCATCATCGTGCCGACGATGCCGAGGCCGATCGCCATGACCAGGAAGCCGGTGTACAGGATCGGCTTGCGGCCGAGTTTGTCGACCAGGCCGATGGCGATGAAGGTCGCCAGCACATTGGTCAGGCCGACGGCGGCGGTAAACCACAACTGCGACTGGGTGTCGTAGCCCATGCTGGCGAAGATACGCGGCGCGTAATACATCACCACATTCATGCCGGTGAACTGCTGCATCAGCTGCAGCAGCACGCCAAGGCCGACCGAGCGACGGAAGTTGCGGTTCTGCTGGAACAGGTGCCAGCCCAGCTGCGGCGTCTTCAGCTGCTCCTCGATATCGCCTATCTCACGCGTCACCACCTGCTCGTCGCCACCACGCAGGCGGCGCAACACGTCGACGGCTTCCTGTTTGCGTCCGCGCATCATCAGCCAGCGCGGGCTGTCGGGCAGGAACATCACGCCAAGCAGGAACAGAACGCCGGGGATGGCAATGATGCCGAGCATCCAGCGCCAGCTGCCGGAGAAGCTGAAGGCGTAATCGGAGAGGAAGGCGACCAGGATACCGATGGTGATCATCAACTGGTACAGCGAGATCATCGCGCCGCGGATCTGCTCCGGCGCGACCTCGGCCAGGTACAGCGGTGCGGTGAAGGTGGCGATGCCGATGGCCAGGCCCAGCACGACACGGGCGACGATCAGTGTTTCCGGCGACCATGCGCCGCCGCAAAGCAGCGAGCCGGCGACGAAGAGCACGGCGCCGAGGATCAGCGAGCGCTTGCGACCGAGCGCGGCGGACATCCAGCTGGCACCCAGCGCACCGACGGCGGCGCCGAACATCATGCTGCTGACGATCCACTCGATAGTGTGGTCGGTGACCTTGAACTCATCCTGGATGAAATGCGTGGCGCCGGAGATGACGCCGATATCCAGGCCGAACATGAGGCCGGCCAGCGCGGCGAGTACACAGGTGAAGATGGCGGTACTGCGTGAAGCGACGGCGGGTACGGCAATCGAGTTCATGGATGATTCCAGGCAGAAGTCTCAGCGGTCGCGAAGAGAAAAGCCGGCGAAACGCGGCTCAGGAAGCCCACGTACGCCGGAGGGGTAAGCGAACAGTGCGCCGGCGTGGCTGTCGTCGGCAAGTTCCGCCGGGGTCAGGCCATCGCGCGCACTGGTTATATAAAGCATTTTCAGATCGGCGCCACCGAAGGCCGGTCGCGTGGGCTGAAGCGTCGGCACGCTGACAATACGGTCCTCGCTGCCATCGGAAAGGTAGCGCACGACCCGGCCCATGCCCCATTGGGCGTTCCACAGCGCGCCTTCGGCGTCCACGGTCGAGCCATCGGGCTCGCCGCTCATGCCGGTCAGGTCAGCGAAGTCGTACACGGGTCCGAGGCTATCGCCGTAGGCACAGCACTGAATTTTCCTACGCGGCGAGTCGCAGAAATACATGAGGTCGCCGGCCGGGTTGAAGGCGATGCTGTTGCTGATCGCCACCCCCGGCAGATCGAGCTTTTCCAGGGACAGATCCGCATTCAGCCGATAGAACCCGCCGACGGGCTGTTTGGGCCCGCTTTCCGGCTCATGCAGGGTGCCGAAGACGAAACGGCCCTGGCGATCGCAGGCGCCATCGTTGGCGCGCGTGGCAAGTCCCGGTTCGATCTCGTGCAAGGTATCGAGCGAGCCGTCGCCAAGATCGAAGAAAGCCAGCCGCGTGGCCAGCGCCAGCAGCAGATGATCGGTCGATTCACAGAGCGCGAACGAGGCAAGCCGCTCCGGCAGGGTCCAGCGATCGACCTTGCCGTCTTCCGGATGCAGCCGCCACAGGGTCGCCCGGTGGATATCGGTCCAGTAGACCGACTGGGTGCGATCGCACCACAGCACGCCTTCGCCCAGCGTATTGCCCGCGTCGAGCACCATCTGGGCACCAGCGACGCTCATACCCAGCCGCCGTCGACGATGAAGTCCTGGCCGGTGCACATGCGACTGTCGTCGGCGGCGAGGAACAGCGCGGCGCGCGCGAGATCCTCGGCCATCAAGTAGCCCGGCATGCACTGCACGCGCGCGATTTCGGCCTCGCCCTCGGCATCCAGCCACAGGCGACGCTGCTTTTCGGTGATCACCCAGCCGGGCACCAGGGTATTGATGCGGATGCCCTGGTGCCCGAGTTCACGGGCCAGGCCGTTGACCAGACCGCGAATCGCGGCCTTGGCCATCGCGTACATCGGGTAGCCGCCGTTCTTCTTCATCCAGCCGGTCGAACCCAGGCAGATCACCGAACCGCCGCCGAGCGCGCGCATATCGGCGATAACGGCCTGCGTGGCGAAATACTGGTGGCGCAGGTTGACCGCGATATTGCGCTCGAAATCCTGCGTCGTGGTCTCCTCGAAGACATGACGGACATCGTTGGCCGCATTGTTCACCAGCACCGCGATCGGCCCGATCTTCGCGCGGGCGACGACGATCGCCTCGCCGAGCGCGTCGAGGTCGGTGACGTCGCAGCGCTGGTAGTACGGCACATGCGTGACGCCGGCAAGGCCGGCGATCAGCGCGTCCGCGGCGACATCGTCAAGGTCGACGAAGGCGACGCGCGCGCCCTGCCGTGCGAAGTGCTCGACAAAGGCCGCGCCGATGCCGCTGGCACCGCCGGTGATGAATACGGTGCGCCCGGCAAGGCTGGGATAGGTCGCGAAAGTCGACATCGGGCTTACCACTCGGCCACGCTGCCGTCGGCATGGCGCCAGATCGGGTTGCGCCAGCGATGGCCGATCGCGGCACGCTCGGTCACATAGTCCTGGTTGACCTCGATACCAAGGCCCGGGCCGCCGGGGATCGCGACGAAGCCATCCTCATAGGCAAACACGCTGCGATCGACGACATAGTCGAGCAGATCGTTGCCCGCGTTGTAATGGATGCCCAGGCTCTGTTCCTGGATGAAGGCGTTATGGCAGACCGCGTCCAGCTGCAGGTTCGCGGCCAGTGCGATCGGGCCCAGCGGGCAGTGCAGGGCGAGGGCGACGTCATAGGCTTCCGCCATCGCCGCGATCTTGCGCGTCTCGGTGATGCCGCCGGCATGCGAGGGATCGGGCTGGATGATGTCGACGCCACCGGTCTGGAGCACGCGCTTGAAGTCGTAGCGCGAATACAGGCGCTCGCCCAGGGCGATCGGCGCCGGCGAAATCGCGGCCAGCTCCGGGATCGCTTCCAGATGCTCCGAGAGCACCGGCTCCTCGATGAACATCAGCTTGAACGGGGCCAGCTCGCGCATCAGCACCTTGGCCATCGGCTTGTGCACGCGACCGTGGAAGTCCACGCCCAGGCCGATGTCGGGGCCGACCGCGTCGCGCACGGCCTGCACGTTCTCGAGCACGCGGGTCACCTTGTCAAAGGTATCGACGTACTGCATTTCCTCGGTGCCATTCATCTTCACCGCGGTGAAACCGCGCGCCACCGCGGCGGTGGCCGCGGCCGCGGTCTCGGCCGGGCGATCGCCACCGATCCACGAGTACACGCGGATGCGATTGCGCACCGGGCCACCGAGGAGTTCATGCACGGGCACGCCCAGATGCTTGCCCTTGATATCCCACAGCGCCTGGTCGATGCCGGCCAGCGCACTCATCAGGATCGGGCCACCGCGATAGAACCCGCCGCGGTACATCACGCTCCAGTGATCCTCGATCGGTCGCGGATCCTTGCCGATCAGGTAGTCGGACAGTTCATCCACCGCAGCCGCGACGGTATGCGCACGGCCTTCGACGACGGGCTCGCCCCAGCCGCTGATGCCGGCATCGGTGTCGATGCGCACGAAGCACCAGCGCGGCGGCACGAGGAAAGTAGTGATCGCGGTGATTTTCATGGCGCGGCATCCTTGGCGGCGAGGTCGTGCCAGGCGCGCGCGAACGCGATCGCCCGACGGGAAGTTTCCGCGGCATCGCGACCCGGCGCGTACAACGCCGAGCCGATACCGAAGCCCCTTGCGCCCGCGGCGACATAGTCGGCCATGCCATCGGGCTCGATACCACCGACCGGCATCAGGGCGACGTCGGCGGGCAATACCGCGCGCCAGGCCTTCACGATTTTCGGGGGGATATGTTCGGCGGGGAAGATCTTCAGCGCGTCGGCACCGGCATCGAGCGCGGCGAAGGCCTCGGTCGGCGTGGCCACGCCCGGCACGCAGTACATGCCGGCGCGCTTGGCCGCCGTGATCACCTTGGTGTCCGCGTGGGGCATCACGATCAGGCGGCCGCCGACGGCGGCGACATCCCCGACCCAGGCCGGCGACAACACGGTGCCGGCGCCGATCAGGCAGCGATCGCCGAAGGCGGCCTGCAGCAGGGCAATGCTTTCCAGCGGCCGCGGCGAATTGAACGGCACCTCGAGCAGGCGGAAACCGGCGGCGACGATGACTTCGCCGGTGGCCAGGGCTTCTTCGGGCGTGAGCCCGCGCAGGATGGCGACGAGCGGGAGAGGGTTCAACCAGGTGTCGATCATGATAATTGTCCGGCCGCGGCGGCGATGCGCCACAAGCCCTGTGCCGAGGCGTCGTGGATGGTGGGGGAAAGGGTAAGGTCGAATTCGGTGGCGGCGTAGCGGTAACGTGCGCATAGCGCTTCGTCGCCGATCGGCTGGATCGGCAGCGAGGCATCCATGCGTCCGACCG
Source organism: Luteibacter sp. (assembly GCA_036009745.1). GTDB lineage: Bacteria > Pseudomonadota > Gammaproteobacteria > Xanthomonadales > Rhodanobacteraceae > Luteibacter. The sequence continues at coordinate 18,120 of DASYLE010000072.1, read as the reverse complement.
CCAGGGCCGCGCGCAGTTCCTCGCCGATCAGCAGGCCGGAAAGGTAATCCGGCACCGCGGCGGGATCGAGCTGGCCATCGAGCATCAGGCTGCGTGCGCTGAACAGGCGCGTGGTGACGCCGGCCGCGCCGGTGTCGCGCGCGGTGCGCACGCCGCGCCGAAAGGCATCGCTGTCGGTCACCGTGCCGGCTTCGGCGGGCAGGCCGGCGCCGAGGATCGAATGATTGCGCAGCACCGCGAACAGCTCGCCGGTCATCATCGTCATGAAGTCGAAGACCACGCCGTTGCGCACGCTGACCCACTTGCTGTGCGTGCCCGGCAGCAGCAGGGTCGAGCGCGCGGCCAGCGCCGGGCGCAGGGCGATCGCGCCAAGGATCTGGGTTTCCTCGCCACGCATCACGTCCGGTCCGCGCGGGTTGCGCAGGCCAGGCACCAGGTGCACGACACCGCCGTCGGCGGTATGCAGTTCGCTGAGCGCGGTCGCGATCGCTTCCGCGCCGGTCGGCAGGTCGAGGTAAGGCACCTCGCGCCAGCCGTTGCGGCTACCGACCATGCCGGCCGCCAGTCGCGGCGCCTCGGGCCAGTCGGCAACGATGTCGCGCAAGGCGGCGTCGAAGCCGCCGTCGGGAAGATGGCGTATGCCCCACGGGCGGCTGCGGGTGTCGCGCACCTGCCCGTCGCCGTCCATCAGGTAAGCACGCAAGCTCGAAGTGCCCCAGTCGAGGCCAATCAGGTCCGTCACGGTGTCAACTCGCTTTCTTCGTACGTCGACGACGACGGATATTCGTCCGCGAATCGTCGACCATGCGCAGCATGGCGCGGCGTGCCGCTTCCGGCTGGCGACGGCGGATCGCTTCGTAGACGGCGAAATGGTGGGGCAATGAATACTTGAAGTTCGCCGCGGTGCGCGCCGACAGCAGGAAATAGGTGCCGAGCGCGGTTTCGATCACCGAGAACAGCGACGCCATCAGTTCGTTATTGGTGGCATTGAGCACGGCCTCGTGGAAAGCGAGGTCGGCCTCGGCCCAGGCATCGAGTTCCTCGGCGGCTTCCATGGCACGGTAAGCGGCCTCGAGGGCAGCCAGCTGGGTGTCATCGCGCCGTCGTGCCGCGGCCGCCGCGGCGGCTGGCTCGATGGTCTCGCGCATCTCAACCAGCTTGTCGACGAAATCGTTGGTCGGCATCGACGCGCAACGCCATGCGAGCACGTCCGCATCCAGCTGATTCCAGTATTTCTTCTCGCGGACGCGGGTACCGGTGCGCTGGCGGGCCTCGATAAGGCCCTTGGCCGAGAGCACTTTCATCGCTTCCCGCAGGGCGGTACGACTGACGATCATCCGTTCGGCGAGCAGCTCCTCGCGGGGCAGCAGTTCGCCGGGTCGCAACTCGCCGCCGACGATCTGCCGGCCGAGTTCCTGGATGACCTGCCCATGCAGGTTACGTACGGCGATCGCCTTGACCATAGTTCCTTTCCCCCAAGCCTTCCGCGGATTCCCGGCGGGTGCCATGACGGGGCTTTCGCTCAGCCCGGGGCTACCTGCTCAATTGTAATACTAATAGATTTATAGCACATGGGTTTGGCAGCGTCATGCACTGTTTCATGGCGTGGAACCGCCGAGTTCCAGGTAGTCGACATCCATGGCGTGGGCGCCGCCGGCGACCACGATGGTGTTGCCGCCCGCGCGCAGGTTGGCCTGGACGGTAAGCTCGTTCCAGCCATTCTCCACGGCCTTCGGCGCGGGCGCGAGGAGCCGCGACCCGTTGACGCTTATTTGCGGCTGGACGGGCAGCCCGAGGTCGCTGTAACGGACGGTGACAGGCCGGTTTCCGGCGGTGTCGACGTGGATATCGAAGGTCAGCCGCCCCTCTGGAGCCGAGGCGACCCGCGCCTTGCCGCCATTGGACAGTTTCGGCCCGCCGATCATCACCGCCGACCGCCTGGCGGCGTCTTCGGCCTCGTAGCGATTGAAGACCACCGGTGCGTGTGCGTAGATGATTTCGTTGTATTTCGACTCCGGCTTGCCGTCCATGGAAGAGGAAGTGATGTGCAACAGCTCGCCGTCCTTGCGGAACAACAAGGCCTGGGTCCAGCCGGCGTGGATATTGCCCGTAAGTTTCTGCGCCGGTGCCGGCAGTTCCCACCAGGGACCACGGCCGAGATCGTTGTTCCAGTAAAGCTTGCGACCGCCCGGGTCGCCACCGTCGGCCGCGCGCTCGGCGGCGACGACCAGGACGCCGTTCGCCCCGCCTTCGGGGAACCAGCGGACGATCGGCGAGGCCGAAGGATAGGCCCCGGCCGCCGTCTGTACCGGGGTACCCGGATCGGCCGGATCGCCCCAGTCCAGGCCATCGCGGCTGAACTTCACGTGGACCTGGCCGTTGCGCGCGCCGTCGATGTTCTCGTAGCTCATCACATAGCCGCCGTCCCCGAGCCGGTCGACGATCGCCATGCCCGGCCGTTCGACACCTCCGGCGATCGCCACGTCGATCACCTCCTCGCCCCAGCTATGCCCGCCGTCCTTCGAGACCTTGTGTGCCAGCAGCTGGTTGTAGCCGTCCTTCTTGTGCTGCTCACTCGAGTAATAGGCGACCATGCGGCCATCGTCGAGGATGTGCACGTTCGGCTCCCAGACACCCTTGTTGTCCTTGTCGTCCGGGCGCCCGCCGCCGGTAACGATGTCGCCGCGATAGGTCCAGCTGCGGCCCATGTCGGTCGATGCGTAGAGCTGCAACTGCTCCTTGAACACACGGCCGTGTTCGTCGTTGCCGGTCGCATTGGCCGAGAGTAGCAAGGTGCCCTTGGCCAGGGAGCCGCTGGCGCGCGGCATCTCGGTGATATGCGGCTGCCAGCGGAGTTGCCAGGTCTGGTCCTTCGCATGTTGCTGGTCGCCCACATGGGACAGCAGGGACCAGCTGTCGCCGTCGTCACGGCTTTCGTAGAGCGGAATGCCCACCATGCCTTCCTGCTCGAAGACCAGGAAGATACGACCGTTGTCCTCCGGACGTGGCTGGAAGGCCGTGCGGACCACCGCCGCATAGCCCGTGCCGTCGGTCAGCCGCGTACCCACCGCCTTGCCGCTGGCGACGTCGTCGGCCCATGCGCCCTGCATCGTCGCGATGCCGAGGGCGAAGGCACACATTATCGAGAGCCGGTTCATGCTTACTCCTCAGAGCTTGAAGCGGACGCCAAGGCCCACGGTGCGATCCTGGTAGCGGATATCGCGCGGACGGCTCGTGCCATTGCCCCAGTATTGATGCAGGTCGTTGTGCAGCAGGTTGGTCGCCGTGAAGACGACGGTGGAGTACTGGTTGAGGTCGTAACCGATCGAGAAATCCAGTTCGTTCGCCGGCACGATCTCGTCGTACACGCCGGCCACGTTCGGCTGGTTGAACCCGTCGATGTAGCGACTGCGATAGTCGTAGGCCAGGCGTGCCGAGATACCGTACTTCTCGTACATCAGCACCGCGTTGTAATTGTTCTTCGACACGTTCTGCAGCGGCGAGACCACGGTCGGACCACCGATGTACTGCGGTGAACGCGTCGAGCCCTCGATGAAGGTGTAATTGAGCTGCACGCCCAGGCCGCTCAGCGCACCGGGCAGGAAGTCGAAGAACTGCTGGTAGGCCGCCTCGGCACCGTCCAGGTGGCCGCTACCGGCGCTCTGCGGCGAGGACAGCTGATACGGGGCGCCGTCGATGGTCACGTCGGTCACGTAGTTCTGGATATAGCCGGTGATGTCGCGATAAAACACACCACCGCTGATGTAGCCGGCCGGGGCGAAATACCACTCCAGCGAGGCGTCGTAATTGTTCGACTTGATCGGCTTCAGGTTGACGTTGCCGCTGGCGGCCACGCCCGGCCGGTTGATCGTGCCGGGATTGAGCGAGATCGACGGATTGAGCTGGCCGAAGCCCGGATAGGTCACGGTCTTGGCGCCGACCAGACGCAGCTGCAGGCTATCGGTAAAGTGCAGGTTGAAACTCAGGTTCGGCAGGTAGACCGGTTCGCTGGTGGACGTGTCCAGCGGAGAGTAAATGCTGGTCGAGGCATCGAACGAATAGGCGCTCAGGTCGCGCTTGACGCGCTCCATGCGGAAGCCGGCGAGGCCGTCGAAGGGTATGCCGAACAGCTCGTTACCGTAGCCGACCTGGACGTAACCGGCGAAGTTCTTTTCCTCGATGTCGTAGTAGCGACCCGGGTTCAGCGGCGCCAGGCCGCTGGGCAGGCCATAGAGATTGCGTAGTGCGTCGGCGTTGCCGGTCAGGTAGTTCTGGCAGCCGGTCAGCCAGGTGGTCGGGATCGCCGAGGTCGTCGGCATGGCGCAGAAGAAGTCGCTGGGCAGCAGGGAGGTGACCTGGTTGCCCGGATTGGGATTGGCCGCGATGTTGCCGGTGCCCGCGCCACCCGGCGGCGGCGTGGAGATCTCGACGCTGCCGATGTAGCGGGCCTTGTGGTCGGAATAGCGCAGGCCGAAGTCCAGCTCCTGGAAGAAGCTGCCGTTGATGTCCCAGTTGCCGTCGCCACGCCAGGCCAGTTGCTTGCCGGTTTCCCGATGCCAGGTCTGGAACAGGCCGTTCAAGTAGTAGTTGTCCGGATCGAGCTGCGGGTTGCCGCCGAGGCTCCAGTTGGTGTGGTTGCCCTGGGTACCGCTCCAGATCGAGTTGATCGGACCCTTCAGGAAGGTGTCGATGATGAAGGTGTCATCGGTGAAGCTGGACTTGTTGTACGACAGGTCCGAAGACAGCTGCAGGCTGTCGCCATGCCATTTGATGCCGAGCGCCTGCTGCATGTCCTGGCCATGCTGCTGGTGCGCCTGGGTGCTGGTCGCCGTGTAGTTGTTGCCGTTCCAGTTGCCGCTGGTGGCATCGCATATCGTCTGGCCTTCGAAAGGCGAGCCGGTCAGCTGGTTCGGATAGCAGTTGTTGCCTACCTTCAGGTTGCTCGCCGGAATGCCCGAATTGCCGGCGCCGGTGAAATAGAACGGCTGGCTGTAGTCGTCCGTCATCCAGTCGTACAGGCCCTCCAGGTAGATCTCGGTGTTGTCGTTGGGCTTCCACTGGAAGGCATAGTTCACTTCCGGCCGCTGCCGGTAACCGATGTTGTAGTCCGCACCCAGTGCATTCGGAATCGCCACCAGGTTGCCCTGGGCGGTGCGCACCGGCGTGCCGTCGGCATTGGTCGCCATCACCGGCACATCGCCCCAGACTGCGTTGTACTGGTAATGCTGGGCCATGAACGAGCCGTTGAACAAGGCGCCGAACTCGCCGTAGTCGGTATTCCAGCGGTTGCTCATCAGCAGGCTGAAATTGGGATCGCTTTTGCCGCCATACTGGCTGTGCGTCTCGGTGAACGACGCGGCGATCTTGCTGCCGGTGAAATCCAGCGGACGAAACAGTTGCATGTCGACCACGCCGGCGATACCGCCCGAGGGAAGGCTGGCCTCGCTCGACTTGTAGACCTTGATCTCCTTGACCGCCGTCGCTGGCAGGTTCTGGAAGGCGAAGCTGCGACCGACGCCGCTGTCGATCTCGCGACCGTTGAGGGTAGTGGTGACATTGGGCAGGCCGCGGATCACCACCGAGGTGGTTTCACCCTGGAAACCCTGGGCGACCTGCACGCCGGTGATACGCTGCAAGGCATCGGCAACGCTGTTGTCGGGCAGCTTGCCGATATCCTCGGCGACGATCGAGTCGACCACCATGCGGTCGTTCTGCTTGATCGTCTGCGCGCTTTCGAGGCTGTTGCGCAAGGGCGTGACCGTTACCTCGGAGAGGTTGACGGCGTTGTCTTCCTTGGCGGCATTGTTCTTGACCGGCTTCTTCGTCTTCGGATCGACGGTCGTGTCCTGGGCGGGCTGCGCGCTGTCCTGCGCAACGGCCGGCTTGTCCGGTGCCGGGGCATCGGTGGCGGCGGCGTACAGCGGCACGCCGGCCAGTGCGGCGGCGACGGCCATCGCGAGAAGTGAACGAGAAATGTGCTGGACCATGGGACCCCTCCCCTCGCGTCGCGGTACGGCGCGATTGTTGTCGTTGGTTTTCAGTTGGCGGCGCGAGGCGTCGCGGTCAGTTCACGCAGGACTTCGGCTTCGCGCTCGCGGTAAGGCGTACCATCGGCGCGCAGTACATCGTGGAACCACACCACCGGCGGCTCGGCGGTGTACGGGCGCTTCCATGAATCCCAGGGCAGGGTCGTCTGGGTCTTGCCCTCCACGAAACCCCAGTTGACCATCCCCACATTCAGCTTTTTGGCTATCGGCAAGGTGTTGTCGATGGTCGAACCGGCGCTCCGCGCCATGTACTCGGTGCAGATGATCGGGCGACCCAGGCCCTTCAGTTGCGCAACCCGCTTCTCGAAGACTTCCGGCCAGTCGTAGCTATGAAAGCTGACGATGTCCGACTGGGTGAGCTGGGTACGTTCGATCGCGTTCCACTTGCCCTCATTGTCCCAGTCCTCCGAGTGGACCCATACGCCGCTGGTCAGCGGCTGTAGCGGATGCTGCGAACGGGCCCAGGCGAATACCTTGGGCAGCAGCACGGCGACGTCGTCGAACTTGTTCTTCGGCTCGCGCGCCGCGTAATCGCCGCCACCGGGATTGTCCGGCTCGTTCCACACGTCCCAGGCGAGAATGCGATCGTCGTGCGCGAAGGCGCCGACCACACCCTTCACATAAGCCTCGAAGCGCGGCTCCTGGGCCGGATCGCTCATCGCATTGCCCGGACCTTGCACCCAACCGGAGTTGTGCACGCCCGGGATCGGCGGACGCTGCGGGCCGAGTACCGGATCCGGGTCCCAGCACGAGTCGAACAGCACGAAGATCGGCTTGATCCCGTGTTTCGCGGCGATGGCCAGGAAGGCGTCGATCCGCTTCCTGAAGCCCTTGCTGTCCTGCTGCCAGAGCTGGTCGTGCAGGAACACGCGCATGGTGTTCATGCCGAGGTCGTGTGCCCAACCCAGCTCGCGATCGATGCGCGCCGCGTCGAAGGTCGACGCCTGCCACATTTCCAGTTGGTTGATCGCATTGGCCGGCACATAGTTGCTGCCGACTGGCCAACGCTGCTTTGCGTACCAGGCGTTGGCCTGGTCGGCCGACCAGCGGCTGCCGGTATCCGCGGCGTGGGCGGCCGGGCCGACGAAGCTGACCGCAACCGCCATCAGCAAACCAAGAACTGCCTTCTTCATGCTGCTCCCCAAATAGATCGGATGACGTGTACTAGTTCGTCGACAAGCGATAGACGATCAGGTTGTCGTAGGTTTCACCCGGCGCCAGGCGCGCCGAGCCGAGTGCGGGCTGGTTGGGCGTATCGGGAAAGATCTGCGGCTCGAGGACGAAGGCATCGCCCTGGCGGTAGACGCGGCCGGACTTGCCGACCACCGTGCCGTCGAGGAAATTGCCCGAGTAGAACTGCAGGCCCGGCTGCGCCGAGAGCAGGGTCAGTACGCGACCCGACGAGGGGTCTTCGACGCGTGCGACCTGGCGCGGCGCCGCGACCTTCGTCTTCGCCACGACCCAGTTGTGGTCGTAGCCGCGGCCGAACAGCAGTTGCTGCTCGCCACCGTCGCGGATATCGCGACCGATCGGCTTGGCCTTGCGGAAATCGAAATCGGTGCCGGCCACCGGGCGGACACCGGCATTGGGGATCGCCGTCGCGTCGACCGGTGTATAGCCGTCGGCGTCGATCTCGAGGTTATGGTTCATCACCGTACCCGCGCCTTCCCCGGCGAGGTTCCAGTAGGTGTGGTTGCTGAGGTTGACGATCGTCGGCTTGTCGGTGGTCGCACGGTACTCGATTGAAAGCGCGTTCTTCTCGTCCAGCGAGTACGTCGCGGTGACGGTCATCGTGCCCGGGTAACCCTGGTCGCCGTCGGGGCTGACGTAGCGCATGCTGACGCTGGCCGCCGGCCCGGATTTCACCTCGGTGATTGTCCAGACGACCTTGTCGAAACCCTTGAGGCCACCGTGCAACGAGTTCGGCCCGTCGTTCACCGGCACCGAATAGTTTTTCCCGTCGAGGCTGAATCGTCCCTTGGCAATGCGGTTGGCAAAGCGGCCGACGGTAGCGCCGAAGTAGTTCGGCTTGGACAGGTAACCATCGAGCGATGGGTAACCGAGCACGATATCGGCCGACTTGCCCTGGCGATCGGGTGTCATCAATGATTGCAGCGAGGCACCGAGGTTGATGATGCGCGCGCTGACGCCATGGCCGTTGCTGAGCGTTACCGCCTCGACCGCCGTGCCGTCCGGCATCCGGCCGAACTCGCCGCGCTTCGCTTCCGCTGCCGATACGTGTTGCGGCACCCAGCATGCGGCCAGCAGCAGCGCGCAACCCGCCAAACTCGTTCTCATCATGTTGTCCCCGGATGGCACGGCTCGCACGGCGGGCCGTCAGCGGACGGACAAAAACATAAAGTAGGACTATTCGCAAGACGCTGCGGGCACGAATTTCGCGCATGCGGCGGCGCGTCATTCGCGTTGCATATATGCCGAAAGTACTTGGTTTAGGCTGTTTACCGCATGTCCTTAGCTTGCCGTCCACGCGAACCTGCCTTCATGGCGAGACCCATGGAATCCCGCTGAAAAGTCCGACAAATGGAAATTACGACATTTTCCTGCAGCACCTTTCGACACGCGAACAGGCTCCTCGTCCCGCAGCGTGGACCGCGTGGGCGATGGTCGAAATTTTCCTGTGTTTGTTGCATTGCAATGCTGCTCGCACAGAGGCGAGGGAACTGCATTTAGCCGCTCATATATGAACTAGTGATTTATTTGCACACAACTACGCAATGCGAAACATTGCGATTTTCAGTGCCCGGCCTCAAGGGACTCGCGAACAGGGTTCGCTCCCACAGATCTGCGGCGGTCTGGTGGGAGCGAACCCTGTTCGCGAGTCCTTTGGGGCCGGGCCTATCTGGTCGCGAGCTTCAGACTCAGTCGCGCTGCGCGCCGGAAACCACGTCGACCCAGACGGCGAGGACCAGGATCGAGCCCTTCACGATCAGCTGCCAGTAGTTCTCGACGTCCATCATCGACATGCCGTTGTCCAGGCTGGCCATGACCAGGGCGCCGATCAGGGCGCCGTGCACGGTACCCGAGCCGCCACGCATCGACGCGCCGCCGATAAAGCAGGCGGCGATGGCGTCCAGTTCGCCGTGGTCGCCTGCCGATGGCGAGCCCGCGGCCAGGCGTGCGGTATTGATCAGGCCGGCAAAGGCGCACATCAGGCCCATGATGCCGAACACGACCAGTTTCACCCGATCGACGTTGACGCCGGACAGCCGGGTCGCCTGCATATTGCCGCCAACCGCATAGATGTGCCGGCCGAACACGGTCTGGTTGCCGATATAGGTGAATACACCGAGCAGGCCAAGCAGGAGCAGCACCGGCAAGGGCACGCCGCCATAGCGGTTAAGTTCGAACACGAAGCCGGCGAGGGCGATACCGATGGCCAGCACCTTCAGCGCATCGGCCCACGACGGCAACTGGCGGATCGCCAGCGCCGCGCGACGGCGGCGGCGGAGCACGGTCAGGGTCGCGACGATGACGAAGATGGCCACGCCGAGGATCGTCGACAGGGTCGGCGGCACATAGCCCTGGCCGAGATAGACCAGGTCGTCGGGCACCGGCGCGACCGTACCGCCATGAGTCAGGCCGAGCAGCGCACCGCGATAGACCAGCATGCCGCCGAGACCGACGATGAAGGAAGGCACCCGCATGCGCGTCACCCAGAGGCCATTGAACAGGCCGATGAGCATGCCGAGCGCCAGCACCGCGGCCACCGCGGCCCAGGTATTCCATTGCAGGTTCACCGTCAGCACCGCGGCGACGCCGCCGAGCAGGCCGAGCAGGGAACCGACCGACAGGTCGATCTCGCCGGCGATGATGACGAAGACCATGCCGCAGGCGAGCATACCGGTGATCGACATCTGCCGGAGCAGGTTGGACAGGTTGCGCGGCGTCGCGAAGGCGCCGTCGGTCGCGATGTGGAAGAAGACCCAGATCGCCGCTACCGCCAGCAGCAGGGCAAGAATCTTGTAGCGGACAAATACCTGGCGGAAGTACTGGGCTTGCATGGGTCATCCTGGTGAAGCGGTCAGGCGGCGCGGGCGCCGTTATCGATGGCGGCGGCGAGCACGCGTTCCTGCGTGAGGCCTTCGTTGACGAAATCGCCGCGCAGGCGACCTTCGCCGATCACCAGCACGCGGTCGCTGACGCCGAGGACTTCGCTCAGATCGGAGGAGACCATGACAATGGCGACGCCTTGCGCGGCCAGCGCGAAGATCAGTTCGTAGATATCGACCTTGGCCCCGACATCGACGCCCCGGGTCGGCTCGTCGAGGATAAGTAGCTTCGGCGCCGCCAGCAGCATGCGGGTGAAAACCGCCTTTTGCTGGTTGCCCCCGGACAGGTTGGCGATCGGCAGGGCCGGACTCGCGGTCTTGATCCGCAGCCGCTCGATCTGCACGCGCACCGTTTCCAGTTCGCGGTCGCGGTCGATACGGCCGAAGCTGGCGAAGTGCTGCAGGGTCGACAAGGTGATGTTGTCGCCGACGCCAAGCATCGGCACGATGCCGTGGCGCTTGCGGTCCTCCGGAACCATGCACAGGCCGGCGCGGAGCGCTTCGCGCGGCGTGCGGACGGTCAGCGGCTTGCCTTCGAGGAACAGCTCGGCGTGGCTGGCGCCGGCATAGGCGCCGAAGATCGCCGAAACCAGTTCGGTGCGCCCGGCACCGACCAGGCCGGCAATACCGAGGATCTCGCCACGTCGCACCGCGAAAGACACATCGTCCACGCGTTTGCGCGTGGGGTTGGCGACATCCATGCAGGTAACGTGGCGCGCCTCGAACACGATCTCGCCAATCGCATGCGCGATGCGCGGGTACAGGCTCTCGATCCGCCGACCGACCATCAACGCGATGATCCTGTCGGTATCCAGCCTGGCCATGGCTTCGGTGGCGATATGCCGGCCGTCACGGATCACGCTGACGGTGTCGCAGATGCGTGCGACCTCGTCGAGCTTGTGCGAGATGTAGATGCAGGCGACGCCACGGCGCTTGAGGTCCTCGACGATCGACAACAGCACATCGATCTCGCTGGCCGTCAGCGATGAGGTCGGCTCGTCCAGGATCAGCAGGCGCGCATCCTTGGCCAGCGCCTTGGCGATCTCGAACAGCTGCTGGTAGCCGCCGCCATAATTCGATACCGGATCGGCGACATTGACGTCGGTGAGTTTGAGCCCGTGCAGCAGTTCCTCGGCGCGACGATGCATCGCGTCGTAGTCCATGCGACCGCCGGCGCGGGTGATCTCGTTGCCGAGGAAGATGTTCTCGGCGACCGAGAGGCCCGGCACCAGCATCAGTTCCTGGTGGATGATGACGATGCCGGCGCGCTCGCTATCGCGCACCGAATGCGCGCGCAGCGGCTTGCCGTCCCAGAGGATCTCGCCGTCCCAGCTGCCATGCGGGTAGACGCCGGAGAGCACCTTCATCAGGGTGGATTTACCCGCACCGTTCTCGCCACACAGGCCCAGGCATTCGCCGGCACGCACGCGCAGGTCGACGCCATCGAGCGCGCGTACACCACCGAAGGATTTGACGATGCCGCGCATCTCGAACAGGTAGGGCGTCCCGTTCGCCTCGTGCCCTGTCACGTCCATGCTTACTTGCCGTACACCTGCGCGTGCGTGTAGAAGCCGTCCTGGATGACGGTATCCACGTTCTGCTTCGTCAACAGGGTGGGTTTGAGCAGGATGGTGTCGACATCTTTCTTGCCATTGTTCATCCTGCTGTCGTAGGTGGGCTTCGCCTCGCGGACAAGATCCACGGAAAGCTGCGCGGCCTGCGAGGCGATCAGCTTGATCGGCTTGTACACCGTCATCGTCTGGGTACCATCGACGACGCGCTTGACGCCCGCGAGATCGGCATCCTGACCCGATACCGGCACCTTGCCGGCCAGCTTCTGCGCGTTCAGTGCCTGCACCGCGCCGCCGGCGACGGCGTCATTGGAGGCGACGATGCCCTGGATATCGTTGCTGTTCGCGGTCAGCGCGTCCTCGACGATACGCAGCGCCTGCGAAGCGTCCCAGTTTGGCGTCCACTGCGAGCCGACCACCTTGATCGCGCCCTTGTCGATCGCCGGCTGCAGGATCTTCATCTGGCCCTGGCGGAGGATCTTCGCGTTGTTGTCGGTCGGCGCACCGCCGAGCAGGAAATACTTGCCCTTCGGCGCCGCATCGAGCACACCCTGGGCCTGCAGCTCGCCGACCTTTTCGTTATCGAACGAGATATAGGCGTCGACGTCCGCGCCGAGGATCAGGCGGTCATAGGAAATCACCTTGATGCCGCTGCGCCGGGCCTCGGCGATCACATTGCCGAGCACCTTCGAATCCAGCGGCACGATCACCAGCACGTCGACGCCGCGCGAAATCAGGTTTTCGAGTTCGGCGACCTGGCGCTCTTCGCTACCGTCGGCCGACTGCACATAGACCTTGGCGCCAAGTTTCTCGGCCGCCGCGACGAAATAGTCGCGATCGCGAGCCCAGCGTTCGAGGCGAAGGTCGTCGATCGAGAAGCCGATGACCGGCTTTTCCTTGCTGGCGTGTGCGACAGGGGCCACGGCGCCGACGGCGAGCATGGCCGAAGCCAGCCATAGCGAGCGCGCGATACGGTTTTTCATCAGTCTCTCCCCACCTTGGTCGTCCCCGCCGGATGGATGTCGTCGCCCGGGGCAACGGACGAATATAACGGTTTCAGCTGACGATATAGCTGCCGGAACAGCGGTTGCCGGCGTTCGCGGTAATAAGCGTGGCGCGCCGCATGCGGTTCGCGAACCGCGAGTACGGGCGGCATGGGACAGACATCGGCCAGGCTCGCGCCGGGTTCGGCGGCCAGGTGTGCCAGCCGCGCCGCGCCGAGGGCCGGTCCGACGTCGCCGCCGGCGCGCAGGGTCAGCGGCCGGCCAAGGATATCGGCGAGCATCTGCGTCCAGTAAGCACTGCGCGAGCCGCCGCCGATCACGGTGATGTCGTCGGACACCAGGCCGGCGTCTTCCACCGCTTCCATGCCATCGAGCAAGCCAAGGCCGACGCCTTCCATCGCCGCGTTGGCAAGATCCGTGCGCGTGGTATCCGCGCGCAGGCCGGCAAAGGCGCCGCGGGCATGGACATCGTTATGCGGCGTGCGTTCCCCGGACAGGTACGGGAGGAAACACGGACCGTCGTTCGCCATGCCGGCCCGTTCAGCCTCGCCGAGGAGGCTGCCGACGTCGTCGTAGCCGGTCAGCCGCGCGGTGAAATCCAGGCAGCTCGCCGCGTTCAGCATCACCGACATCAGGTGCCAGGTTTCCGGCAAGGCGTGGCAGAAGCTGTGCACGGCCTGCTCGGGACAGGAAAGGAAACCGTCCGATACGGCGAAGTAGACGCCGGAGGTCCCCAGCGAAAGCATGGCCTGGCCCTGGCGGACAATACCGACGCCGATCGCACCGGCCGCATTGTCGCCGCCGCCGGCGGCCACCGGCACGCGGTTCAGGCCCCAGCGCTCGGCCAGTTCCGGCAACAGGACGCCGGTAACCGCATTGCCCTCATGCACCTCCGGCATGTGTCCAATACCGAGGCCACACGCGTCGAGCAGGCCGCTGCTCCAGCGCCGCGACTCGACATCGAGCCACAACGTACCGGCCGCATCGGAAGGATCGGTCGCGTAGTCGCCGGTCAGGCGCAGGCGCAGGTAGTCCTTGGGCAACAGGACCTTGGCGGTACGGGCGAAGACGTCCGGCTCATGTTTGCGCACCCAGGCGAGCTTCGGCGCGGTGAAACCCGGCATGGCCAGGTTGCCGGTGATGGCACGAAAACCGGGCACGCTCTCAAGCTCCGCGCATTCGACGTCGCTACGCCCGTCGTTCCACAGGATCGCCGGGCGCAGTACCTCGCCAGCGCGATCGAGCAAGGTCGCCCCATGCATCTGGCCGGTGAGACCGATGGCGGCGACCTGCCGCCGTGAAATACCCTCGCGCGCGGCGTTTTCGAGCACGCCTTCCACGGCCTTCAGCGTCGCCTGCCACCAGTCGCGCGGGTCCTGTTCGGACCAGCGCGGCCGGGGATGGGACAACGTGAGCGGTTGCGACACCGATGCGCGCAACGCGCCGGCAGTGTCGACCAGCACGGCCTTGACCGCCGATGTTCCCAGATCGATCCCGAGGAACATCGTTCAGCGATACACGTAACGATTGACCACGTTTTCCAGCCATTCCTGGCGACCGGAAATATGCGCCGGGCGCAGGTCGCGGCGGATCGCCTCGGCGGCCAGCGACTCCAGCGTATGCGCGCCGTCGAGGATGCCGCGACCGAATTCGGCGTCCCAGCCAGCGTAGCGTTCGGCCTTGAAGGCCGCCAGCGTGTCCTTTTCGATCATCGTCGCGGCGCGCTCCAGACCCAGCGCCAGCGCGTCGATCGCGCCGATATGGCCATGGAACAGGTCGGCCGCGTCGTTGCTCTGGCGACGTACCTTGGTGTCGAAATTGAAGCCGCCAGTGGTGAAACCGCCCGCGCGCAGGATTTCGTAGATGACCACGGTCAGTTCTTCGACACTGTTCGGAAACTGGTCGGTATCCCAGCCGTTCTGCGGATCGCCGCGATTGGCGTCGATGCTGCCGAAGATGCCGAGCGAAATCGCGGTGGCCACTTCGTGATGGAAGGAATGCCCGGCCAGGGTGGCGTGGTTCGCTTCCAGGTTCACCTTCACTTCCTGCTCGAGGCCAAAGTCCTTGAGGAAGCCGTAAACCGTCGCCGAGTCGTAATCGTACTGGTGCTTGGTCGGCTCCTGCGGCTTCGGCTCGATCAGGATCGTGCCCTTGAAGCCGATGCGGTGCTTGTGCTCGACCACCATCTGGAAGAACCGGCCCAGTTGGGCACGCTCGCGGCTCAGATCGGTGTTGAGCAAGGTGTCGTAGCCCTCGCGACCGCCCCACAGCACGTAGTTGGCGCCGCCGAGACGATGCGTTGCGCTGAGGGCCTGGCTGACCTGGGTCGCCGCGTAGGCAAACACATCCGGCTGCGGGCTGCTCGCCGCACCCGCGGCATAGCGCGGATGGCTGAACAGGTTGGCCGTGCCCCAGAGCAGCTTCAGGCCGGTCTCGGCCTGTTTGGCCTCGAGTACGTCGACCATGGCCGCGAAGTTGCGCGTGTAGTCGGCCAGGCTGTCGCCTTCGGGCGCCACGTCGGTGTCGTGAAACGTGTAGAACGGCACGCCAAGACGGGAGAAGAAGTCGAAAGCGGCGTCGGCCTTGACCCGGGCCTGGGCCATCGGGTCGCCCGGCTGCTGCCAGGGGCGGACGAAGGTGCCCGCGCCGAACATGTCCGCGCCCGGCCAGACGAAGGTATGCCAGTAGCAGGCGGCCAGGCGCAGGTGCTCGGCCATCGGTTTGCCGAGAATGAGCCGGTTCGGGTCGTAGTGACGGAAGGCGAGTGGATTGTCCGAATCCGCGCCTTCGAATCGGATGGGCGCGATGTGCTGGAAGTAAGTCATGAACGGTCCTCGTAATACCGGCCGATGCTGCCTAGGGGGTACGTAGCCGTGCAATTGCGAAATTCCCCAGCGGCCCCACAGTTTTTCCCTGTCGCGTTGCGTCATGTGTATGGGGGCCGGAACTGCTAGCGTCCGCGCACGGCAACAGCCGTCCGACGTCTGCTGGACCTTCCATGCCACACCGCATCGCCCTGCTCTTCAACGCCAACAAGGTCTATGACCGCCAGGTCATTTCCGGCATCGGCGACTACCTGAAGTCCACTCGAGTCGAGTGGGACCTGTTCATGGAAGAGGATTTCCGCTGCCGTACGCTGGGCATTCACCGCTGGCATGGCGATGGCATCATCGGCGACTTCGACGATCCGGTCGTCGCCGAGACCTTGTCCTCGCTGCCGATGCCGACCGTTGCCGTGGGCGGCTCGTATGCGGACGACAGCCACTATCCGGCGAACGTGCCGTATGTGGCGACGGATAACGCCAAGCTGGTGCGGCTGGCCTACGACCACCTGATCGAGCAGGGCCTCAAGCGCTTCGCCTTCTACGGTTTGCCACCGACGCCGAACAGCCGGTGGGCGCAGGAGCGCGAGGCGGCCTTCCAGCACATGATCGACGACGACGGCCTGGAAGGGGTCGTCTACCGCGGCTCACCGACCAGCGCCGGCGGCTGGGGCCGCGCACAGGAGGATATGGTCGCCTGGGTACGCTCCCTGCCCAAGCCCATCGGCATCATCGCGGTCACCGACGCCCGGGCGCGCCAGTTGTTGCAAGCATGCATCGTCGCGGATATGCCGGTCCCGGAACAGGTCGCGATCGTCGGCATCGACAACGATCCGATGGCGCAACTGCTCAGCCGCATCCCGCTGACCTCGGTGATCCAGGGCGCGGAGGAAATGGGTCGTACCGCCGCGCAAATCCTGCACCAGATGCTGCACGGCGGCGATTGCAGCAGCACCCGCGTCCTGGTGCCACCCGTCGGCATCAACGTGCAGGCCTCCAGCCGCCACCAGCCGATGAAGAGCCCGCATGTCATGCGTGCCTGCCACTACATCCGCCAGTACGCCTGTCTCGGTATCAAGACCGAGCAGGTCGCCGACTATGTCGGCATCTCGCGCACCCTGCTCGAAGAACACTTCAAGCGGGAACTGAAGCAGACCGTCCACCAGACCATCCTCGAGCACAAGCTCGACATGGCCCGCGGCATGCTCGCCGACAGCGCGATCCCGCTCGCCGATGTTGCCGTACGCTGCGGCTTCACTTCATTGCAGTACATGTACGCGGTCTTCCGCCGCGAATACGACTGCACGCCAAGGCAGTTCGTAGAGTCAGTACGCGGGTAGGCTCCCTCACGCCTGCGGAAGACTTGTGGGAGCGAACCCTGTTCGCGAGTCCTTTCGCGGAGAGCCGCCGATCAGTGGCTTTCCACGGTCTCATCGGGCGCGGCGTCGCCCGCGGCAACCGCGATGGGCCGCACATCGTCGACCAGGTGGACCAGGAACCGCCCCGGCTGTTCTTCCATCATCATGTGCGAGGCGTCATCGAACCAGATCAGCTTCTTGGACGGCGCCTTCAGTGCGGCGAACCACGAGGCGGCGAGCGTATGCGACACCGCGTAGTCGTGTCGGCCATCGAAGATGATGACCGGGCAATGCAACTCGGTGACGTTGTCGAAGTTCGCCGCCAGCATCGGCCCGAGCAGATGGGTCAACGAATACAGGCCGCCGGCATCGATACTGTTCACTTCCTTGTCGGTGTAGTCGGGCGACAGGTACTCGGTATTGGCCGCATAGTTATAGTCCTTGCGACCGAAGGTCAGGCCACCGTAGAAATTGAGCCACTTTCGCTGCACGCCGATCCGCTCGAAGGTCAACGGCTTGTCGCCCGGATAAGGCGCCAGCGCCAGCAGCTCTTTCTCAGCTTCCTTGTTGCCGTGCTCGCGTGCCTGCGCGAGCACGAAGTCGTAGCCTTCCGCTTCGCTCTTGTGCGAATTCACGATCTGGCCGACACCGATGTATGCGTATAACCATTCGGGATGCCGCTGAGCCAGGTTCATCCCGAGCAGCGAGCCCCATGAATGGCCGAGCACGAAGATCTTCTGCTTGCCATAGGTCTTGCGCAGGTATTGCACCATCTCCTCGGCGTCGCGCGTCATCTGCTCGACCGTCATGGTCGAGGCAAGGGCCTTGGGATCGTTCGACGCATAGGTCTTGCCGGCGCCGCGCTGATCCCATTCGACGACGGTGAAATAGTCTTCCCACGGCGACTGGAAGGTGTAGGCGACCGGCATGGTCGGCGAGCCAGGACCGCCATGCAGTACCAGCAGGATCGGGTTGCGCCGGTCGCGGCCGCGAACGGAGATCCATTGCTGGATGCCGCCGATGGTGATCGGCTTCAGCTCCTCGACGCCGTTCGGCGAGACGATCTTGCGCGCTTCGGCGATGATCGAACGCGGACTGGGCTGGGTATCGGCAAAGGCCTGCGGCGCAGCGGCAAGCAGCGTGGCGGCGGCAAACAACAACGTACGAAATCGGAACACGAGTGATCTCCTGCCATGGGACGCGCGGCTCTCGGCCGCGTACGTCAGCCTAAGAGACAGTGACGTCCTT
>DASYLE010000071.1:0-85625 GCA_036009745.1 Luteibacter sp. | reverse complement strand
TTCACGAAGCTGGTTGAGGATGGCGTCGGTATCCATGGAGGCTATCGCGAGGAGGATGTCGGCGATGGTAACGCTTCACGTCCCATCGCCGTGCATCCCTTCCTTCAAAGCGCCTCGAAGACGCCTGCCGCGCCCATGCCGGTGCCGATACACATGGTCACCATGCCGTACTTCTGCTTGCGCCGGCGCATGCCGTGGATCAGGGTTGCCGCGCGGATCGCACCGGTGGCACCGAGCGGGTGGCCGAGGGCAATGGCGCCGCCGAGCGGGTTGACCTTGGCCGGGTCGAGACCCAGGTCGCGGATCACCGCCAGCGCCTGTGCGGCGAAGGCTTCGTTCAGTTCGATCCAGTCCAGCTGGTCCTGGCGGATGCCGGTCTGGGCGAGTGCCTTGGGGATGGCGAATTTCGGGCCGATACCCATGATCTCCGGCGGCACGCCGGCGACCGAGAAGCCGACGAAGCGCGCAAGCGGGGTCAGGCCGTAATCCTTGATCGCCTTCTCGCTGGCCAGCAGCAGGGCGCCGGCACCGTCGGACATCTGCGAGGAGTTGCCCGCGGTGACCGAGCCGCCGAACTGGCCGTTGCGGAACACCGGCTTCAGCTTCGAGAGCACCTCGATGCTGGTGTCCTTGCGCGGGCCTTCGTCGGTGTCGATGATCCGGCGATCCTCGCGGACGCTGTGGTTCTTCAGGTCCGGGTAGCGGTCGTCGAGCTGGAACGGGGTGATCTCGTCCTTGAATTCGCCGGCGGCAATCGCGGCGAGCGCGCGCTGGTGGCTTTGCAGGGAAAACGCATCCTGGTCCTCGCGGCTGATCTTCCAGCGCTCGGCGACCTTCTCGGCGGTGATGCCCATGCCGAAGGCGATCGCGCGATCCTCGTCGTTCTCGAAGATCGCCGGATTCATGGCGATCTTGTGCCCCATCATTGGCACCATGCTCATGCTCTCGGTACCGCCGGCGAGCATCAGGTCGGCCTCACCGAGGCGGATGCGGTCGGCGGCCATGCCGATCGCCTGCACGCCGGAGGAGCAGAAGCGGTTCACGGTGACGCCAGGGACCACGTCGGGCAGGCCGGCAAGCAGCACGCCGATGCGCGCCACGTTCATGCCTTGCTCGGCCTCGGGCATGGCACAACCGATGATCGCGTCGGCGATGAGCGCCGGGTCGATGCCGGGTGCCTGTTCGATCACGGCGCGGATGACGTGGGCGAGCATGTCGTCCGGGCGGGTGTTGCGGAATACGCCGCGCGGCGCCTTGCCAACCGGGGTACGGGTGGCGGCGACGATATAGGCTTCTTGTACTTGCTTGCTCATGGGCTTTAAGTCCTGTCAGTAGGGAAGGCGTTGAAGCGATGCGCGCGCGGCGCGATCAGTTCCTCAGCGGCTTCCCCGTCGTCATCGTGTGGGCGATGCGGGCCTGGGTTTTTTCGGTCTGCGCCAGTTCCACGAAATGCTTGCGCTCCAGCGAGAGCAGCCAGGCTTCATCGACCAGCGAGCCGCGTTCGATGCGTCCACCGCACAGGGTATCGGCGATTCGGCTGGCGATATCGATATCGTGTGGCGAGGCGAAGTAGCCCTCGGCGAGATTGGCCAGCGAGGCCTTGAACGTGGCCGCGCCGACATCGCCGGCGACCGGGATCGCCCGGCCTGGCAACGACGGACGCCAGCCGGATTCGGCGAGCGCGGCAGCCTGCTGCTTGGCGACATAGAGCAGTTCATAGGCGTTGAAGACGACCACGTCTTCTTCGCGCAGCAGGCCCATCTGCTTCGCTTCCAGCGCGCTGCCGGAAACCTTGGCCATGGCGATGGTCTCGAAGATGTTCTTCAGGTATTCGAACGGGTCATCCGGGCGGGCCTTTGCCGCGCGCACCGCGAATTCCTTCAGGCCACCACCGGCCGGCAGCAGGCCGACGCCGGCTTCAACCAGGCCGATATAACTCTCCAGCGCCGCGACGGTACGCGCCGAGTGCATCTGGAACTCACAGCCACCGCCGAGGGCGAGGCCACGCACGGCCGAAACCACCGGCACCAGCGAATACTTGATGCTCATGCTGGTCGCCTGGAAGTTGGCGACCATCGCCTCGAACTGGGCGAGCTTGCCGGACTGCAGCAGGCCGAGTGCGCCCTTCAGGTCCGCGCCGGCCGAGAACGGCTCGGACGGCTGCCACAGCACCATCGCCTTGAACTGCTTCTCCGACTCCTCGACCGCGCGCTGGATACCGTCGAGCACGAAGTCGTTGACCGTATGCATCTTGGTCTTGAACGAAAGGATGCCGACGTCGTCGCCGAGGTGCCACAGGCGCACACCGTCGTTCTCCCAGGCTGTCGTGCCCTGGTCGAAGCGCTCGCCGAGGATCGGATCCGGGAACAGCTGGCGCTTGTAGACCGGATGGGTCGAACGCGGCTTGTCGGTCTTCGCGCTGGCCGAGTACGAGCCATCCTTCCCATGCACGCCCTTGCGGCCGTCGGTCACCCATGCCGGCAGGGGTGCATCGCTCATCGCCTTGCCGGCCTTGATGTCCTCGTCGATCCAGGATGCAATCTGCTGCCAGCCCGCGGCCTGCCAGGTCTCGAAAGGACCGAGCTTCCAGCCGTAGCCCCAGCGGATCGCGAAGTCGACGTCGCGCGCAGTCTCGGCGATATCGGCCAGGTGGTAGGCGCTGTAATGGAACAGGTCGCGGAAGATCGCCCACAGGAACTGCGCCTGGGGATCGCTCGAGGCGCGCAGTTTGCCGAACTTCTCCGCCGGATCCTTGATGGCGAGGATTGCGGCGACGTCATCGGACGCCTTCTGCTCGGAAGCCCGGTAATCCTGCTTGGCGATATCGAGGACGACGATGTCCTTGCCCGCCTTGCGGTAGAAACCCGCGCCGGTCTTCTGGCCGAGCGCGCCCTTGTCGATCAGCGCCTGCAGCCACACCGGCGCCTTGAAGTACTTGTGCCACGGATCGTCGGGCAGGGTGTCGGCCATGGTCTTGATGACATGGGCCATGGTGTCCAGGCCGACAACGTCGGCGGTGCGGTAGGTGGCGCTCTTCGGGCGGCCGATCGCCGGTCCCGTGAGCGCATCGACGGTGTCGAAGCCGAGCTTGAACTGCTCGGTATGGACCATCGTCGAGAGAATCGAGAACACGCCGATCCGGTTGCCGATGAAGTTCGGGGTGTCTTTCGCATAGATCACGCCCTTGCCGAGCGTGGTGGTCAGAAAGGCTTCAAGGCCTTGCAGTACGTCGGGGTCGGTCAGCTTCGTCGGGATCAGCTCGACGAGGTGCATGTAACGCGGTGGATTGAAGAAATGCACGCCGCTGAAGCGGTGGCGCATTTCTTCCGGGAGGGCCTCGGCCAGGCCGTTGATCGACAGGCCCGAGGTGTTGCTGGCCAGCACCGCACGCGCGCTCACGTACGGCGCGATCTTGCGATACAGATCCAGCTTCCAGTCGGTGCGTTCGGCGATCGCCTCGATGATCAGGTCGACATCCTTGAGCTGGTCCAGGTCCTCGTCGTAATTGGCCGGAATGATCGCCGCCGCTCGGTTCTTGTCGGCCAGCGGGGCCGGCGACAGCTTCTTCAGGTTCTCGATGGCCTTCAGCGCGATACCGCTTTTCGGGCCTTCCTTCGCGGCAAGGTCGAACAGCACGGTTTCGACGTTGGCATTGGTCAGGTGCGCAGCAATCTGCGCGCCCATGACGCCGGCGCCTAGTACCGCGGCCTTGCGGATGCGTAACGGTGTTGCGGTCATGGTTTTCTCCGGAACGGACACGAAAAGGGAGGCCGCGGGCTCAGCGCGCGGCGGTCGAAAGGGGTGGGTTGCGCAGGCCCGCGGCGGCGAAGCGGATCAGGTGTCCGGCGGCCTGCTCGCGGTGGGTACGCTCGGTGACCTCGGTCTTGCGCTGGATGATGCCGAAGTCAGCCATGGCATAGGTCAGGGCGCCGGTAACGATGTCCAGCCGCCAGTAGATCTCGTCCTTGGCCAGGTCGGGCAGCAGCCGGGCGAACTCGACGGCGAACTGGCGCAGCACGTGGCCGTAGTTGTCGGACAGGAAGCGGCGGAGGGTCTCGTTGTGCTCGGCATAGGCGCGGGCCAGGACGCGGACGAAGGCCGCGCCACCGCCGCCGTGGCGTGACAGGTCCAGGGCCGGGCTGATGTAGGCGTCCAGTACATCCTCCAGCCGGGTCGATGCCTGGCCGGCAACGCGGGCCAGGGCGGCCAGGCGTCGGGAATTGAGCTCGTCCAGGCGTCGGCGGAACACCTCCTCGATCAGCTTGTCCTTGGATCCGAAGTGGTAGTTGACCGCGGCAAGGTTCACCTTGGCAGCGGCCGTGACCTGCCTGAGCGAGGCCCCGGCAAAGCCGTGGGTCGCAAACAGGGCCTCGGCGGCACCCAGGATGCGCTCCTTGGTCGAGAACGGAGAGGCGTTCATGCAGGGACCCTCGACAACGCGGATGGAATCAAACGATCGTTTGAGAATACGCCCGGCCAGCCTCGCCGGTCAATCGGGACCCGATCGCCCGATCAGCGGCCCTGCAAGTCCCTTGCGAATCAGCTAGAATCTGTCAAGATTTCGTGAGCTAAGTACGTAATTCGCTGAGTCTTTGGCTGCAAACTTCCTACGGGCTTTTCAGGGCTCGATGGCACTCTTGTCACAATTAACCGTAATCTGTCCGGAGCAGACCCGTATGGCGCTGGAGCGCACTCTTTCGATCATCAAGCCCGATGCCGTCGCCAAGAACGTCATTGGTCAGATCTACGCCCGTTTCGAGAAGGCCGGCCTGACGGTCGTGGCCGCCAAGCTCAAGCAGTTGTCGCGCAAGGAGGCCGAAGGCTTCTACGCCGTGCATCGCGAGCGCCCGTTCTTCAATGCCCTGGTCGAGTTCATGATTTCCGGCCCGGTGATGATCACGGCGCTGCAGGGCGACAACGCGATCCTCACGCATCGCGACCTGATGGGTGCGACCAATCCGAAGGACGCCGCGCCGGGTACGATCCGCGCCGACTTCGCCGAATCGATCGACGCCAATGCCGTGCACGGCTCGGATGCCGCCGATACGGCCAAGGTCGAGATTGCCTATTTCTTTGCCGAGACGGAAATTTTTCCGCGCTGAGTCCATGACGTGAGCGATGTAAAGGTCAACTTGCTCGACTTCGATCGCAACGGGCTGCGCGAGTTTTTCGCGCAGCTTGGCGAAAAGCCGTATCGCGCCGAGCAGGTCATGAAATGGATCTACCATCGGCTCGAAAGCGATTTCGAGAACATGACCGATGTCGGCAAGGCACTGCGCGAGAAGCTCTCTGCTGCCTGCTACGTCGGCCCGCCGAAGACCGTGTTCGAGAAGGCGGCGATCGACGGTACCCATAAATGGCTGCTGGGCATGGATGGCGGCAACGCCATCGAGGCGGTGTATATCCCGGAGCCCACGCGCGGCACGCTCTGCGTTTCCTCGCAGGTGGGTTGCGCGCTGAATTGCCAGTTCTGCTCCACCGCGACGCAGGGCTTCAACCGCAACCTGTCGACCGCCGAGATCATCGGCCAGGTCTGGGTCGCGGCCAAACACCTGGGCAACGTCCCGCACCAGCAGCGCCGCATCACCAATGTGGTGATGATGGGCATGGGCGAGCCGCTGCTGAACTTCGACAACGTGGTCGCCGCGATGAGCCTGATGCGCGACGACCTCGGCTTTGGCCTGGCCAGCAAGCGGGTGACCCTGTCGACCGCCGGCCTGGTGCCGATGATCGACAAGCTTTCCGCCGTGAGCGACGTCTCGCTGGCGGTGTCCCTGCATGCGTGCAACGACGAACTGCGTACCGAACTGGTGCCGCTGAACAAGCGTTACCCGCTGGCCGAACTGATGGCCGCCTGCGACCGCTACATCAACCGCAAGCCGCGCACCTCGATCACCTTCGAATACACCCTGATGAAGGGTGTCAACGACCAGCCGGAACACGCTCGCCAGCTGGTCAAGTTCATGCGCAAGCTGCCGGGCAACAACAAGGTCAACCTGATTCCCTTCAACCCGTTCCCGGGTACGCGCTTCGAGCGTTCCGAGGTCGAGGTCATCCGCGCGTTCCAGACCCAGCTGCTTAGTGCGGGCGTGCTGACGATGCTGCGCCGGACCCGTGGCGACGATATCGACGCGGCCTGTGGCCAGCTCAAGGGGCAGGTCCTGGATCGTACCCGCCGCCAGGCGGCATTCCGCAAGACACTGGAAGAGGGTACGGTACATGCGGCTTGATCGCTGGTTCGCCGCTTCGGCGCTTGTACTCCTGCTCGCCGGCTGCATCAGCACCGGGGGCACCGGGGTCGGCAAGAACCTGCGCGAGGACACCAAGTCCGATACCGCCCGCAAGGGCGCCGAGGTGCATACCCAGCTCGGCCAGCAGTACATGCAGAACGGTGACCTGCAGACGGCGATGGAGAAGCTCAACAAGGCGCTGCAATTCGACCCGAATTATGCGCCCGCGCATACGGTGATCGCGGTGCTCTATGAGCGCATCAACGACAACCCCAACGCCGAGTTGCATTACCGCCGCGCCGTCGAGATCGACCCGAAAAAGGGTGCGCCGAACAACAATCTCGGCGTATTCCTGTGCAAGGAAGGCAAGACCACCGAGGCGCAGCAGTATTTCCAGCGCGCGGTCGCCGACGCCTTTTACGATACGCCGGACGTCGCCCTGACCAATGCGGGCACCTGCCTGCTGGCGGGCAACGACCTAGCGGGCGCGGAGGCGGATTTTCGTGCCGCGACCGCGCGCAACCCGAATAACGCCGAGGCGCTGTATCAGACCGCGCGCGTGCTGTACCTTAAGAACGATGCGTTCCGTGCCCGTGCCTTCATCCAGCGCTTCGACGCGCTGGGTCAGCCGACACCGGACGCATTGAAGCTCGGATACCAGATCGAGCTCAGGCTGGGCAACGGGGAGGGTGCCCAGGACTTCGCACGGCGTTTGCACAGCAAGTTCCCGGATTCGGAACAGGCACGCGCCCTGGATAACGCAACTGCACGCCAATGACTTCTGTGACGAATAATTCTGCAGGTCGGGATGGCCGCGAACCGGATCTGTTCGCGTCGTCGGAATCGTCCGCACCCATCGGGGAGAGTGTGGAAAACATGGTCGAAGTGCATATGAATGAAGGGAGCACCTTCGTGTCTCCCGATGGGGCGGCGGCATTCGGTGCGCGCCTGCGTGCCGCCCGCGAGGCGCGGGGCCTCACGGTGGAGTCCTGCGGCCAGGCGCTTCGCCTGCCGTCCAGGCTGCTGCGCCAGCTCGAAATGGGCGAGTACGGCGGGATCGACTATCAGGTGTACCTGGTGGGCTATCTCACGAAGTACGGACGCCATGTCGGCGTCGACGAGGCGGCGCTGGAGGGCGAACTTGCCCGGATGACGCCACGCCAGCCGACGCTGGTGGTTACCGGCGGTATCTCGCATTCGCGCTACCTGCTGGAACGGTACGCGACGGCCGCGACCTATGTCGTTCTGACCGCGGTGATCGTCGTGCCGATGGTCTGGCTGGGCATCCGCGGCACGCTCGATCGCGACATGGCACGCCTGTCGCCGCTCGACGCGACGCCGGTCGCGCAGCAGGACGCGCCGGCCAGCACATCGACGAGCAGCGCTCCGCCGACGGTGGCGCCGCCGGTTGCGACGCATGACGACCAGCCCTTGCTGGCGTCGATGGCGGTATTCCCGCCACTGGATACCGAGCTTCGCGCGGCCAAGGTCGCCGTACCCGTCGCTGCCGTGCCGGTGACGGGAGCTCACAGCCTCACACTGTCGCTGCCCGCGGCGAGCTGGGTCGAGGTGACCTCGACCGATGGTTCGCGTCTGGAGTACGGCCTGTTGCCGGCCGGTACCGAGAAGACCTACCAGAGCAGCGCGCCGCTGGAAGTGCGTATCGGCAATGCCGGTGCCGCGACGGTCAAGGTCGACGGCCAGCCGGTACCGCTGGATGCCTTCCGGCGGGCCAACGTGGCCCGTTTCCGTCTCGACATCAAGGACGGCCAGGCCACCCCGGTCAATAACTGACCGCGTCCCGCACGCCCGGCAAGTCGCCGCGAAGCGACGCCGGGCAGTGCTTTTCGGTTATGCTTCCCTATTGTTACGCCCGACTGTCCACGACAGCCGGGCGGGCGTTCATTTCCTTCGGTTTTCGGTCCGCGCGTCCTCGGGAACGGTTATTCCCGGACGACTCTTGATGGTGATTGCATGGCATTTGATGCTTACGACGACTACGAGCAAAGCGAACGCGTCCAACAGTGGCTGCGCAAGAACGGCGTGTCCATCATCGTCGGCGTCATCCTCGGCCTGCTGCTGATCTTTGGCTGGCAGCAATGGAAGGGCCATCGCGCCGACCGCCTGGCCAAGGCGGCTGGCGAATACCAGGCGATCCAGGTCGCCTCGGCGCAAAGCAAGGCTACCGAGGTCGAAACCCTGACCGATAACCTGCTGAAAGATTTCCCGGATACCTCTTATGCAGTGTTCGCCGCGGGCGAGCGCGCGCAGCGTGCGGTGGTCGCCGGCCAGCTGGACAAGGCCCAGGCTTCGCTCGAGTGGGCCGAGGCCCATGCCAGCGATGACGCCATGAAGGGTCTGGTGCAGGTGCGTACCGCCCAGCTCAGGCTCGCCCAGGACAAGGCCGCCGACGCCATCGCCGTCCTCGATCGTGTACCGGCCGATACCTATAAAGGCCTCGCGCAGGAACTACGCGGCGATGCGCTGGTCAAGCTTGGACGTCCCGCCGATGCCCGCAAGGCATACGAAACCGCCATGTCGGCGCTGGGCGCATCTGCGCCGCAGCGCGGCGTTCTCCAAATGAAGCTTGATGATCTGGCCGTGGCCGGAAAGCAGGGTGCATGAAACGATTTTTGCTGATTGCCTTGACGTCGCTGGTCGCATTGGCCGGCTGCCATTCCTTCAAGAAGGAAAACGTCGAGCCACCGACACCGCTGGCCAAGGATTTCAAGGCGACCGTCCCGGTGACCAAGCTGTGGACCAGCAGCATCGGTAAGGGCGCCGCCGAAACCGGCGTGCGCATGCGCCCGGGTTATGCCGATGGCGTGCTCTACGCAGCCAGCACCAACGGCCATATCGAAGCCCTGGACGCCACCTCGGGCAAGACCCTGTGGAGCCAGAGCACGCGGCAGAAGGGCTGGTTCGGCATGGGCGACAAGATTCGCCCGGATTCCTATTTCTCCGGTGGCCCGGCGGTCGCCGGCGACCTGCTCGTGGTCGGCACGCTCGATGGCCACCTGTTCGCGATGAATGCGAAGGATGGCAGCAAGCGCTGGGAGGCTGAACTGAGCTCCGAAGTGCTGGCCTCGCCGACCATCGTCGGTGACCTCGTCGTCGCCCGCACGGGTGACGGGCGCCTGTATGGCGTGGATGCCGCTACCGGCGAGCGTCGCTGGGTTTACGACCAGACCACGGTGCCCCTGCTCAGCCTGCGCGGCAACGGCCCGCTGCTGGTCGCCAATGGCGTGGTCTTCTTTGGCAGCGACAACGGCCACCTGGTCGCGCTGCGCATGGACAATGGCGAGAAGCTCTGGGAACAGGCGCTGGCCAGTGGCGAAGGCCGCACCGAGATCGACCGCCTGAACGATGCCGACGGCGGCATCGTGCTGGACGGCACCACGCTTTATGCGGCTGCCTACCACGGCCAGATGGTCGCCATCGACGGCCCGAGCGGTCGCCCGCTGTGGAGCCATCCGTTCTCGACCTTCACCTCGGTCGACGTGCATGCCAACTCCGTGTTCGGCGTCGACGACCAGTCCAACGTGCTTGCCTTCGACAAGGCCGGTGGCGCCAACATCTGGAAGCAGGACGCGCTGAAGTGGCGCTGGCTGACCAGCCCGGTTGCCCAGAACAACTTCGTCGTGGTCGGCGACGTCGAAGGCTACGTGCACTGGATGGACGTGAACGACGGCAAGATCGTCGCCCGCGAGCGCCTGTCCAAGAAAGCCATTCGCGGCCAGCCCCTCGTGGTTGGCGACACCGTTTACGTGGAAGATGTCGAGGGTCGTATTGGCGCCTACCGCATCAACGCGCCCTGATATCCAAGTAGGTAAAAAATGCTGCCCGTCGTCGCCCTGGTCGGTCGTCCCAATGTCGGTAAATCGACCCTCTTCAACGCACTGACGCGCAGCCGCGACGCGCTGGTGGCGGATATGCCGGGGGTAACCCGCGACCGCCACTACGGCGTGTGCCGCCTGGCCGAACGGCCGTTCGTGGTGGTCGACACGGGAGGCCTCTCGGGCGCCGATGAAGGCATCGAAGGACTGACTGCCCAGCAGGTCCGCCTGGCCATCGCCGAGGCAAACCTGCTGGTCTTCGTGGTCGATGCACGCGATGGCGTATTGGCGCTCGACCGCAACATCCTCGACGAGCTACGCCGTAGCGGTAAACCCATCATCGCCGTGGTCAACAAGACCGACGGCGTCGACGAGCAGACCGCGATGGCGGAGTTCTCGGCTTTTGGCCTGGGCGCTACGCTCCCGTTGGCGGCCGCGCACAACCGCGGTATCGACACACTGGTGGCGACGGCGTTGCCGCTGTTGCCCGACGATCGCGATGACGATCCGGCTTTCGACGACAGCGGTATCCGCGTCGCCATCGTCGGCCGTCCGAACGCCGGCAAATCGACGCTTATCAACCGGCTGCTCGGTGAAGATCGCCTGATCGTCTCCGAAGTCGCGGGCACCACGCGCGATCCGATCCGCGTACCGCTCGAGCGCGATGGTCAGCGCTTCACGCTGATCGACACCGCCGGTGTCCGCCGACGCGCCAAGGTCGAGGAAGCGGTCGAAAAGTTCAGCGTCATCAAGACGCTGCAATCGATCGCGGCCTCGCAGGTCACGGTGGTGCTGATCGATGCGCGCGAGAACCTCGCCGACCAGGACCTGACCCTGATCGGCCACGCGATGGACGAGGGCCGCGCCCTGGTCATTGCCGTCAACAAGTGGGACGGCATGGACACCTATGCGCGCGAGCAGTGCCAGCGCGCGCTCGATCGCCGGCTCGCCTTCGTCGAATGGGCCAAGACCGTCTTTATCTCGGCGCTGCACGGTTCCGGATTGCGCGAGCTGATGCGTGCCGTGGTTCGCGCGCATAGCGCGGCGACGCGCCAACTGACGTCGTCCGAACTTACCCGCACCCTGGAAAAAGCCTACGAGGGCTACCAGCCACCGCTGGTGCGCGGGCATGCGCCTAAACTGCGCTATGCGCATCCGGGTGGTTCCAATCCACCGACCGTGATCATTCACGGCAGCCGCACCAAACATATCGCGCCGGCGTATCGGCGTTATCTGGAAGGCTTTTTCCGCAAGCGTTTCAAGCTCGAAGGCACGCCCGTGCGCATCGAGTTCCGCGACGGCGAGAATCCGTATGCGGGCAAGAAGAACGTGCTGACCGAAAACCAGCAGAAGAAGCGCCAGCGGGTGATCCGCGAGCACAAGCGGCGCGAGAAGAAATAACCGGAGAGCCCATGAGCGAGCGCCTCGATCGGGATAGCTGGATGGCCGCGCTGCGCGAGCGCGTGGTCGAGATCGCTCCCGGCGATGCCGTGCGTCGGCAACTGGCCGGTGCGGTGCTGATCGATGTTCGCGAAGACGGTGAGCGCGTCAGTGGCGTGCCGGTTGGCGCACTCGGCATCTCGCGTGGCTATCTCGAACTGCGTATCGAGGCGGCGGTGCCCGATCGCGACCGCGATGTCCTCCTTCTCTGCGGCAGTGGCCAGCGCTCGCTGTTCGCCGCCGAAGCCCTGCAGCGCATGGGCTACCAGCATGTGCACTCCGTGGCCGGCGGCTTCAATCGCTGGAAGACCGAAGGCCTGCCCGTGGCCGAAGGCGCACTCGACAGCGACGCTGCCGAACGCTATTCGCGCCAGGTCCTGTTGCCGCAAGTCGGCGAAGCGGGGCAGGCGAAGCTTGCCGCCGCGCGGATCGCCCTGGTCGGTGCGGGCGGCCTTGGTGCACCGGCAATGCTTTATCTCGCGGCCGCCGGCGTCGGCGAGATCACCCTGATCGACGACGACCGCGTCGAACGCTCCAACCTGCATCGCCAGGTCGTGCATGCGGATGCGCGTGTCGGCATGCTCAAGGCCGAATCCGCGCGGATGGCGGTGCAGGCGCTCAACCCGCGGGTTCGTGTAGCGATTCGTACGGAACGCCTGCAAGCGGCGAACGTGGAAGCGCTCATCACCGGCCATGACCTGGTGATCGACGGCGCGGACAACTTCCCGACCCGTTATCTGCTCGCCGCGGCAAGTCAGCGCCTGCATATGCCGATGATCTACGGTGCCGTCGAACGGTTCACCGGCCAGATCAGCGTGTTCGATCCGCGTCGCGCCGATTCACCGTGTTACCGCTGCCTGTTCCCGGAGCCGCCGTCGGCGGCCGAGGCGCCGAATTGCAGCGAGGCTGGCGTGCTCGGTGTCCTGCCCGGCGTGGTCGGCCTGCTGCAGGCGACCGAAGCCCTGAAGCTGCTGCTCGATATCGGCAATCCGCTGGTCGGCCGCCTGCTGACCTTCGACGCCTTGTCGATGCGCTTCCGCGAAGTGGGACTGCCGCGTGATCCGGAGTGTCCGGGCTGCGGCGAAAAGGCCGTTTTCGCCGGCTACGAGGACATCGAGCGCTTCTGCGCCGCGTCCTGATCGCTGCAAAGGTCGCACCCATGCGCGTCCGGCCCCAAGGGACTCGCGAACAAGGTTCGCTCCCCCAGGGCAGCCGCGACCTTGTGGGAGCGAACCCTGTTCGCGAGTCCCTTGAGGCCGGGCATTGAAGATCGCGAGCCTTTGTTCAAGGACTACAAGGCATCATCCGGCACGATCGAATACATCGCCGCATTCACCGGCACGCCATGCAACACCAGCCGGTTGCGTGCAATCGATTCCAACTGCGCGCCGATCTTCTCGGCGGTTCGCCGGCTCGCGAGGTTTCCCTCGGCGACGACCACCTCGATTCGCGACAGGTCCGCGTTGGCAAAGCCGAAACGCGCCGCCAGCCGTCCGGATTTCGTCGCGATGCCATAGCCTTGCCGGCTCTGGCGTACCCAGTAGCCCAGGTTGGCGAAGCGGTGTTCACGGTTACGCTGGTTGATCCCGGTGCCGCCGAGGTATTCGTCGGTAGCATCGTCGACGACGGCGAATTCAAAATGGTCGCCGAGTAGCCAGGAACGCTTGCAGTACGCGATCCATGCCTCGGCCGAGGACAGGTTGAACCCCTCGTTGCACCAGGGTTGCCAGTGGCCGACCGTCGCCAGCGATTCACGCACGGCGACGTGCAGCGACGTCGCGTCGCTGTCGCGGTAGGGGCGCAGGCGCACGCCGTCGAGCCTGAGGTCGGCCGGGTAGGGGACGACGGTGGCGGTTTCGAAGGGCATGGCGTCCATGCGGCGATTCTATCCGCTGAATCCCATCGTTATTTGTCGGGGCGTCGCCGAAGCCCGATAATGCGCGCCTCGCCCCCGAAACCAGACCATGACCGCACGCATTCTCGACGGCAAGCGCATCGCCCAGGAACTCCTCGTCCATGTCGGCCGCCGTGTCGCCAAGCGCATCGCCGAGGGCAAGCGGGTGCCCGGGCTGGCCGTGGTCCTGGTTGGCGGCGATCCGGCCTCGACGGTTTACGTGCGTAAAAAGCGCGAGGCCTGCGAGCAGGTCGGCTTCCAGTCCTTCAGCTATGACCTGCCGGCCACGGCCAGCCAGGAAGAACTGATCGCCTTGATCGACAACCTCAATGCCGACCCGGCCGTCCACGGCATCCTGATCCAGTCGCCGCTGCCGCATCATATCGACGAGGACGCCCTGGTCGACCGCATCGACCCGGGCAAGGATGTCGACGGCTTCCAGGCGGTCAACGTCGGCCGCCTGGCCCTGCGCCGCTTCGGCCTGCGTCCGTGCACGCCCAAGGGCGTGATGACCCTGCTCGGACATACCGACCGGCCGGTACGCGGCCGGCATGCGGTGATCGTCGGCGTCTCCAACCATGTCGGTCGCCCGCTGATGCTGGAACTGCTGATTGCCGGCTGCACCACGACCTGCTGCCACAAATTCACCCAGGACCTGGCCGGCTTCGTCGCCCAGGCTGATATCCTGGTGGTCGCCGCCGGCAAGCCCGGTCTGATCAAGGGCGCCTGGATCAAACCGGGGGCTGTGGTCATCGATGTCGGTATCAACCGTCTCGAGGACGGCCGCCTGGTCGGCGATGTGGAGTTCGCCCCGGCCGCGGCGCGAGCGTCCTGGATCACGCCGGTACCGGGCGGCGTCGGCCCGATGACCGTGGCCACCCTGATCGAGAACACCCTGGAAGCCGCCGAGGCATTCGAACGCTAGCGGAAACGCTGTGTTTTGAGCGGACGCTGGCACGATGCTTGCGGTACGGCGTATAATGGCGTGATTTACTCGCGGGATAACACGCCATGCGCATCCTCGCCGAGGCTTTGACCTACGACGACGTTTTCCTGGTTCCGGGCCATTCGACCATCATGCCGCGCGATGTGGACACGTCCACACGCTTCACTCGCGGCTTGCGCCTGAACATCCCGATCGTTTCGGCCGCCATGGACACGGTCACCGAAGCCCGCCTTGCCATCACCATGGCGCAGAACGGCGGCATCGGCATCATCCACAAGAACATGAGCTTCGAACAGCAGGCCGCCGAAGTGCGCCTGGTGAAGAAATTCGAAGCCGGCGTGATCCGTAGCCCGATCACGGTTCGCCCTGACACCTCGATCCGCGACGTCATCCAGCTCACCCGTGCGCACAATATCTCCGGCGTGCCGGTGGTCGACGGCGAGAAGCTGGTCGGCATCGTCACCAGCCGCGACCTGCGCTTCGAGCGCAAGCACGACGATCCGGTGCGCAACATCATGACCCGCGAGGACAAGCTGATCACCGTGCGCGAAGGCGCCGATCAGGACGAGGTCCTGCTGCTCCTGCACCGCCACCGCATCGAGAAAGTGCTCGTCGTCAACGACGCCTTCCAGTTGCGTGGCCTGATCACGGTCAAGGACATCCAGAAAGCCCGCGACAATCCCAACGCCGCCAAGGATCGCCATGAGCGCCTGGTCGTCGGTGCCGCCGTCGGAGTCTCCGGTGATACCGAGCAGCGCATCGAAGCCCTGGTCGATGCCGGCGTCGACGTGCTCGTCCTCGATACCGCGCATGGCCATTCGCAGGCCGTGATCGACCGCGCCGCCTGGGTCAAGAAGCGCTACCCGAACGTGCAGCTGATCGCCGGCAACATCGTTACCGGTGAAGCTGCGATCGCGCTGCTGCATGCCGGCGTCGATGCGGTGAAGGTCGGCGTGGGTCCGGGTTCGATCTGCACCACGCGCGTCGTTGCCGGTGTCGGCGTGCCGCAGATCACCTCGATCGACATGGTCGCCACCGCGCTGAAGGACGAAATCCCGCTGATTGCCGATGGCGGCATCCGTTACTCGGGTGATATCCCCAAGGCACTGGCCGCCGGCGCGTCCTCGGTGATGCTCGGTTCGATGTTCGCCGGCACCGAAGAGGCGCCGGGCGAGGTCGAGCTGTTCCAGGGCCGTTCGTACAAGAGCTACCGCGGCATGGGTTCGATCGGCGCGATGCAGCTAGGCTCCAAGGATCGCTACTTCCAGGACGAGGCGGACGCCGACAAGCTGGTGCCCGAGGGCATCGAAGGTCGCGTGCCCTACCGTGGTCCGCTGAGCAACATCATTCATCAGCTGATCGGCGGCCTGCGTGCTTCGATGGGTTATCTGGGCGCGGCCACCGTCGACGATGTGCGCAACAAGGCGCAGTTCGTCAAGGTGACCAGTGCCGGCGTGCGCGAAGCGCATCCGCACGATGTGCAGATCACCAAGGAAGCACCGAACTACCGGCTGGACTGACGCGCCAGCGCGTCATACCCAGCCATCCAGGACGCCCGCTTTCGGGCGTCCTGCGTTTTCGGACCCTGCGACGCGTGCGCGGGTCCTTCCGTTTTCTTTCTGTGGACCGCAGACGATGACCGACATCCATGGCGACAAGATCCTCATTCTCGATTTCGGCTCGCAGTACACGCAGCTGATCGCCCGCCGTATCCGCGAGATCGGCGTCTACTGCGAAGTCTGGGGCTGGGACCACGCACCGGAAGACATCGCCGGCTTCGCGCCGCGCGGTGTGATCCTTTCCGGCGGCCCGGAGTCCGTGACCGAAGCCGATTCGCCGCGCGCGCCGCAACAGGTCTTCGACCTCGGCGTGCCGGTGCTCGGCATCTGCTACGGCATGCAGACCATGGCCGAGCAGCTTGGCGGCAAGGTCGAGGCCGGCCACCACCGCGAATTCGGCTACGCGGAACTGACCTTCGGCAAGGCCGGCCTGTTCGAAGGCGTCTTCGCCGACGGTGAAGTCTCTGGCGTGTGGATGTCGCATGGCGACCGCGTCACCGCGATTCCCGACGGCTTCGCCGCGATCGCCGCCACGCCGAGCCTGCCGCTGGCCGGCATGGCCGACGAGAGCCGTCACTACTACGGCCTGCAGTTCCACCCGGAAGTGACCCATACCAAGCGCGGCCTGGAGCTG
The DNA here is from genome assembly GCA_036009745.1 of Luteibacter sp. GTDB lineage: Bacteria > Pseudomonadota > Gammaproteobacteria > Xanthomonadales > Rhodanobacteraceae > Luteibacter. Next base: position 69,086 of record DASYLE010000071.1, on the reverse strand, counting down.
TTGCGCCGTTTCGTCGTCGACATCTGTGGCGCCAGTGCCCTGTGGACCGCCGCGAACATCATCGAGGACGCGGTCGCCCGCGTGCGCGAGCAGGTCGGTACGGATCGTGTGTTGCTCGGTCTTTCCGGCGGCGTCGATTCCTCCGTGGTCGCGGCGCTGCTGGAGAAAGCCATCGGCGACCAGCTGACCTGCGTTTTCGTCGACACCGGCCTGCTGCGCTTCCAGGAAGGCGACCAGGTGATGGCGACCATGGCCGAACACATGGGCGTCCGCGTGATCCGTGTCGATGCGAAGGACCGCTTCTTCGCGGCGCTCGCCGGCGTCGAGGATCCGGAAGCCAAGCGCAAGATCATCGGCCGCCTCTTCGTCGAGGTCTTCGACGAGGAATCGAAGAAGCTCGAGGGCGTGAAATGGCTGGCCCAGGGCACGATCTATCCCGACGTGATCGAGTCGGCCGGTAGCCGCACCGGCAAGGCCCACGTGATCAAGAGCCACCACAACGTCGGCGGCCTGCCCGAGAAAATGAACCTCAAGCTGGTCGAGCCACTGCGCGAACTGTTCAAGGACGAAGTCCGCCGCATCGGCGTCGAACTCGGCCTCCCGCGCGAAATGGTCTACCGCCACCCATTCCCCGGCCCCGGTCTCGGTGTCCGCGTGCTCGGCGAAGTGAAGCCCGATTACGTCGACCTCCTGCAGCGCGCCGACGCGATCTTTATCGAGGAATTGCGCAAGCACGACCTCTACGACCGCGTCAGCCAGGCCTTCGCCGTCTTCCTGCCGGTCCGTTCCGTCGGTGTCGTCGGCGACGGCCGCGCCTACGAATGGGTCATCGCGCTACGCGCCGTCGAAACCATCGACTTCATGACTGCCCACTGGGCGCACCTGCCGTACGAATTCCTCGACCGTGTTTCAACTCGTATTATCAACGAGTTACGAGGCATTTCTCGTGTCGTTTATGACATAAGCGGCAAGCCACCGGCGACGATCGAGTGGGAGTGAACCGGCTGCGCCCAGGTCGCTTCGGGAAGTTCGGCTTTTACTGTTTACCTTTTTAAAAACAGTAATTTATTGATGATCCGTCGTGGTCCGGGCAATGCAGGGCAGGCATGACGGTACTGCGATTCCCTCCCGGACGGGCTCAGTCCGATACCGTCAGGCGATTACGACGGTATCGGTAGCTCCGCAAAAACATCGTGCCCGATGGCGGCGACGGTTATGTATGGGGCGATTTAAAATTGTTGCAAGATGAAATCGCTGACCTTTGGCGCATCTTGTTTGAACAAGGTGTCGATGCGCGAATTCAGCACGTAGATCTTGCCGTCCGCGTCGACCGCCGCTGACGGCATCGACGCTTCGCTCTTTTCGCGCCGTACGATTTGAGCGGTCCGCCAATCGTCCTTGGAGAGTAGTTCGACGATTTCGTCAGCTCCTGCGTTCTGCACAACCAGCAGATGCTGACCGTCGATCAAATGGAGGCCGTCGGCTCCTTTTATCGCCTCAGGGATGTCCACCAGCTCGACTTTCGAGGGATCTTTAAGGTCCACCCGGAAAAACTTGCCCGAGTTGTAGTTACCGACAAGCAGATAGTCCTGGTGTATCGCGATGCCGTTCAGATTGAATCCGTCGCCAGTCTTAAAACGCGGATCCTGGGCGAAGACCGACGCATGGCCATGCGTGTCGACACGATAGATGACGGGCGAGAAACTGTCGGTTACATATGCGTTGCCGGCGGCGTCGAGGACGAGGTCATTCGCCAAATGCGCACCCGGATCGAGCTTGGATAGATCGTAGTAGGCCAGCGGCTTTCCGGTGGTTGCGTTGAAGGTTGCAACGGCAGCCAGCTTGCCCTGCGTGGCTTCGGCTGAGCGGTCACCGGCACCCGGGTCTGAATTCGTTACCCAGAGCACGTTGCGCTTATCGTCGACAAGTAGTCCGAGCGTTGAAATCAGCCGCTTGTCCTGAATGAACGGTGTGTATTTCCCGTCGGGACCGACCTTGCCCACGGTGCCATGTTTGACCGAGCCCACCATGAACACATGTTGCTGCGAGGACCAGGTCAAGCTTTCCGCATAGAGTTGATCGGCGGTGAAATGAATATCGCCTGCCATGGCGACATTGGATGCAAGTACAGCCGCACCGATGGCCATGTTAAGCAGACTCTTGCGCATGCTGATCTGTGAATTGAGCGTTCTCATCGTTTTCCTTTGGGCGTTGGCCCTGTGTCGATGAGCTATTGTGATTTTGCTTAAATTGCTAAACAATAAGCTTCAATGCAAATTGAATTTGCAATAAACGCAAATTAAAAGAAGGCGACATGCTGAAAGACCTGGACGTTTTCGTTGCGATTGTCGACGCCGGCAACTTCTCGAGGGCTGCACAGAAACTCGACGTCGCGGTGTCGTCGGTGACGCGCAGACTTGACGGGCTGGAGGAAGAGTTAGGCGTGCGACTGTTCCGTCGCGGATCGCGAAAACTGGTGCTGACCGATGCGGGCGAGCACTTCGTGCAGACCGCTCGCAGTGTGTTGTCAGAACTCAACGGGGCGCGAGAACTGTTCGCGAACGGGGAGGGCGAACCACGCGGCTTGTTGACGATCGCAGCACCAACAGCCTTCGGGCGACGCCACGTCGCGCCGGCTGTCAGGACATTCCTGGCAGCCTATCCCCTTATGAAGGTCGATCTTCGACTGAGCGATAAAATCGTTGATCTCTCGGTCGAGCGGGTCGATCTCGCCGTGAGGATAGGTCGTCTCGTCGATAGCGAACTTGTAGCGACTCGACTCGCGCCGTTGCGGCGTCTGGTCTGCGCGGCGCCTGCGTACTTAAAAGCCGCCGGGCGTCCGGTCGACATCAGGGAACTGGTCAATCATGAATGCCTGACCGTGTCCTCGAAGCCAACGCCACCTGGATGGTGGACGTTCCCTGGGTTGAACCGGGGCGCGCCGTTGCCCGTTAGCGGCAGGCTGCAATGCGACGATACCGAGACCTTACTTGAGGCAGCGGTCGCTGGGCTTGGCATTGTGCATTTGGCAAGCTGGCTGGTCAGCGACCTGGTGCGAGAGGGCAAGCTGGTGTCGCTGTTTCCGCCAACCGAGGACAAAGGAGTGAAGGATGCCATTGCCATTTACGCTGTTCGACTACCCGGTCGTTCTCATGTGGTGAGGGCGCGCCTGTTTTTGGAGCATATTCTCGAACATATCGGAACCGGACCGTACTGGGATTTGCCGCGATCGTAGCGCCGTAAGCACGAAATACTTTGCTGGACGCTGTCGATTTCCGAAAGCCCCGTTCGTCGTTTAGATGCCAGCCCCGAGAGGCTGGCTTAAAAAGGAGACTGACGATGCGTGTCATGGTGTTCGTGAAGGCTACCGACGACAGCGAAAAGGGTCATTTCCCGGAGCCCTGGACGACCGAGATGATGGAGGCGATGGGCCGGTTCAACGACGAACTGCGCGACGCCGGCATCCTGCTCATGGCCGAGGGGCTCAAGCCCTCCTCGCAGGGCAAGCGTGTCGCGTTCGACGGTCCCGGCCGTATGGTTACCGACGGACCTTTTGCCGAAACCCACGAGCTGATCGCCGGCTTCTGGCTCTGGCAAGTCAAAGACATGGACGAGGCAGTCGCCTGGGTAAAGCGTTGTCCCAATCCCATGCGGGGACCGAGCAAGATCGAAATCCGGCCGATTTACGAAATGGATGATTGGGAACGCGAATAACGCAGGGCGCAGTTGGAATCTGAGTAGCGCCGCTTGATCAGCGCGCGGTCTTCAAGATTTGCATCATGAGTTTCAGGCGATCCCCCTGGCCGCCTCACGTTCTGCCCGGCGGACGGGCTGAGGCGCCTGCGGATTAAGCTCTTTCGCGATGGCATAGGCGCCCTGCCGGCCCGACGATAATCGAATAACCGGTCAGTTCAGCGGGCGCGCGCGGCGTGCCAGCCCTGGCCAGGTATGTCGGCGAAGCGGCCAGGACCCTGTGCACCACCCCGATTTTCCTGGCGACGGCCGTTGAATCGCTAAGACTGCCTATGCGCAGTGCGACATCGACCGCATCGCCGACGAGGTCCTGCTTTTCATCGTTCAGGATGAACTCGACCCGCAGTGCGGGATGCCTGTCGGTGAAACGCGCTATGCGGGGCAGGACACTTCGCAGGGCGAAGGACGTGCCCTGTTCGGTCCGTAGGGGGAGTGATTGTGATAAACTAGTCATGTGACTAGTCAGTGAGGTGCCTCATGAAAGCTTGGGCCGTACAAGACGCGAAAGCGCGTTTCAGCGAATTCCTCGACGCATGCCTTGAAGACGGTCCCCAGATGGTGACTAAAAGAGGGGCCGAAGCAGCGGTGCTGGTGCCTGTCCCGGAGTGGCGGCGCTTGAATGCCGCTGCCAGGCCGTCGCTCAAGGACCTCTTGCTGTCCGATGCGGCACGCACGGAGTTTTTGATTCCACCCCGCGGTGGCGCCCGCCGCCGGCGTGTCGAAGTTATCGGATAAACCTGTCCATGTATTTACTCGACACCAATGTCATCTCCGAATTACGTCGACCGCGTCCGCATGGCGGAGTTGTCGCATGGCTCCAGTCGATCGCCGACAGCGATCTTCATCTCTCGGCAGTGACACTTGGTGAAATACAGGCAGGCATCGAACTGACGCGCGGCCAGGACCGGGCCAAGGCTGACGAGATCGAAGCGTGGGCCGATCAGGTTGCAGCGTCTTACAACGTGCTTTCCATGGATGCGGAGACATTCCGGACCTGGGCGCGCCTTATGCATGGGCGCTCCAACACGCTGTATGAAGACGCAATGATCGCTGCCACGGCAAGCCGACACAATCTCATCGTCGTGACGCGCAATATCGGCGACTTCTCACACTTCGATGTCGACCTCTTCAATCCATTCGAAGCGAGCCCGGTTTGACTCCCGGTATTGCGATACCCAGGTTTGAGACAACACGGTTCATTCGAGACTCACGGGCAGGATTTCGCTACGAGACCTCTACGGTTCGTGTTGCGGTGCTTGCCGCTCAATCGCCCGGATGCCAATCGCTTTTCGCGACGAATGCCTTCGGGTCGGTCATGGCGTAGATGTCGCGCAGGGCCTGGCGTTTGTCCGTGGCATGTTGGTAATACGATTTCACGATGCGGTAGCCGACCCAGTAGCCGAGGTCGCCGGGGCGATTGGCATCGCCCGGTCCGTTATAGAGCCACGAGGACAAGTCCATCTTGTCTTCGTCCTTGACGAAAGCGCTTTCGATTTCCATCTCGCGCCCCTTGGTCCAGGCCTTGTGGCGGTAGTTGGCGATATCGCCGGAAATCAGCTCCGCGGTGAATTCGCCGACGCCTTCCATCAGCGACATGCGCAACACCGTGGCGCCCGGTTGGCCGGGATCCAACGCCTGCAGGTCCGCGGGTTGCTGGATGTGCCCGTATTCGTGGGCGATCGAGTGGACGAACCGGTTGACCAGGTCCGGGTCCATGAAGTCGGCCGCGCAGATGGCTTCCAGGCCGATCGAGACGCCGGATGGATTGGTGATCCCGACAGGGCGGCCGCGTCCGACCAGCAAGGTCACCGGCGGCAGCTTCGCTTCGGGGTACAGGTGGACGAGCGTGGCGAACGATGTGACGAGGCGTTTCTTGACCGTGGGCAAGACCGCCAGGCAGCGCCGGGCGTCGGTGTAGATCTCCGGCTTCTTGTCGATCGCCGCGGCGATCGTGGTGCCGGATACATTGCGCAATCGGGCGAATTCATGGAGCCCCGCCGATCCGGGGGCGAGGTAATCCTGGTCGATCTGCGCAACGGTCGGGTGGCCGTTTGCGCCGTCGTAAACCTGGTAGAACCGCGTTACGTCCTCCGTGCGGATCGCCGGTCCGGCGGGCGCCGCCGCGTTGACGGCGGTGCAGGACGCAATCATCAGCAACGACACGGCAATCTTTTTTGCGCTGCGTCGCATGTGCGGGCCTAGGCTCGGGTGAGCGGTTCGTGGGTCAGGTCCGGAATCTAGCCAGCGCCGGGATCGTTGGCAAGCCATGCCGTATGGGCGGCGAATCCCGATTGGCCGGGCGACACATCAGGGTGCAAGGTGAGTGCCGGAATCTCGTATGCGCCTGCGTTCTGGGGGTGGAACGGGATCGGCGTCGTCGTGAGCAGATTGTCGAGGCGTTGGCCGAGTTCGTCGCGGATCGCCGAGAATCGCGCATCGTCGATCCGGCTTGTTCGGTAAACCACGAATGGCGGTACGACCTCGAAGCCGGGGTAATACAGCATGCCGTGCTGGATCGGGAACAGGACGTCGTCCATCGGGCCGTTGATACCACGCGGGCTGTAATGCGATTCCCAGCCGCCCGTGGTGACGATCAGCATCGCGCGCTTTCCGCTCATCGAACCTTCGCCGTAACGATCACCCCAGCGTGCATCGGAGTGTTCGCCGACGCCATAGGCAAAGCCATAGGCATAGACCCGTTCGAACCAGCCCTTCAGGATCGCCGGCATCGAGAACCACCACAGGGGGAATTGCAGGATCAGCGCATCCGCCCAGCGCAGCTTGGCCTGTTCGAGCGCGATGTCCTCGCTTTGCCGACCCGTCTCGAAGGCGCGCTTTGAATCGCGGGATGGATTGAAAGGTGCTTCGTTCGGGGGATCCATGCCGTCGTCCGCGTCAAGCGAGGCCTTCCAATGCATGGCATACAGGTCGGACACCTGCACGACGTGGCCGGCGGCCTCGAGGCGTTCGACCGTGAAGTCCCTGAGCGAACCATTCAGTGACCTGGGTTCGGGGTGGGCGAAGACGAGAAGAACGTTCATGGGCGGGCCTCATGGCTGGAATGAGGGCAGGATGGAATTTCCTCAGGTATATTGGAAATGAATTTCCATGATCACAGGTATTACCGTGGATAATTTGCGCCGCCTGGATCTCAACCTGCTGGTCACGCTCGACGTACTGCTTTCCGAGCACAATGTGACCCGGGCGGCGCAACGCCTGCATTTTTCGCAGCCTTCGGTAAGCGTCCACCTGGCCAAGCTGCGGGAAATCTTCGGCGATCCGCTGTTGCTGCCGGGGCCGCGAGGCATGCGCCCGACCGCGCGGGCCGATGAATTGCGCGAACCCTTGCGCCAGGCGCTCGAGGCACTGGGGCGTGCGGTGTCGCCGACCCAGCCATTCGATCCGGCCGCCGCCAGTCATACGTGGCGTGTCGCCGCATCCGACTACAGCGAGGCGGCCATCCTGGCGCCTGCGTTGACGGGGTTGCGCGCTGCGTCACCCGCCAGTCGGCTGGCTGTACTGGAAGCCGCGCCATCACGCATCGCCCGGCAGGCGGAGCAGGGAGACATCGACCTTGCGTTCCATACCAGCGAAGGATCGCCGCCCGGCTTGCGTCGCCGGGTGCTCTTCCCGGAGCGATATGTCCTGGTCGGGCGGGCGGGTCATCCGCGCCTGAAGCGACGGCCGACCCTCGCGCAGTTCTGCAAGCTCGACCATGTGATCGTGTCGCCGGATGGTGGCGGCTTTCACGGTGTCACCGATGAGGCGCTGTCGAAGCTGGGCATGGCTCGACGCGTCGTTCTCTCCCTGCCGCATTTCCTCGCCGTCATGGCGGTGCTGGCGAGCACCGATCTCGTGGCGATGCTACCTTCGCGCCTGGTCAGCGACACCCACGCCATGCAGGTGGTCGCGCCGCCTGTCGATGTGCCGGGTTTCGAGATGGCCATGCTCTGGCATGAGCGTTCTCACCGCGATCCCGCGCATCAATGGTTGCGCGAGTACATCGCGGGCTCGGTGTAAACCAGCCTTTGTGCGAGATACTGGCATGCAGCTTCGTCATCTGAAAACATTCGTGGCGGTGGCCACCACCCTGAACTTCACGCGCGCGGCAGAGCAGGTTCATCTCGCCCAGTCGAGTGTCACCGAACAGGTCCAGGCCCTGGAGGCGGATCTCGACGTCGTGCTTTTCGACCGTTCGCGGCGCGGTTTACAACTGACATCGGCGGGCCAGCGTCTGCTTGAGCGAGCGGACGAACTCCTGCGGCTTGCAGATGAAACGAGGGCATCGGTCAAGAATGTTGCGGGATCGGTATCGGGAAAGCTGACTATCGGTGGCCTGGAAACCCTATGCGCGAAGCGGTTGCCAGGACTTCTGGCGGACTTCGGTATGCGGTATCCAGATGTTGAACTGGTATTGCGCACGGCCAGCAGCGGGCAACTGAAAGCTGACGTTAAACGGGGGGCGCTCGACGTGTGCTTTGTCTTCGGCGACGGCCCCCTGCCACCTGAACTCGCATCCGAACAGGTGGCGGAGGAACGCGTGGCCGTGATTGTCCCGGCGGGTCATCGGTTGGCCGACCAGGCGACCGTCGACTACGCCGAGCTGGCGGATGAATCGTTCCTCGTGACCGAATCGGGCTGCGTGTACCGGGCCATGTTCGAGACGTTCGCGGCCACACTTGCCAGGCGACCGCGCATCGTCGGGGAAGTCGCGAGCATCGCGGCCATCCTGGAGCTGGTCGGCGCCGGGATGGGATGCGCGCTGGTGCCGCGTCTGGTTGTTCCGGCGGCGAGTGGCAAGATCACGGCATTGCCTTCCATGGTGCCGGATGTCGTGACGCCGTTGACCATGGCCTGGCGACGCCAGCGCGTTCAATCACCGGCTTTGCGTACCTTCATCGCCGCCGCCCGGGATGCGTGGGTCACCGCTTAAACCAGGCGTTGACCCCCGTCGACGTGGAGCACCGTGCCGGTGATGAAACCGTTGTGCATGAGTAATTCGATGGCCTGGGCGATATCGGTAGCGCGTCCGACCCTACCGACAGGCAGACGGTTCGCCATGACTTCCAGTACCTCGGTCTTGCGGTCCCCGGCTACCGCTTGCCATATAGGCGTATCCACCCAGCCTGGCGAGACAACGTTGACACGGATGGGCGCGAGTTCCAGTGCAAGCGCATAGGCCAGGGAAGCCAGCGCACCGTTGACCGCGGCGACGACCGAACCTCGTGGCGCGGGCCGGTATGCGGCGATACCGGAGGTCAGGGTGATCGATCCGCCGGCGGCCAGGTGCGCTGCGCCGTGTTTGGCAAGCAAGAGTGGACCGATGATTTTCGAGTCGATGACGCCGCGAGCGATCGATACATCCATGTCCGGCAGCAGCACGTACACGCCGGTGATATCCGCGGCCGTTGTCACGATGTGGTCCAGATCGCCGAGCGCGTCGAACAGACTGACTACCTCCTCCTCGCGGGTGACGTCGGCGGCAATGCTCCGCAACCGGTCCGGGTTGCCGAGCTGTCGCCGTGCCGACGACAGGCGATCCTCCGAGCGACCGACAATGGTGATATAGGCACCGGCAGCCAGGAGTCTTTCGGCCAGGGCCAGTCCCATGCCCGAACTGCCGCCGACAATAAGGACGCGTTCCGCTGTTTGCATATGACTCATGAATTCCCTTGGATGTTATCGTCGACGAGCGTCGACGGCAGGGTGATTCTCGTGAGCGCGAATGTGCGAGTGAAGCGGGAAAAAACGAAACCAGCTATCGGGTCAGGCGATGATTGCGCTTCCTTGGCAATGAAATCAGCGCCGCCGTGGCGAACGCGGCGCCAACGGACAGCCATAGCGCACTGTTGATCCCGAGGCGGTCGATCATCAGGCCGCCCACCAGTGCGCCGCCGCCGATCGAGGCCTGCGCCGCGGAGACGAAGATGGCCTGTACGCTTTCGAGCCGGTCGGGTGCGGCGCTGAACATCCAGCTTTGCATGACGATCGGCAGCATGCCGAAGCCGAGACCCCAGAGCATGACCAGGGGCACGGCGAGCGCGGGATGCGCCTCGACCATCGTCAGCGCAAGGACGGAAGCACCGAGCAGAAACAAGGTCGACATCAGCGCACGGTGCGCATGCTTGCCCACGGCCCAGCCGCCGAGCAGGTTGCCGACGAAACCGGCGGCGCCGAAGCCGAGCAGGACGGCGCTGATCGTCGCGGGCCCGATATGCATGACGCGCAGCATCAGTGGCGCGATGTAGGTGTACGCGGCGAACTGACCGACGAAGGCCAGTACCGTGCCGGCGAGGCCGAACCATACTTTTCGAATCTTCAGCAGGTCGGCGATGTCTTTCAGGCCCCGTGTGCTTTCCGGCGCGAGCGCCGGCACCAGGAACGTCGCGGCGGCGAGCACCACCAGGGCAAGGGCCGCGGATGCGCCGAACGCGTAGCGCCAGCCCAGCAGCTCGCCGAGCAGGGCGCCGGCGGGTACGCCGGCCACGGTGCCGAGCGACACACCCGACAGGATGATCGATGTGGCCAGGCCCGCCTGTGGTCCCGGGCGCAGGCGCGGCCCCAGCGATCCGGCCACGGTCCAGAAAGCGCCGATGGTCGCGCCGAGGATCACGCGCCCGACAAGGATCACCGCGAAGCCGGGCGCCGTGGCGACCACCAGGTTGGAGACCACGAGCATGCCGAGCAGGCTCAGCAGCACGTGGCGCCGATCGAACTGGCGCGCGGCGCCGATCGTCAGCGGCGCGGCGATGGCGGCAAGCGCGCCGGATAGGGTCACGACGAGACCGGCCTGGCCCTCACTGACGCCCATGTCGTGGGCGATCTGGGGCAAGAGTCCGACCGGAAGAAATTCCGTCGTCACCAGGGCGAAGGCGCCGACGCCGATGGCGAGCAGTGCCGCCCAGGTACCGGGCGCCGGTGACGATGTGGCCTGGTGGGTGGAGACGGCGCGCAGACGGATTTGATTAGGCATGGGACCTGACAGGGATTGAACACCTTGTCAGTCTATTTGTCGCCAAATGGACAATAAATACATTCAAATATGCATCAGTGTTCCTTCTTGCGTGATAATCAATGCTCCACTGGAGCGGCGCCATGGACTATTTCACTGCGGTTCGCGTATTCACCCGGGTGGTCGAGGCGGGCAGTTTCGTCAAGGCTGCCGACTCGTTGCAGATGCCACGGAACACGGTGACCAAGCTGATCCAGTCGCTGGAGACGCATCTGCGCGTCAAGCTGTTGAATCGCACCACACGCAAGGTTTCCCCGACCAATGACGGCATGGCGTACTACGAGCGTATGTCGCGGCTGCTGGAGGAATGGCAGGAGGTCGAGTCACAGCTGGCCAATGCCCAGGCTCACCCGCGCGGCCGTCTGCGCGTGGACATGCCTTCGCTGGTCGCTACCCAGGTAGTGATCCCCGCACTACCCACGTTCCAGGCGCGGTATCCGGACCTGCAACTGGATATTGGCGTCAGCGACCGGCCGATCGATCTGATCAGCGAAGGCGTCGATTGCGTCGTACGCGCCGGCAAAGTGACCGATCCGTCGTTGATCGCCCGGACCATCGGCGAATTTCCCTTCGTGCTGTGCGCGACGGAGGCTTATCTGGCAAGCCATGGCGTACCCGGTCATCCCGTCGATCTGGATCGAAACCATGCATTGATTCGCTACTTCTACGCAGGCACGGGGCGCCAGGTGCCGATCGAACTTCGTTCCGGACATGAGCGCGTCACCGTTGAGGGACACCGTTTCGTGTCGTTCAACGACGGCAATGCCTCGCTGGTGGCGGCATTGGCGGGGCTGGGCGTCCTGCATACGCTCGCGGTATTCGCCCAGCCCTATGTCGAGAAAGGTGAACTGGTGCGGTTGCTCGGCCAATGGTCGGCGGAGCCGGTGCCGATATCCATCGTCTACTCGCCCAACCGGCATCTCAGCACGCGGGTGCGCGCCTTTGTCGACTGGATGGCGGAACTGTTCGCGGCGCATCGCCCCCGGTGATGATCAGCCGGTGTTGGCCTGGTCGAAGCTCGCGCGCGCACTGATAATTGCGGGCAGCTGGCGGTCGGCCCAGGCGACCAGGCCTTGCATCGGTTCGAGCAGCGACTTCCCGAGTGCGGTCAGGCGATATTCGACGCTTGGCGGTGTCGTCGGATAGACGGTGCGGTCGACCAGGCCATCGCGCTGCAGGCTGCGCAGGGTTTCGGTGAGCATGCGTTGGGAGATGTCGTCGACCGCGCGGCGCAATTCGCCGAAGCGTTGCGGGCCCCTGGCCAGCTTGAGGATCAGCAGGTAACTCCATTTGTCGCCGAGGCGATCGAGCACGCCGCGGATGGCGCAATCCGCATGCGCCTCGTTTACCACGCGGGGCCGGCGTGGTTCCCTGGAAGTAACTAGCGAACCCTGGACTGCCTTCTTTACAGGCATGCTGCACTCTCATAATCTGCGTTGATCTCATAAAGAGACTAACACGCAAGTTCTTGCCCTGCGACGCGGGACGCTGGCGTGTCAATCAATCGAGGACAACATGGAATATCGGCAGCTTGGTCGTTCGGGGTTCAAGGTTCCGGTGCTCAGCCTGGGCACGGGTACGTTCGGTGGCGATGGCGAGTTCTTTCGCGCCTGGGGCGCGACGGATGCGGAAGGCGCGCGGCGCCTGCTCGATATCTGCATCGAAGCGGGCGTGAGCATGTTCGACAGCGCCGATATCTATTCGGCGGGCATGGCCGAGGACATCCTCGGCAAGGCCATCGCCGGTCGTCGCGACCAGGTCATCATTTCGACGAAGGCGACCTTCCGTTCGGGCGAGGGTGCCAACGATGTGGGCTCGTCGCGCTTCCATCTGCTGCGCGCGGTCGATGCCGCGCTGAAGCGTCTGGGCACGGATTACATCGACCTGTTCCAGTTGCATGGTTTCGATGCGATTACCCCGGTCGAGGAAACCCTGCAGACCTTCGACGACCTGGTGCGTGCCGGTAAGATCCGGTATGTCGGCGTGTCGAATTTCTCCGGCTGGCATCTGACCAAGTCGCTTGGCGCTTCGGAAAAATATGGCCTGCCGCGATACGTGGCCCATCAGGCGTACTACTCGCTGATCGGCCGCGACTACGAGTGGGAGCTGATGCCGCTCGGTATCGACCAGGGCGTGTCGGCCGTGGTCTGGAGTCCGCTGGGTTGGGGCAGGTTGACCGGCAAGCTGCGCCGCGGCGCACCGCTGCCAGCACAGAGCCGCCTGCACAAGACCGCGGAGAAGGGGCCGCCTGTCGCCGACGAGTATCTCTATCGCGTGGTCGATGCGCTGGATATCGTCGCCGCCGAAACCGGCAAGACCATCCCGCAGATCGCACTGAACTGGTTGCTGCAACGGCCGACCGTGGCCAATGTCATCGTCGGCGCGCGTGACGAAGCGCAGCTGCGCGAAAACCTGGGCGCGGTCGGCTGGTCGCTGACCGCCGAACAGATGAGCCGCCTGGACGAGGCGAGCGCGGTGACGCCGCCGTATCCGTACTGGCATCAGCTTGGCTTCGCCGAACGCAATCCGTCCCCGGTCTGAGGAAGACATCATGAAAATCGCCATCGTCGGTGTCACCGGCCAGATCGGTACCCGCCTCCTCGACGAGGCGCTCGCGCGCGGGCATACGGTTACCGGTATTTCCCGCAATCCGTCGAAGCTATCGCCACGCGATGGCCTGGGTCTGGTTGCCGGGGATGCCAATGCACCGGAAGCCCTGGCACCCTTGCTCGCCGGTCACGACGCGGTGATCAGCTCGATCCATTTCACGGTGACCGATCCGCACAAGCTTATCGGCGCGGTGCGCCACTCGGGCGTGAAGCGCTATCTGGTCGTCGGCGGGGCCGGTAGCCTGGAAGTGGGGCCCGGCAAGGCGCTGGTCGATACAGCGGATTTTCCGGCGATGTACTACGACGAGGCGAACGGGGGCAGGGTATTCCTGAATATCCTTCGCGGCGTCGACGACCTGGAGTGGACGATGCTTTGTCCGTCGGCGTTGTTCGTTGCCGGCGAGCGTACCGGTGTCTTCAGGCTTGGCGAGGACAGCCTGCTCACCGCGACCGACGGCAAGAGCTGGATATCGTTCGAGGATTATGCGATCGCCATGCTCGATGAGATCGAAACGCCGAAGCAGATACGCAGACGCTTCACCGTCGGCTATTGAAGCAAAGCTCATGCTCTTGCAGGCACGGCCCCAAAGGACTCGCGCACAGGGTGCGCTCCTACAAGTGACGATTGCCGCGACCTTGTGGTAGCGCACCCTGTGCGCGAGTCCTTTGGGCGATGCACAGCAGTTCGCAGGCTTTACCGCATGCCATTGACATTGACATTAGTGTCAATGTTCTAGAGTGCCGGCAAGGAGAGCAGCATGCGCATCGGTGAACTCGCGAGCCAGGCCGGGGTAAGTGTCCGCGTCCTGCGCCATTACGAAACGCAGGGACTGATCCAGTCGCGGCGGCTGGCCAACGGCTATCGCGACTATCCCCTTGTGGCGGTGGCGATGGTCCGCTGGATCAGGGATCTGCTCGATTGCGGTTTCGCGACGCGGCAGATCCAGGGATTCCTGCATTGTTTCGGCAACGAGAATTTCGACGCGGAGCAGTGCGCCGCCGGGCTCGCACAGCATGTCGGGAAGCTGCGCGAACTGGATGAGCTCATTGATGTGCTCAGCGAGCGGCGCCGCCGTCTCTCCGAACGCATCGCCCTCTTTGGGGATGCACCCTCCGTTGCCATCGGCCAGGAATTTCCATGAGCATGTTCGAAGAGAAAGTCGTCCTCGTCACCGGCGGCGGCGCCGGGATCGGTCGCGCGGCGGCTTTGCGTTTCGCGGATGCAGGGGCGCGGGTGATCGTGACAGGGCGGCGTATCGAACCGCTGGAGTTGCTCGCCGGCAGCCATCCGCGGATCGACTTCCTCGTCGCGGATGCCGCCGAGGCCGATCATGCGGCACGAACCGTCGACCATGTGATCGAGCGCTATGGGCGCCTGGATGTGCTGGTCAACAACGCCGGCGCCGGTGCGATCCTGCCCTTGTCCGAGGCGACGCACGCGCGTATCGCGCAGATTTTCGCGGTGAATGTCTTCGGCGCATCCTTGCTGGCAACGGCCGCGCTGCCGCATCTGAAAGCCACGCGGGGCACGATCGTCAATGTTTCGAGCACCTTCGGCCATAAGGCCGCTGCCTTGCTGTCGCATTACGGTGCCAGCAAGGCAGCCCTCGAGCATATGACGCGTTGCTGGGCGCTGGAGTTGGCGCCCGACGGCATCCGCGTCAACGCGATCGCGGCCGGCCCGACTGAAACGGAATTCCTGGTGGAGCGCATGGCGCTGTCGCACGAGCAGGCGGAAGCCGTGAAAGCGGCCGAGCGTGAGCGCATTCCGCTTGGCCGACGTGGCACGCCCGACGATGTCGCCGCGTGGATCGTGTCGCTGGCATCGCCCGCCGGCGCCTGGATCACGGGGCAGGTCATTACCGTCGATGGCGGGCTCGACGTTACCTGAGCGGGGTCTTTCGCGCCGGATCCAGGAAGGCGTGATTGGACAGCAGCTGTTGCGTGGCGAACTCCACGAAGGCCGATACCGCTCGCGGGATTTGCCGGCGGCTGAGGAAGACGGCGTACAGGCTCGCGCTCTCCTGTCGGTACGCCGGCAGCACCCTGATGAGACGACCCGCTTCGACGTCGGCGGCGACCAGCGGCTCCGGCAACAGGGCGATGCCGAGGCCGGCTACCGCGGCCTGCAAGACCGCGCGCGCCGTATTGGCGCGAAACCGCCCCGTGACCTGTATGTCGACCGGCCCGTCGCCGGCCTCGAGTCGCCAGTCGACCGGACCGGAACGCTGCGATAGCGGAATACAATCGTGCCCATCGATGTCCCGCGGTGCGGCAGGCGTGCCGCGCCGCGCGAGATAGGCCGGGCTGGCGACGAGGCCGAAATGCGTATCGGCGAGCTTGCGGCCCACGGTATTGCCATCGACCAGTCGGCCGGCGCGCAAGGCCACGTCGATGCTTTGACCGACCATATCGGTCTTCGCATCGTCGAGCACGAATTCCATGCGCACCCGCGGATGGGCGGCGAGGAAATCCGCGATCCATTCGACGGGAAACAGATCGAAGAATCCTGCCGGTGCCGCGACGCGGACCAGCCCGCCTGGCTGGTCGTTGCCGTCGGCGAACTCCTGGCCGGCCTGCGAGAGTTCGCTGACCGAAGGCGCGCAGCGTTCGAAAAAGGCTTGCCCCGCCGCGGTCAGGGTCAGCTTCCGCGTGGAGCGATGCATGAGCCGGGTATCCAGTTCGGCTTCGAGCTGACGGATGTGCCGGCTGACCGTGTTTGCCGGTACCCCTAGCCGGCGCGAGGCCTCGGCGAAACTGCCTGCGCGGACGATTTCGACGAAAAGGAAGACCTGGTTCAGATCGAGCATGTTCGGGCCCCGCAGGAGATTGCTTCGATATATGGATGTCAGACATCCAACTATACCGTCTAGTAGAGTAATCCGTCCCTGCCTATGCTCAGGCGCTACGCCTCCTTCGCCCCTGCAGGAACACCCCATGTCCAAGGTCCTCGTCCTCTATTACTCCTCCTACGGTCATATCGAAACGATGGCCCAGGCCATGGCCGAAGGCGCCCGTTCGGCTGGCGCCACCGTCGATATCAAGCGCGTGCCGGAAACCGCGCCGCCGGAAGTCGCCGCGGCCTTCCATTTCAAGCTCGAGCAGGGTGCGCCGGTCGCCGTGATTGACGACCTGGCCAATTACGACGCGGTCATCGTCGGTTGCCCGACGCGCTTCGGTCGCATGGCTTCGCAGATGGCCAGCTTTCTTGACCAGGCCGGTGGCCTGTGGATGAGTGGCGCGCTGAACGGCAAGGTCGGTGGCGCGTTCACCTCGACCGCGACCCAGCACGGCGGCCAGGAACAGACCCTGTTCTCGATCATCACCAACCTGATGCACTTCGGCATGACCATCGTCGGCCTGCCGTACAGCCACCAGGGCCAGATGACGATCGACGAGATCGTCGGCGGTAGCCCGTATGGCGCGACTACGGTCGCCGGTGGCCAGGGCCAGCGTCAGCCGAGCGCGATCGAGCTGGAAGGCGCGCGTCACCAGGGCAAGCTGATCGCCGAAACGGCGAACAAGCTCTTCGCCAACTAAGTCGACACCGTGATGAGTGCTCCGGCGAACCTTCCTGCTGTATCGGGCGCACGTCCCATCGCGTTCCGCACACGGGGACGTTCGCACGGAGCGATCACCCGGTTGATGAGCCCGGGCGATCTCGGGCAATCGCTCAAGCCTTTCGTCTTCCTCGATGCCTTCGATATCGAGCCGAAGGGCGGGCCGATGTTCGGCTGGCATCCGCATTCGGGCATCGCCACGCTTACCGTGGTGATCGACGGCCAGATCGGTTTCGCCGAAACCACCGGCGTGAAGGGCGTGCTTGACGCCGGCGGCATCGAATGGATGCGTGCCGGCAACGGTGTGTGGCATTCGGGCAGCGTCGAGGGCGAAGTGCGCGCCAAGGGATTCCAGCTGTGGGTTGCGCTACCGCCCGGGCTGGAGAACGGCGTGCCCGAGAGTCGCTACCTGTCCGCCGACGATGTACCCGCCGAGGGGCCGGTACGTGTGATCCTGGGTTCGTATGGCAAGGTAAGTGCCCGTGTGTCCGCGCCACCCGGTATCAACTACCTGGACGTCCGGTTGAAAGCAGGCGAGCGATGGCGTTACCAGCCACCCGCCAGTCACGACGTGGCCTGGATAGCCGTGCAGCAGGGCACGTTGCTTGCGCCGGATACGATCGACGCCGGCGAACTGATTGTGTTCGTTGAAGGCGACAACGCTATCGAACTGGAAGCCGTGGACGCTACCCGCTTCGTCCTCGGTTCCGCGGTGAAGCATCCGCACGACCTGGTACTCGGCAATTACTCCGTGCACACCAGCGCCGAGGCATTGGCCGAAGGCGAGGCCGAGATCGAGCGAATTGGTTCCAGATTCTTTACATCCTGAACGTCCGCCGGCGTTCTATGATGCGATCCACCCCGGATCCGCAAGCTCATAGCGCGTAAGTCACCGCGCCGACGGGGCAAAGCTTGCCGCTGCGGCGTCTCCGCTGACGTGAGTCGTTGTTCGGTGGAACGATGCCTGTCCTTGTGTTGAAACCCGGTAAGGAAAAAGCCCTCCAGCGCCGGCATCCATGGTTGTTCGCCGGTGCTGTGGAGCGCGTCGAAGGACGGCCAGCCCCGGGCGCGACCGTCTTGGTGCATGCGCATAACGGTCGTTTCCTCGCCCGTGCGGCTTATAGCCCCGTATCCGCGATACGCGCGCGGATCTGGAGCTTCGAGGAAAGCGAGCCCATCGACCATGCCTTCTTCAAACGCCGCGTGCAGCGCGCGCTTGCCCATCGGGACGCGATGGTCGTTGGAACCGGTGCGGTGCGACTGGTTTTCGGCGAGGCGGACGGGTTGCCGGGCCTGATCGTCGATCGCTACGAATCCGTCGATGGCGATCGTGGGCAACTGGTCTGTCAGTTCATGGCCGTCGGTGTCGACGCGTGGAAGTCCGCGATCGTCGATGCGCTGACCGCCGCTACGGGCTGTCCGCATGTCTACGAACGCTCCGACGTGTCGGTGCGGGAGAAAGAGGGGCTGGTACGCACCACGGGCGTGCTGGCGGGTGAAGCGCCTCCCGAATGGCTGACCGTCGACGAGGCCGGTGTCCGTTACCGGGTCGACGTCCGTCGCGGGCACAAGACGGGTTTCTATATCGACCAGCGCGACAGTCGTGGCCTGATCGCGCGACACGCTGAAGGGCGCGACGTACTGAACTGCTTTTGTTACACCGGCGGTTTTTCGCTTGCGGCCTTGCACGGTGGCGCACGCCATGTGGTGTCCATCGATTCATCGGGCGAGGCACTGGCGCACGCCGAGGCCAACGTCCTCGCCAACCATTTCGATCCCGTGCGCGCGACCTGGCTCGACGCCGACGCGTTCAAGGCCTTGCGCAACCTGCACGAGGAAGGGCGGCGCTTCGACATGGTGGTGCTCGATCCGCCGAAATTCGCCGCCTCGCAACAGCAGGTCGAGCGGGCGTCGCGTGCTTACAAGGACATCAATCTGCTGGGGCTCAAGTTGTTGCGACCAGGCGGGCTGCTGGCGACGTTTTCCTGCTCCGGGGCCATCGATGCATCGATGTTCCGGGCCATCGTCGCCGATGCCGCCGCCGATGCGGGTATCGACGTACGCATCCTTGGCCGGTTGGGCGCGGGCCTCGATCACCCGACCCTGGCGGCATTTCCCGAGGGCGAGTATCTGAAAGGACTCTGGCTGCAACGTATATGATCCAGGTCGCCGCGCCAGTTGCCGACTCCATCACGGAACTGCCCCGAAAATAATCGCGATCGCGCTAGTCCGTCGCCGTGGCGACCGGTAAGCTATGCCCGCTGACGTGGCTTCCTGAGGGGGAGGAACGGCAGCAAGCCGTTCCGATGCCACGCACCACTCCATCGTTATTTTCCAAGCGCCGGTAGTCCCGGCGTCCCGCTCGTGCCCTGGCGCGGGCGTTGTGCCGGCGCACCGTCCGGCGAGCCATTCTCGAGACTCCGCCGCGATGAAACCTGTGCAGCAAGGCTTTACGCTGATCGAACTCATGATCGTCGTCGCGATCATCGCCATCCTCGCCGCGATCGCGATTCCGGCGTACCAGGATTATGTGATCAGGGCGCAGGTGTCGGAGGGCTATACGCTCACTGGAGAGGCGAAGGTGGCTTTGGAGGAGTATTACGCCAGTACCGGACGCTTTCCCTCTACGGCCGATTCGGCGGGTCTACCCAACCAGACGACGATCAAGGGGCGGTACGTTAGCCAGGTGGACGCCAGTAGTCGGCTCGGCATGATCTTGGTGCTTTTCAATGGCGATGATGCGAACAGCAAGATCAAAGGGCTTGGAATCGGGTTGTCAGCGGTAACAACAGGCGGTTCAATACAGTGGACGTGCACTAATCCGAATATCAATTCGGTGCCCAATCGCTACCTGCCCACATCGTGCCGTCGCTAGCAAGGGCATATCGATAGTCTTTACAATGGGATATGACCAAATATCCATCAAGGCTCGATTCCATTGAGTGATGCCGCATTCTCCGCCGAAGACGAGCGGTGGATGCGGCGCGCGCTGTCCCTTGCTGCCCATGCGCGCGATGCCGAGGGTGAAGTGCCGGTTGGCGCCGTGCTGGTGCTTGACGGCGTCGCCATCGGCGAGGGCTGGAACCGCAACATCACGCTCAACGACCCGACCGCGCATGCCGAGATCCAGGCCGTGCGCGAGGCGGGGCAGACGGTCGGCAACTACCGGCTTCCCGGTGCGACGCTGTATGTGACGCTCGAGCCTTGCGCGATGTGCTCGATGGCGCTGGTCCATGCGCGGGTGGCGCGGGTGGTCTACGGCGCCGGCGACCCGAAGACCGGCGCCGCCGGCAGCGTATTCGATACGCTGGTATCGCCGCACCACAACCATCGCATTGTCGTCGACGCCGGTTTGATGGCGGACGAAGCCAGCGACATGCTGCGGCAATTCTTTCGCGCCCGTCGCTAGGCTGCTGTTGTGGGAGCGCACCCTGTGCGCGAGTCCTTTGGGGCCGTGACTAGCCCGGTCGCCGGCTCTGGAACGACACGGCCCCAATGGACTCGCACACAAGGTGCGCTCCTTCAACGGGAGCTGCGCTTACGGCCGGACGAACGCCAGTGCTTCGGCGCAGGACGCCTGGACCTTCAGGGTCAGCAAGGCATCGGCGCGGGTGATGCCGAGGTTGACCGCGGCGATCGGGATGCCGCGGCGGCTCGCTTCGACGACGAAGCGGTAACCGGAATAGACCATCAACGATGAGCCGACCACCAGCATCGCATCCGCACGGTGCAGGTGGTGCATGGCGCGTTCGACGCGCTCGCGTGGCACGTTCTCGCCGAAATAGACCACGTCCGGTTTCAGCACGCCGCCACAATGCAGGCAGGTCGGAACGACGAAGTCGTTGAAGTCGTCGGCCTCCAGGTCGGCATCGCCATCAGGCGCGTGCGCGGCCTGGCGGTCCAGCCAGCCGGGATTGCCATCGGCCAATTGCCGCTGGAACGGTGCGCGGGGCGCGATATCGCCACAATCCATGCAGCGCACGCGGTCAAGCCGACCGTGCAGGTCGATGACGCCGGTGCTGCCGGCAGCTTCATGCAGGCCATCCACGTTCTGCGTCATCAATGCCTCGACGCGGCCGCGCCGGCCGAGTTCAGCCAGAGCGCGATGAGTGGCATTGGGTTGCGCCCGGCCAAAGTGGCGCCAACCGATCATGCTGCGCGCCCAATAGCGAGCCCGCGCGGTTTCCGAGCCCATGAACAGCTGGTAGGTCATCGGCGGGCTGCGTTTCCACGCGCCTTCGGTATCACGGTAATCGGGTATGCCCGAATCGGTACTGCAGCCAGCGCCCGTCAATACGAACAGACGCGCGTGCGCGTCGACGAAGCGCTCCAGGCGTTCATCGGGGATTTCTTCGGGGTTGGTCGGAAGGGCGGCGAGGGATGAACTCATACGTCCAGTTTACTCGCGGATCCGCCCACATGCGTGGCTGCCAGGATGATGGTATTATGTCTGTCATATCAGTAACCGGCGAGCGAGCATGCGCTACGACGCGGAGCACAAGCAAAAAACCCGGGAAAAAGTCCTGAAAGCCGCGGCCAAGGCGATCCGCGCCGACGGTCCGGACCGGATCGCCGTGGCCGGCGTCATGGCCGAGGCCGGCCTGACCCATGGCGGCTTCTATGCGCACTTCGCCTCGAAGGAGGCCCTGGTCGCCGATGCGATCGAGCAGATGTTCATCGATGCGGATGCGCGCCTTCGCCACCACCTGGATGGCCGGCCGCCGGGCGAAGGCCTTGCGAGTTACCTCGCGTTTTATCTGTCTCCCGCGCATCGCGATGCGCGCGGTAGCGGCTGCCCGATGGCCGCGTTATCGTCGGATTTGCCACGACTGTCCGCGGTCTCGCGCAAACAGTTCGCCAAGGGCGTGAAGCGGCTGATCGACAGCCTGGCCGAGGCGATCGCCGCGAACGGAGGGGCCGATGCCGAGACCCTGGCGCGCTCGGCGCTTTCCGAAATGGTCGGTGCACTGTCGCTGGCGCGGATCGAGCCGAACTCGGCGCAATCCGCGGCGATCCTCGGCGGCTCGCGCGAGTTGCTGACACGGCGGCTCGATCTTGCCGTGATCTGAAGCCCATAAGGCTCGTCTGAAAGCGCTCGGCCCCTTTTTCGTTACGTCGCAAAAAAACATCACGGGCATTTTTCGTTACGTAGCGAAAAGGCGCAGTGGAGAGACGTATTCGCGGTTTTTGCATTTTTCGTTACGTGGCAAAAATAAAACTTGCAATTTTCCGTTACGTAACGAAAATAGCGCCCATGAGAGACGCACGCGATCCCGGAACCCTGGAAATGCCCCTGTTCGTGAAGCGGCAGCGTGGCCGGCCGCGCACCGGCAGGGCGCTGAGCAACGCCGAGCGGCAGCGGGCCTTCCGCCAGCGGCGGAAGGCTGCTTATGAGATGTTGCTGGCCAGTGCGGTCGCGCTGATGTCCGGCCTTGGCGAGCGCGCCGCGAACGACTGAGGCGTCAGAGGTTCTCGGGTTTGAACTGCCTGCGCCGGGAGACCGATTCGCCGGACACCATGAAGACGCCGTCGCCGCGGTAGTGCACGGTTTCAGGCAGCTTCGGCGAGCGTGCCACGTGTGCCTTGACCACTTCCCAGATGAACAGGCCGTGTTTCGCGATCTGCCGGCCATCGGCGAGGCGGCATTCGAAGTTCGCGTAGCACTCCTTGATCAGCGGTGCGTCCACCTTGTCGGCCCGCTGGGCCGTCAGGCCGAAGGTCTCGAACTTGTCGATGTCGGCGCCGGTGGTATTGCCGATGCCAACCACGGTATCGAGCAGGTCCCTGGTCGGGAGATTGATCACGCACTGCCTGCTCTTACGCAGCAGGTCGAAGCTGTAGTCGCCTTCCCAGATGTAGCAGGCGAACAGGGCAGGGCTGAAACCCATCATCATGTGCCAGCCCATGGTCATGATATTGGTCTCGTCTTTCCACGCGGAACTGACCAGGACGATCGGTCCGGGTTCGAGGAAGCGGCGAATCTGGTCCAGCGGAAAGTCCTGCTTGCGATAGGTCTTCATGGCGGCCTGGCATCTCGTTGGGCCGCTATTCAACGCCATGGCGTATCAAGGACAAGTGCACACGGCAGGCGCGGGCCACGGGACGCCACGACGAGCGTCGCCTCGACCGGGGTTCGGTCAAGGCGATCTCGTATACCGCGCCCTGATCAAGCGGTGGCGGTTGTCTTGTAGCGTGCGGCCGGTTTGCTGTGCGAGAGGTTCGGGCGCAGCGTCTGTCGTGCCGACTCGTAGGCGTTCCAGTCGGCCGCATCCGGCAAGGACGGAATCGTGACCAGTTCGCCCTGATCGAGGCCGGCGAGTGCCGCATCGACCATGTCTTCGGCGGTCATCACGATTTCCGTCGGCAAATGCTGGATGGGCAAGCCGGCGATGCCCCAGAACTCGGTGCTGGTCGCTCCGGGGAGCACGGCCTGGATGCGCAGGCCCTTATCGGCCAGTTCGTGGTGCAGCGACTGGCTGAAGGCGAGCACGTAGGCCTTGCTGCCGCCATACACGCCGTTGAGCATTTCCGGCGCTACCGCGACGATCGAGGAAATATTGACCAGCGTGCCCTTGCCCCGTGCGACGAACTGCGGGGCTACGGCGGAGGCCAGGCGGGTCAGGCTGGTCACGTTGAGCGCGATCATCGCGTCCATCTTGTCCGGGTCCGACTGCAGCAGGGGCGCGGTGGCACCGACGCCGGCGTTGTTGACCAGGGCGGTGATGCTCGTATCCGTGCGCAGGATCTCCTCGACCCGGCGCAGGTCGGCGGTCACGCCAAGGTCGGCGACGACGGCCTTGACATGGCGCCCGGTCTCGGCGGCCAGGCGGGTGGCCAGCACGTCGAGGCGATCGCGGTTGCGTGCGACCAGGATGAGGTCGTAGCCGCGACGGGCCAGGCGATCGGCGTACACGGCGCCAATGCCCGACGATGCGCCCGTGATGAGGGCGGTGCCCAGGGTGGTTTTGCTGTTCATGGTGTTAGCTCCTGCCGGCGGCGCCGGCCTTGCAGCAAAGAATAGGCTTGCCCTATGATGGCTTCAATGTCGTGGATGCAACCTTTTAGGACATCCGGAGGTTTTCAGTCATGCTCAGCGTTGGCGTCATCCTGTTCCCGGGCTTCCAGGTCATGAGCCTGGCCCTGACCACGGTCTTCGAATTCGCCAACATGGCCTTCGACGAACCGCTCTACAGCCTCACCTTGTTGTCCGAAAAGGGCGGCCCCGTACCTTCGTCGGCGGGATTCACGATCGATACGCGGGCGTTTGCCGGCGAGGTTTTCGACACCGTGGTGGTGGCCGGCGACAATCACCTGGTCGAGCATTCGCCTGGCCTGATTGCCTATCTGCGTGAAGCGGCGACGGTGTCCCGTCGGGTAGGTGCGGCGTGTACGGGGGCGTTCGCCCTGGCCAAGGCCGGTCTGCTCGAGGGGCGCCATGCGACGACGCACTGGGCTTTTGCGCGCGATTTCCGCCAGGCTTACCCGGCGGTAACCATGGATGAAGACCGGATTTTCGTGATCGACGGTCCGGTCTGGACCTCGGCGGGCATGACCGCCTGCCTCGACCTGGCCCTGGCGCTGGTGGAAAAGGATGCCGGCGTCGCGGTGGCCCGGGATGTCGCACGGAAGCTGGTGCTCTACCACCGCCGTGCTGGCGGCCAGTCGCAGTTTTCGACCCTGCTCGAGCTGGAGCCGAAGTCCGATCGCATCCAGGGCGCGCTGGCCTGGGCGCGACAGAACCTGCAGGCGGAGTTGTCGGTGGAGCAACTGGCGGAGGTCGCGCACCTGAGCCCCCGCCAGTTCAGTCGTACGTTCCGCGCTGAGACAGGTGAGTCGCCAGCGCGCGCGGTCGAACAACTGCGGGTCGAGGCGGCGCGGCTGATGATGGAAGCCGGTCGTCATTCGGTCGATGCCATCGCGAGGGAAACCGGCTTCGGCGACCGCGAGCGGATGCGTCGCGCGTTCCTGCGCGCGTTCGGCCAGCCGCCCCAGGCGATGCTGCGCGCGGTGCGCGCCCAGGACGTACCCTTGCCGGCGTGAGCTCGCACGCGGCGTGATGGGGACGTGAACGCGCGGAGAATTTTTCACGCATTCACGCTCGATTTTTCGCGACATGCGCGGAGGCCTCTTGCCTTTGCGCTAGAACGTATGCCGTATGGTCGCCTCGTGTCGCGGGCTGTAAAAAGGCTTATCAGTCCCCGAAGTAGACGGCCGTCATGTCTATTCATCCTGCAATACGCAGCGTCGGTGAACATGCCGCCGACCTGCTGGGCGTCCAGCACTGGCGCGAATCACGCTATGCGCGCCAGTTCTTCTCCCATGACACGCCGACGAAAAACCTCTATCGCGGTGTATTCGAGAGCTTCGCCGACGCCCAGGCCAGTGTGCCGCCCGCGCGCGCGGCGAGTTACGACAATCAGCCTTGCGCGGAGCTATATCGGGATCGTACGCGTCGCGTATTCATCAATGACTATCCCGTCATGTTGTGGCTGTCGAAGCTCTTCGACGCGGGCAATGCGTCGGTGTTCGACCTCGGTGGCCATATCGGCATCGCGTATTACGCTTACCAGCGTTACATGCACTACCCGGAAAACCTTCGCTGGCAGATCCTCGACGTGCCCGCCGTGGCCACATCGGGTGCGGCCTTCGCCGCAACACACGATCAGCTGATGCGCTTGAGTTTCACCGGCGAGCGGAGCGACGCCAGCGGTGTCGACATTTTCTTCGCGGCCGGCTCACTGCAGTACCTCGACTACACGCTCCTCGACCTGCTGAAGGGACTCGAGCGCTTGCCAAGGCACCTGCTGCTGAACTCCGTGCCGATCCACACCTCGACCTCGTATTTCACCGTGCAGAACATGGGCACCGCCTGCTGCCCCTACCGGATCACGGCGGAGCGCGAATTCGTCGATGGCCTGAGGGCACTCGGCTATGTCATGAAGGACCGTTGGGAAAACCCGCATCGCAGCTGCGAGATCCCGTTCCATCCGGAGCTTTCGCTGGATCGCTATTTCGGGTTCTATTTCACTTGCGCGGTGTAGGTCCCGTCGACACGGTGATCTCGACATGGCGATAGTCCGTGGCGTTGTCCGCAGGTTGGGCCGGCACGATGAGCTGGTAGCGATGGGTACCTGCAGGGCGCACTTGCGCTCCCTTCACATCGAGCACGGTTTCGTCCGTGCGCAGGTCGATGATCGACTCGCGTGAGAGCGCGGCATCGGCGCCGATCGTCAGGATCGCATTCTTGTAAGCGACGCCGGTGATCTTGATTCCGCTGCTGCGATCTCCCGGTGCAAGCGCCACTGGTGGAACGCCGATCTCGACGCCACCCTGGTAGCTCACACGTCCGTGCAGGGTTCCCTGGCCGACGGCGAACTCGGCGACGGCATGCGAATCCTGTGCATGGTCTTCCTGCGTGGCCTGGATGGCGTGGCCGTCCACGGTCGTGCCCGTGAGCTTCGCTCCCAGGGGAAGGGTCGGCGAAAAGCGCAGCGTGAATGGCTGGCCATCGTTGTGCACGGTAAAAGCCAGGCCATCGTCGACACGCTGCAATGAAATGTCCGCGTTGCTACCCGGCAGATGGATATGGTTCACGGCCAGCGTGTCCCACGCGGCCGGCAGGTTCGGCGCGAATACCAGGCGCCGCTCCATGGCCTGGACGTCGAGGCCCAGCAGGCCGCCGACGGTCGAGGAGAGCAGGCCAGCGGATGACCAGGTCTGCTCGGGCACCGATTCGACCTGCTGGTGATAGAAATCGCCCGCGGCCACTTCATGGATATGACCCGGCGAGTCCAGCAGGTTCCATGGCATCAGCGACTGCCAGATCGGAAATGCCGTGTAAGGACGGTGGGCCCGCCAGTAGGCGGCGGCGACTTCAGCGGTTCGCAGCGCCGAAACGCTGCCATGGGCGTACGAAGAAGGATCGGCGCCGGGTGCGCTTGCGGGCATGCCGCGTGTGCCCCAGTCGCTCTGGTAGTCGGCAGTGGCGATCTGGTCGAGGATCCCATCGCTTTGTCCTGTTGTCAGGACCCGGTTCTCAACGAGGTTCATGGCATCCGAGCCGCGCCCGTTGACGGGTTTGCCCGAAGCCGTATAACCATCTATCCATCCATGACCGTTGCCTGGCCCGTAACGGCGGGCGATCGACGCACGGGCCGTCGTGCTGGATCGATCGGCCAGTACGGCTTCGTCGGCATGCCCGGACAGGCGTGCCATCCGGGCGAAGGCCGCGGAGGCTTTCATCCATCCGGCCGACAGGGACAGTTCGTCGGTCAGGCGGTCCTGTTCGTTGGGGCCTTCCTTGTCCGCCGGGATGCGTGGCAGTCCATCCTTTGCGTCTATCAGCGACTGGCAGTAGCGATAGGCCGCCTCAAGCGACGCCCAGTGTTCGGCGACAAAGGCGGTGTCACCCGTGGCGGCGACATAACGCTCGACTGCTGCCAGGAACTGGAAGCTGGTGTCCACATGGACGTACATGTATGGATAGGCTTTCCAGTCCATGAAACTCGCACTCTGCGAGAGTTCATGCCAGATCATGCCGGTGGCCGGATCCTGGTGTTTCATGATGAAGATATATTCATCTTTTGCGCGCGAATATTGCCCGGTGGCGACCATCGCATCCGCCGCGATCATGCCGTCACCGGCGAAGAACCATTCGTACTGCGGACGCCGCGCATTACGCGAGGGGCCATAGCCCGCGGTCACGCCACAGCCGAGTGTCGGACTGCATACCCAGGACTGGTCCAGCGCCACGTTCGCCCATGCGAGCGCGCTGTTGACGCTCGCATCCGGCGTGACGATCTGTAGCTGATCGCCTTCGAGAGCGGCGTAATGTGCCTTCGCTTCCCGTTCCATGGCCGGCCGTTCGGCCAACAGGCGCTTTATCGCGACGGCCGGTGCCATTGTCGCCGGATCGAGCAGGCCCATGACAACCGTCGCCGTCCGGTGGGTGGACTTGCCGCTGGTCTGCATCGAGAAGGCGACCCGTCCCTGCTGTGCCTGCAAGGCACCGTTAACGGGCTTGTCGTGCGTGTCCATATCGGGCGATGCGACAAAGGCGGCGAACCGTTGCAGCGGCTCGAACAACACATAGGCCGAGGCAGTCGTGTCCCACCTCGTGGCCTGGCCGCCGATCGCTCCGGGCCACATCAGGTCCAATACCGGATGGAAGCCGACGGCGATGTCGATCGGCTTCGGGCTGTCGACGCTATAACCGATGATCGCTGCCGGCCGGTTCAGCGGCACGAAAAGCGTTTCGCGTACGACGTAGTCGGGCCCGACATACGTGCGGATCACGGTATCGGGTGCATAGCGGACGCTGCGTAGCAAGGTCGCCGCATCAACCGCGCTCGTCGCACCCTGTTCGCGAAACGTCACCTGGTAGCCGTCGAGAAGCTGCAGCGGATAGGTCCACACCTCCAGTCCCGCGCCGGTATAACCCTGGATCAACGCTCGCTGGCCGTGCACGGCGAGGAAGTGTTGCGGGCCGACCGCTTCGCTCTGGATGGCGAGCCGGTCCGTCGTGTCGTCCGCGGCAAGCGCGGGAATCGTGCAGGGAGCGAGTCCAAGGCAGATCAATGCCAGGGGCCGAAAGCATCGAGCCATTGCCATGCGTATTCCGGATTGAGTGTGCGTGTCGCGGCGCCGCCGCCTTGCCGTAGGGCAACGACGGGACTATACATGCGCGGGCACGGGCGATACCTGTCATCGATATCAACGATCCTGGGAGTAGGCAATGCGCGTTCCACACATTAGCTTTAAGGTCTTCACCGCGATGTTTGCATTGGCGCTGGCGGGAGGCGCCACTGCGGCCGAGCCTCCGCGTGCGGTGGCGGCAAGCGACGGCAGCCTGGCCATTCCCGCGTTCACGGCGCCGTTCTCGTCCTATGCCTCGCCCGAGGCGCGCAAGCGTTTCGCGCAGATGATGGTGGAGAACCGGAAGTCGCCCGGCCTCGGCGGGAGTATCGACGCCAGCCGCAGCTTCTACGACAAGATCAATGCCGATCGTGCTGCGCGCATGCAGAAGATCTACCCCGTGCGCATCAGCAGCGGCACGATCGCCGGCATCGGCGTGGATATCGTCGAGCCCGCCGCGGGCGAGGCCAATCCGAAGCGCGTACTGATCAATCTCCATGGTGGCGGCTTTCTGTGGGGTGCGCATAGCGGCGTGCTGGTGGAGGCCATTCCTGTAGCCAGCCTCGGCCGGGTCAAGGTCATTGGCGTGGATTACCGGCAAGGTCCGGAGCATACGTTTCCCGCGGCGAGCGATGATGTCGAAGCGGTCTATCGCGCCTTGCTCAAGGATCATGCCGCCGAAGACATTGGTATCTACGGTTGCTCGGCTGGCGGCGTGCTGACTGGCGAAGTAGTGGCGCGGCTGATTCGCGACGGCGTGAAAACGCCCGGTGCGATCGGTACGTTCTGTGGCTCGGTTGCCGCGATGGGTGGCGATTCGACGTTTATCGGTCCAGCCTTGAGTGGCGATCCGATCGAGCCGACACCGCTCAGGCTCGAAGACCTGCCGTACTTCAAGGGCGCGAAGGCGAGCGATCCCATGGTGTTCCCGGGGAACTCGCCGGCGATCCTGGCGAAGTTCCCGCCGACATTGCTGATCAGCGGTTCACGCGACTTCGCGATGAGTTCGGTGTTGCAGAGCCAGCGGTTGCTGACCAACGCCGGCGTCGAAACGGAACTGCATGTGTGGGACGGCATGTGGCATGCCTTCTTCTCCGACCCGGAGCTGCCCGAGTCGAAAGAGGCCTATGCGGTGATGGTGCGCTTCTTCGACCGGCACCTGGGGGCGCAGCAGGCGGTCAGGTAACGCGGACGACCAGTTCGACCGGCAGGCTTTCCGATGCCGCGGTTTCATGGCGGATCAGGGCCAGTACCTTCTGGGCGAGCAGGATGCCGCCCTGCTGCCAGTCCTGGCGGACGGTGCTGAGCGGCGGCAGGAAGCTCGCGCCCACCGGCATATCGTCGTAACCGACCACGGAAACGTCGCCGGGCACGGAGAGCCCCAGTTCGCGGGTGGCGCGAATCGCGCCCATCGCCAGCAGGTCGTTGCTGGCGAAGATCGCATCGAAGCTGACTCCGCGCGCGTGCACCGACTGCACCGCGTCCGCGCCGGATTCGGGGGTAAAGGCATCGCGGCGCAACAACAGCGGCTTGATGCCGCGCGCCGCCAGCGCATCGACGAAGCCGTTGAGGCGATCGAAGATTTCCGGGTGGCTCGGATTGCCGATGAAGATGGGGCGCCGTCGCCCCAGCGCATGGAAGTGATCGGCGACGGCCGCCCCGCCACCGCGGTTGTCGCTGCCGATGGTGACGTGGTTGTCGCCCAGTGACGCGCCCCAGACCACCATGGGCAGGCCGAGTTTGTCGAAGCGGCGCACGGCGTCCTGGTTTGGGCCTTGTCCGAGCAGGATGAGGCCATCGGCGGCCTGGACCGCGGCGGCCGATGCGCCTTGCCGCGTGGTCAGCAGCACGCTGTAACCAGCGGCGGTCAGTTCCTGGGAGATGCCGCCCAGCAGCACGAGCGGGTAGGGGTCGAACATGGTTCGCTGGAGCGAAGGCTTCATCTCGACGATGACCGCCACGGTATTGCTGCTGCGCAAGCGCAGGTTGCGCGCATTCACATTGAGCTTGTAGTTGTGTTCGCGGGCAAGGGCCTGGATGCGCGAGCGGGTCTCGGGATTGACCAGGGGGCTGTCGGCGAGGGCGCGCGACACGGTGATCTTCGAGACGCCGGATAGCCGGGCGAGGTCCGCCATGGTTGGGTTGGACGAACGCGCGCGGCCTGCATTGGGTTTACTGGTCCGGCTCAACGGCCCACGCCTCCTTTACCACACGGCCGGCGACCGCCAGCTGCCCATTCCAGAGCCCGGGCAGCGCCGGGAGCCAATCTACTGTAAAGCACGAGGGCGTAAAACGCGCTGCACGATGGTACGCGCCAAGTCGTAAGCGGTGCGTGACGAAATTGTAAACACGGCCAGCTGGCCTATTGATATCGATAACAATAGCTGGCAATGTCCGCCTCCAACAGGCCTGGGGTTTTGAGTGCCTGCCATTGATATCGATAACAACAACAATTGTCCCCGAGATTTCAAACGTGCTAAAGCCCGCTCCAGCCCCCGCGTCGGACCGTACCCAAGGCTCCTGCGATCCCTGGACCCTGGTCCGTCACGATACCGACCCGGCGAGCTTTGCCAGGGACGAAAGTCTCTTTGCCCTGGCCAATGGCGCGCTTGGCGTCCGTGGTGGCCTGGAAGAGGGCGATAACGCCAGCCAATGCAGTTTCCTGGCCGCCGCTTGGGAGCGTTCGCCGATCGAGTATCACGAGCGCTTCTCCGGCTTCGCCCGGCATACCGACACGCGCGTGCCCGTGGCCGATGCCACGCGTATCCGCCTGCGCCTGGGCGACAAGGCCGTGCGCTTGTCCGAAGGCGAATGGCTGTCGTTTTCCCGTGAACTCGACCTCCGTCGTGCCTGTTATCGCCGCCAGTTGAGCTGGCGTTCGCCGGAAGGCCATACATTCCAGATCGCCGCCGAGCGAATCGTGGCTCTGGACGAACCGGGCCTGCTCGCCATGCGTTACGCGGTGACCTCGGTGGACTACAACGGACCGATCAGCCTGGAATCGGCCATCGATGCCGACCGCGAGCCGGTCGAGCAGGGTGACGACCCGCGTATCGGTGCGCCGCTGCACGGCGGCCTGCACATTCGCCAGGCGCAGGCCGACGAACGTAGCGCCTGGGTCGTGCAGCAGACCACCCATAGCGACATTGGCCTGATCTGCGCGCAGCGCCATCGCGTGGCGGGTGGCGATCTGGCTTTCGGCGACGCCATGCGCACCTCGCGCGGCGTTGCCCAGCGCTTCGATGGAACGCTTCGCCCCCACGAGACCGTGGCGATCGAGAAATTCGTGGCCTATGCCTGGACGTCGCCTGGCGCAGGAACAACGGTGGATACCTTGCATGAGGAAGCCGAGGCAACGCTCGATCGGGCGAGCGCGCGAGGCTATCCGGCACTGTTGTCGGCACAGGCCGGCACGCTCGAACATTTCTGGAACGAAGTCGACCTGGCTATCGACGATGCCCGTGTCGAGCAGTCGCTGCGCTTCAACCTGTTCCATCTGTTCCAGTCCAGTGGACGGGACGGCACCAGCAGCACCGCGGCCAAGGGACTGACGGGCGAGGGTTACGAGGGTCACTATTTCTGGGACACCGAGGCCTTCATGCTGCCCGCGCTGGCGCCGGTCGCCCCGGACGCCGCGCGCAACATGCTCGAGTATCGCTACCGCACGCTCGACCGCGCGCGCCAGCATGCGCGCGAAATGGACCATGCCCAGGGCGCGCTCTACGCCTGGCGCACCATCAGCGGCGACGAGTGTTCGTCGTACTTCCCCAGCGGTTCGGCGCAATACCACATCAATGCCGCGGTGGCATTCGCGGTGCGCTACTACGTGGACGTCAGCGGCGACGATGGCTTCATGCGCGAAAAAGGTGCCGAGATCCTGTTCGAGACGGCGCGCGTGTGGCTGCAGATTGGCCATTTCAGCGAGCGCCGCGGCGGTTCGTTCTGCATTCACGAGGTGACCGGGCCAGACGAATACACCGCCCTGGTCAACAATAATTTCTATACCAACCGGATGGCGCAGCGACATCTGCAGGACGCCGCGGGCGTGGCCGCCTGGATGGCTGAAACCTGTCCGGTTGAATTCGCCGCGCTCGTGCACAAGATCGGCCTGGCTGCGGACGAGTCGCAGGAATGGCTGCGGGCGGCGCGGGCCATGTACCTGCCAACCGACGCGGCGCTGGATATCTTCCCCCAGGACGACGGCTTTCTCGACAAGCCGCGCCTGCCGGCGAACCTTGCCCAGGCGGGAGTGCGGCAGCCGCTCCTGCTGCGCCTGCATCCGCTGACCATTTACCGGTATCAGGTATGCAAGCAGGCCGACGCGCTGCTCGCGCTGATGCTGGCCGGCGACCATATCGGTGTGGCCGCGAAGCGGCGCAACTTCGACTATTACGAAGGCGTCACCGTCCACGATTCGACGCTGTCCTCCTCGACGTTCGCGGTGATCGCGGCCGAGGTGGGCTATGCCGACAAGGCCTACGACTATTTCCTCGACACGCTGCGCGTCGATCTTGACGACCTGCACGGCAATTCGGCGCACGGCGTGCATATGGCGGCGATGGCCGGCAGCCTGCTCGCCCTGACCTGGGGTTTTGGCGGCCTGCGCGTGCGCAAGGGGTTGCCATCGCTGGCACCGCAATTGCCGAAGGCGTGGAAGCAGTACCGTTTCGGCCTGCGCTGGCGCGGCAGTCATTTGCGCGTGGAAGTCGACGGCGAGGGTGTGCTCTATACCGTCACCTCCGGCCGTGCCCTGACCTTCCTGCATGCCGGCGTCGTCTGCACGCTGGATATGGGACAGTCGCTGCGCGTGCCCGCGCCGGTGGTGCCGATGGAGCAGCCGGCGCTATCGCGTCCGCTGAAAGCGGTGATCTTCGACCTCGACGGCGTGATCGCCGATACGGCCGTGGTCCATCATGCGGCGTGGAAGCGCCTGGCGGACGAGATCGGCGTACCCTTTGATGACGCGATCGGCGAACGGCTCAAGGGCGTCGACCGTCTGGGCTCGCTGAACATCCTGCTCGAGCGCGCCGAACGCCAGTACAGCGACGAGGAAAAACTCGTGCTTACCGAACGCAAGAACGATTACTACAAAGCACGAATTGCTTCGATGGGCCCGCATGACCTGCTGCCCGGCGCACGCGATGCGATCGAGTCGGCCCGTCGTTCGGGCCTGAAAATCGGACTGGCCTCGGCCAGTCGCAACGCACCGATGCTGCTGGAGCGCCTGGGCATCGGCAATCTTTTCGATCACGTCGTGGACGCGGGGCAGATCGCCCGGTCCAAGCCCGATCCGGAAATCTTCCTGGCGGCTGCCCTGGCACTGAGCGTTCCGCCGCAGGAATGTCTCGGCGTGGAAGACGCCGCGGCTGGCATTGCCAGCATTCTCGCCGCGGGGATGGCGGCGGTAGGAATCGGCCAGGCACAGGTACTGGCCGATGCGCATGTGGTGTTGTCGAGCGTTGCCGAACTCGACACGAGTCTGCTTAGGCATATCAGGCGGGATGAGCGCGCGAAGCTGGCTGTTTGACGGCAAAGCGCAACAAGCAAGATCAACTGGGGAGGACATGTCATGAATCGCAATAACAAGAAACTCACCCGTCTGGTGCTGTCGGCGGCGATCGCCGCGACCTTCGCATCCGGCGTGGTATTCGCTCAGGACGCCACACCGGTGCCGCCACCTGCACCCACGCAGGACCAGGCCACGCCACCTCCCGCGACCGGCAAGAGGGCGCCGGCCAAGGAAACCACGGCGCTCGACGCGGTGGTGGTCACCGGTAACACGGCCAACGGCGGCCTGCGCAAGATCGACACCAGCTACAACATCACCACGGCGACCCAGGAGCAGATCCGTCTCGCCAACCCGAAGAGCACGGCCGATCTGCTGAAGATCTCCCCGGGCCTGTGGCCGGAATCGACCGGTGGCCAGACCGGTGCCAACATCGAAATCGCCGGCTTCCCCGGTGGCGGCGATGCGCCGTTCAATACCGTGCAGATGATGGGTTCGCCGCTTTACGGCATGCCCACGCTTTCCTTCTTCGAGCAGAGCTCGATCTTCCGCCTCGACGACACCATCGAGCGTGTCGAAATCATCCAGGGCGGTCCCTCGGTCGTGTTCGCCGATGGCCAGATGGGCGCCAGCGAGAACTTCATCCTGAAGACCGGCAGTGACACGCCTGAAGGCAGCGTCGGCCTGACCTATGGCAATGAAGGCCTGTGGCGCGCGGACGCGTTCTACGGCTTCAAGATCGCCGACAAGTGGTACGGCAGCGTCGGCGGTTTCTATCGCACCTCCGACGGCGTGCGCGACCCGCAGTTCAAGGCGGACGATGGTGGCCAGTTCACCGCGACCTTGAAGCACGATTTCGACAACGCCGGCACCTTGACCCTGTATGCGCGCGCGTTGAACGACAAGAACCAGTTCATCACGCCGATCCCCCTGATGCAGCGCGGTTCGGACGACTTCAGTGGTTATCCGGGGTTCGACCCGCTGACCTCGACGTATTACGGCAAGGACATCCAGCATGTGCGGCTGCCGGGTTTCCCGGGCGGCGGCCTCAATGCCAACCTGGCTGACGGTCGTGGCGCGAAGTTCAACTTCTTCGGCGGCAATTACGACGTCGACTTCGGCGATGGCTGGCATATCTCGGACAAGTTCCTGCTCGATGAGGGCGATGCCGATACCAATGCGCTGTTCTCGGGCACCAATCCGACCACGCTCGATGGC
This sequence comes from Luteibacter sp., assembly GCA_036009745.1. Taxonomy (GTDB): domain Bacteria; phylum Pseudomonadota; class Gammaproteobacteria; order Xanthomonadales; family Rhodanobacteraceae; genus Luteibacter. Next base: position 33,794 of record DASYLE010000071.1, on the reverse strand, counting down.
GCGTTGTATACCGATGGCACCAATTTCGGTGGCCTGGCCCTGCCGGCGGGTTCGGCGACGGCGACGTATAAGGACGGCTCGCCTGTCGCGGGCAATACCAGCGTGATCAAGCAGGGCTGGTGGGCGGTCCACAAGCACCTCAGGAACATCAATAACGATTTCCGTATCAGCAAGGAAATCTTCGAGGGCAATACGCTGACCGCGGGTCTGTACCTGGCCCATTACACCGACGACGACAAGTGGGACCTCGGCAATAACATGCTGATGACCAACACGCCGCATGCCAAGCCGATCATCGTCAATGGCGTCCAGAACGGCCAGCCTGTCCAGATCACGGACAACCAGGGTTTCCTCGACTACGGCAATACCAACTTCACCCAGAGCAACCGCGCCACCAACAAGGCGTTCTACCTGTCCGACTCCTGGCGCAGCGGCCCGTGGCTGGCCGACCTGTCGATCCGTACCGAGAACATCGATGCGGCCAACCAGACCTGCAACACGTCGCCCGTCAATCTCGACGGCAACGCCAGCACGTTGTACGACAACGCTGTTCCGGTCTGTAATGGCACGTACAACTACACGCATTACGACAAGACCCACACCTCGTATACCGGCGGCCTGAACTACGAGATCCAGAGTAATATGAGCGTCTATGTGCGTGCCAACAAGGGTGCGCACTTCAACGACTTCGACAACGGTATCCGTGGCAATGGCGACAACCCGCCACCGCTGCAGAAGATCGAGAACTTCGAGGGTGGTTTCAAGTACCAGTCGAAGTACATCTATGCGGATATCAGCATATATCGCAAGATCTTCAGCGGCCTGCTGTTTACCCCGACCGACATCAATGGCGTGCCGCTGGTCGGCCAGTCGCTGACGTATGGCTCGGCGTCGAAGGGCGTCAACCTCCAGGGTACGGTCACCCCGGTCGAGAACTTCGATATCGGCCTGGTCGCGAACTACATGGACGGCAAGTACTCGCACAATACCTCGTGCATCCCGAACACCAACCAGGTCACCGGTGAGTTCACCTGCGTGTTCATCAATGGCGAGCAACTGCAGCGCCAGCCGAAGTTCCGTTACGCGTTGACGCCAAGCTATCGCGTTCCGTTCGGTTGGGGCGATGTCACGGCCTATGTGACCTATTCGCATATCGGTCCGCATACCCAGGACCAGTCCGGCCAGCAGCAACTCGGTACCTACAGCACCGTCGACTTCGCCATCGTGGCGAATATCCAGGACAGCTGGCAGCTGCGTCTGCAGGGCACCAATATCACCAACGAGCTCGGCCTCACCGAGAGCAACTCGCGTATCTTCGGCACCGCCGCGGGTACCGATGGGGTGATCCTGGCCCGTCCGCTGGAAGGTCGCGAGATCAACGTCCAGGCCAAGTACTTCTTCTAAACCGGCAGTTGCTATAGCGTCGGGTCCGGATCGCCTTGAATGGCGGTCCGGACCATTGTTCCGGCCTGCCTTAGAAGAGGTGCCATGACCCGTGTCCGCATGTTCGTTGCGTTGGCGTTGATTTACATGGTGTTCGCTGTCCTGCTTAACAGCGTGGGCGTGGTGATCCTGCAGTCGATCGCCAGTTTCGGTATCGACAAGCCGACCGCCAGCCTGCTGGAGCTGTTCAAGGACCTGCCTATCGCGGTCACCTCCTTCCTGGTCGCCTCGATGTTGCCCGTGCTGGGTTACCGGCGGGCAATGATGCTGTCCCTGGTGCTGGTGTCCGGTGGTTGCGTGCTGATGCCGCTTTACCCGGGGTTCCATACCACCGAACTGATGTTCTGCTGCGTCGGCGTGACCTTCGCCCTGGCCAAGGTGGCCGTCTATTCCTCGATCGGCCTGTTGACCGCGGACCGCGCGGCGCACACACGGCTGACCAACACGATCGAAGGCCTGTTCATGGCCGGGGTATTGCTGGGCGGCTGGCTGTTCAGCGCCTTTATCGACAACGCCGACCCGGCCGATCCCTCCTGGTTACGCGTCTACTGGGTACTGGCCGTGCTCTGCCTTGCCGTCGTCGCCTTGCTGGCAACGGCGAAGATGGACGAGTCGGCCGCCCACGCGGATCCCGATAAGGTGGTTCGCGGCTCGCCCATGGAAATGTTCAGGCTGAGCGCGAAGCCGCTGGTCTATATCTTTCTCATTTCCGCGTTCTTCTATGTGTTGATCGAGCAGAGCTTCAGTACCTGGCTGCCGACGTTCAACAATGAAATCCTCAAGCTTCCCCATGCGATGAGCGTCCAGATCGCCAGCATCCTGGCCGGCGCCACGGCACTTGGCCGGCTGGCGGCGGGGCAGGCGCTACGCCGGGTGAACTGGCACCTGCTGCTCAATCTCTGCGTGATAGGCATGGGCATGATCGTCGTGCTGACCTTGCCGTTGGCCCGGGGCGTGGTGGCCAACCCGAACGTCGGCTGGCTGGACGCGCCGCTTGCCGCTTATCTTATTCCCTTGATCGGCCTGCTGATGGCGCCGATCTACCCGGTGATCAACTCGGTCGCCCTGAGTTCGCTGCCGAAGCATTCGCATGCGTCGATGACGGGGCTGATCATTATCTTCTCCGCGCTGGGCGGCACCTTGGGCTCGCGCATCACGGCGTTGGTCTTTGCCCATTTCAATGGTATTGCTGCATTCTATTTTTCGCTGGTGCCGATGAGCTGCGTGCTGATCGCGCTGTACTTCTTCAAGCGCGAGACCGAGCGCGTGGGGGCGACCGGACCGGTGATGGTCGGCCTCGGCGCCAAATAAGGGAGTTTGCATGAAACCTCGTTACCTTCGCCTCGCCGGCGTCCTCTTGCTAGCCCTCGGCGCTACCGCGCCAGCACTGGCCGCCGGCGGCGCGACGTTCCAGCTGACCGCGACCGACAAGGACTTCGATACCTATTTCCCCGGTTACCTGGCCAACGGCTACTTCTCGACGATGACCTCGGTGCGCGGCACCGAGCCGGCCTACGGTTACATGGTCGCGTTGATGGACTATACGAAGGACGATATCGCCCGTCCCGCGGCCATCCCCGGTTGGAGCGAGATCGATTACAACCCCGGCGGCGGCTGGCTGAACTCGATCCGCCTGGACAAGTCGATCTATAGCGGTTACTCGCAGACACTGGACATGCACGACGGCACCTTGTCCACGCGTTACCGCTTCAACTATGCGAACAAGTCCAGCGATATCGGCGTCGAGACTTTTGTCAGCCAGGCCGACCAGCACCTCGCCGCGACGCGCCTGACCATCACGCCACAGTTCGATGGCGAGGTGGAGCTGACCTTCCCGATACGGCTATGGTCCGACCACCAGCCGCGCTTCCCGATCGGCAAGCTGACCGGCGATGAGATGATCGCCGCGGTGATCGCCAGTGGCCAGAACCTGCAGAACAAGCCCGTACCGACACCCGATCGCGCCGCGGTGTGGTACCCGGGCGTTACCCGCATCGTCGCCGCCGACGGCGACACCGACAATCTCACGTTGTCGGTGGACGCGCGGGCGGAGCAGGGACTGGAGATGGCCGAAGCGCTGGCGGTCGAACTGCCCAAGGGGCTGGAGATCGTGCATGTCGCGCTGGAAAAGGGCCCGCACAAGCTCTCGCTCAACCTGACCGCACGCGTGCACAAGGGAACGTCTTATGCGTTCACCAAGTATGTCGCCGCGTCGCGCAAGGACTGGGGTGGCGACGCGAGGGCCGACCTGGCCCTGGCCGTGGCGGCGCGCAAGTCCGGCTTCGACAGACTGATCGCCGCGCATCGTTCGGCGTGGAATGACTTGTGGAAGACCGACATCATCGTCGACGGCAACGACACCGTGCAGAAGGCGATCCATTCGGATCTGTATTACCTGCTGTCCAACACGACCACCGGCACCGCCTGGCCGATGGGTGCCTGCGCACTGACGCCGGGTTATGCCGGCCATGCCTTCTGGGACAGCGACTCATGGGTATTCCCGGCGTTGCTCCTGCTGCATCCGGAGCGCGCGAAACCGATCGTCATGTTCCGCCAGCGTACGCTCGCCGCGGCACAGGCCCGCGCGAAGCAGTTCGGCGTGAAGGGCGCGATGTATCCGTGGGAAGCCGATCCGGAAACCGGCGTCGACTACACGCCGCACTTCGCCGAAGGCGTGCAGCGCGAAGTGCACGTCAATGCCGATATCGCCATTGCCCAGTGGCAATACTACCTCGCCAGCGGCGACAAGGCCTGGCTGAAGGAACACGGCTGGCCGGTCATCGAGCAGATCGCCACGTTCTGGGTCAGCCGGGTGACCTGGATGCCGGAGACGAATCGCTACGAAATCCTCCACGTGACATCGCCGGATGAAGCCTATAGCGATGTGCCGAACGATTCGTTCACCAATGCAGCCGCGAGGAAGGCGCTGACCATCGCGATCGAAGCGGCTAAGCAGGTCGGCGCGACGCCCGACCCGAAATGGGCCGATATCGTCGCGAAGATGTATATCCCGTTCAAGGAGAGCGAGCAGCGCCACCTGGACTTCGACGAGTCGGTGCCGCACGACAAGATCACCTGGATGGGCTCCTCGCTGGTGTGGTTGATGTACCCGAACCTGGACCTGCCGATGACGCCGGCCATCCGCCGCAACAACTTCGATTTCCAGATCAGGGAACTGAAGGAGCACGGCGACGACCCGAACGAAATGATGATGGTGATGCTCGCCGTCGGCGCGGCGGAACTGGGCGATGCCAAGACCGCGGGCGAGTGGATCGAGCGCAACCTGGTCGGTTTCGTCAAGCCGCCGTTCAATGTGCGCACCGAGACCGCAGTGAACAACGCCGGCTATATCCTGTCCACGTCGGCCGGCTATATCCAGAGCTTCGTCTATGGTCTTTCCGGGTTGCGTATCGACGACAAGGGCCTGAGCGAAGCCTATGCGCCGGTGCTTCCGCCCGACTGGAAATCACTGAAGCTGCAGCGCATCAGTTTCCGCGGCAAGCACTACGACATCACCGTGGATCGTGATGCCCAGGGGCACGCCAGGCTGACCCGGCGCGCGCTCTGACATGAGCATGGCGGCAGTACGTTACTGCGTGCTGCTGCTCGGGCTTATGGCGGGTCGGGTATCCGCGCAGGATGCCTGCGCGCGACTGGCCGACCTGAAGCTCGACGGCGCGCGGATCGATTCGGTCACGATGTCGGCGGGAACGGATTTCCCCGCCGTCGGCCAGCGCCTGGCCGTGCATGCCGGGCCACGTTGCGAGGTCAATGTCGTCGCCACGCCAACGGCCGATTCGCAGATACGCTTCACGCTGTGGTTGCCGCTCCAGCAAGCGTGGAACGGCAAGTACCTGCAGAAAGGCAGCGGCGGCTGGGGCGGCGATGTGTATACCTATGCGCTGGCGACGCCGCTCGGGCGGGGCTATGCCACCGCGGTCGCCGACGACGGTCACGCCAGCGATGGCACGGCGCATTTCATGGTCGGCCATCCCGAGAAGCTTATCGATTTCGGTTATCGGGCCATCCACGAGACCTCACGGCTGGCCCGTCCGATCATCGTTGCGTACTACGGTGCGGCGGAGAAGAAGGCCTACTTCGTCGGCTGTTCCGACGGTGGCCGTGAGGCCCTGATGCAGGCCCAGCGCTATCCGGACGATTTCGACGGCATCGTCGCCGGCGCGCCGGCCGCCGCCTGGAACGAACTGATGGCCGGCTTCGTCTGGAATGAGCGCGCCATGTCCTCCGCCGATGGCAAGCCGGTGCTCACTGCGACCAAGCTCGGCCTGCTGCAGGCGGCGGCACTGCGTAGCTGCGATGCGATGGATGGCTTGCGCGATGGGCTGATCGACGATCCTCGACGCTGCCTGTTCGATCCGGAAACCTTGCTCTGCAAGGCAATCGACAGCGACAAGTGCCTGACACGTGCGCAAGTGGATGCGGTGAAGAAGGTTTATGGCGGCCCCGTCGACCCGGTCACTGGCGCGCGTATCCATCCGGGGCTTGAAACGGGCACCGAGGCCGATCCCTTCGGCTGGCGGACCTGGCTGTTGGGCGGTGATCAGGCGAAGTTCGGCAATAGCCATTTCGGCGATGCCGTTTACCAGGGAGCCCCGTGGAACTGGCGAAGCAGTGACCTGCACGGCGACCTGGTGCTGGCCCGTTCGCGCGCCTCGGCGCTGGATGCGACGAATCCGGATCTGCGCGAGTTTCGCGCGCACGGCGGCAAATTGTTGCTCTTCCATGGCTGGGGCGATGCGGCGTTGCCACCGCGCGGCACGATCGAGTACGTGGAAGATGTGCGTCGATTCATGGAAGCCCATGGCGGGCCGGGCGATATCGACGACTTCGCCCGGCTGTTCATGGCGCCGGGTATGGGTCATTGCTGGGGTGGCCCGGGCGCGACATCGTTCGGCAACGAGGAAGTGCCGGCTCCCGGTCTGGTGCAGGACGCCGATCACGATATCGTGATGGCGCTGGACCGCTGGGTCGAGCATGGCCAGGCACCCGGCCGGATCGTCGCCACGCGTACGGGAACCGCGCCGATGACGCGACCGCTTTGCGTTTATCCGGCGGTGGCGCGCTACAGCGGCAAGGGTTCGAGCGACGATGCCGCGAATTTCTCATGCGTGGCGCCGCCATGAAGTTGACCCGGCGGACCTTTCTGCGCGCCTCGGCGCTGTTTGGCCTGTTACCGTCATTATCGCCGCGCGCGTGGGGCGCGACGAAAGGGCGGGCGAGCCTTGCACGCGGCGATGACGCGGATGTGCTGCTCTGGTACCGGCAGCCGGCCTCGGCGTGGATCGACGCCCTGCCGTTAGGCAATGGTCGCCTGGGTGCCATGGTCCACGGTGGCGGCAAGCGCGGCGAGCCATGGCAGGAATACCTCTCGCTCAACGAGGACACGTTGTGGTCGGGCTACCCGCGCGATGGCAACAACGCCGACGCACACAACCGTCTGGCGGCGATTCGCGATGCCGTGCTTGGCCGGCGGGATTATCACCGGGGCGACGTGCTCTGCAAAGCCATGCAGGGGCGTTTTGCCGAGTCCTACCAACCGCTGGCGAACCTCAAGCTCGCGCTCGGTCATGCTCATGCGGTTACCGGCTATCGGCGCGAACTCGATATCGATCGCGCCGTGGTCACTACCCGATACACGGTCGAAGGCGTGGAGTACCTGCGCGAGGTCTTCGTGTCGGCACCGGACCGTGCCATCGTCCTGCGGCTGACCGCCAGCCGTCCGCATGCGATCGACGCCACGATCGGCCTCGACAGCGAATTACAGCGGTCGCTCGAGGTACTCGACGACCGGCGCATGCAGTTGACCGGCAAGGCAGCCTCGCATATCGGCGGCAACGGTCGGCCGATCACGCCGGCACCGGTCGAACGTAGTGAACAGGCGGGCGAGGGCATGTTCTTCGCGACGGTGCTGCGGGTCGCCATCGACGGCGGCGAATGCACGAAGCGGGGCGATGGCCTGGTTGTCTCCGGCGCAACGGCAATGACCATTCTGTTGGGCGCGGCGACCGGTTTCCGTGGCGCCCTGGCAACGCCGGATCTTCCGCTCGTCGAAGTCGCCGCCGCCGCGTGGCAATCCCTGGACCGCGCGTCGCAACTCGACTACGCGACGCTCCAGACACGCCATGTCTCCGACCATCAGAATCTTTTCCGGCGGAGTTCATTGCGCCTGGGCGCGTCCCCCGCGAAGGCGCGCGCCACCGACGAACGGCTGGAAGCCTTCGGCAAGCAGGCCGACCCGTCGTTGCTGGCCCTGTATTTCAACTATGGTCGTTATCTGCTGATCGCCAGTTCACGGCCCGGCTCGCAGCCGGCCAACCTGCAGGGCATCTGGAACGACTTGGTGCGTCCGCCGTGGAGTTCGAACTGGACGACGAATATCAACCTGCAGATGAACTACTGGCTTGCCCATACCTGCCACCTGGATGAGTGCGCGGAGCCCTTGCACGACCTCGTGCGCACACTCAGCCATACCGGTGAGCGCGCGGCCCGTGAAACCTACGGCCTGCCCGGTTGGGTCAGTCATCACAATACCGATCTGTGGGGTGCCGCGAATCCGGTGGGCGAGGGTGTCGGCGATCCGTATTGGGCGAACTGGGCGATGAGCGGACCTTGGCTCTGCGCGCATCTGTACGAGCGGTACCGTTTCAGCGGCGACCGGAACTTCCTGCGTACGCGGGCCTATCCGGTGATGAAGGGCGCGGCGACCTTTTGCCTGGCGTGGCTCGTCGACAACGGCGCGGGGCGCCTGACGACCTGTCCATCGTTTTCCACGGAAAACGATTTCCTCGCCCCGGACGGCAAGGTCGCGCAGACCAGCGCCGGCTGCACGATGGATATGGCCCTGATGCGCCAGCTGTTCGACGACTGCATCGAGGCGGCGCAGGCGCTTGGCGTCGACGCGGGTTTCGCCGGGCGCCTGGCCGAGGCGAAGGCGAAGCTGTTGCCCTATCAGGTCGGAAGTTTCGGGCAATTGCAGGAATGGTCGGTGGATTTCGCGGAGAGTTCGCCCGGGCAGCGGCACATGTCGCACTTGTACCCCTTGTTTCCCGGTAGCGAATTCACGCCTCGCGGTACCCCGGCGCTGACCCGCGCCGCACGTGTATCCCTCGAACGGCGTCTGGCCCATGGCGGCGGCGCAACGGGCTGGAGCCGGGCCTGGGCGATCGCGCTATGGGCGCGCCTGCAGGATGGCGACAAGGCCTGGGAGTCGCTGGTTGCCCTGATCGAACACAGCACGAGCCAGAACCTGTTCGATACGCTGCCGGTCGACGAGGGCCCGATCTTCCAGATCGACGGTAACTTCGGTGCCACCGCGGCAATTGCCGAACTGTTGTTGCAAAGCCATGCCGGCAGCATCGAACTCCTGCCCGCGCTGCCACGCGCATGGGCGGAGGGCGAGGTCGCCGGATTGCGTGCCCGTGGCGGCGTGACGGTCGGCATCCGCTGGCGTGGGGGCAGGGCGGCGTTTTGCACACTGGTGTCGGACAGTGGAGGCACGGTGTCGTTGCGTGCACCAGCGGCACAGCGCATCGCCGGTATCCGCGTGGGCGGGCGTTCGCTGGAGGCCGTCAACCTGCCCGATGGCGAGGTGAGCCTGGCCATGGAAGCCAGTCACATCTACGAACTGCATTTCACGTAAATCCGTTTTCATGGGCGTTATTTCGTGCAGGGCCGGGCCGCGCTTGCTAGGCTTCCCGCGTGCAGCCTGTCATCCGGAATCGCCATGAAACCCCAATCACTTCTTCGTAACATTCTCCTGTGTGCCGCCATGGTCGGCGTGCCGCTGGCCCAAGCTGCGGACCCGGTACGGATCCAGGTCGACGCCAAGGCCGGGGACACGCCGTTTCCGCATTTCTGGGAGCAGATGTTCGGTTCGGGTCGGGCGGTGCTGGCCTTGCGCGACAACTATCGCCAGGACCTGGGCGCGGTGAAGCAGGCGACGGATTTCGGTTACGTGCGCTTCCATGGCATCTTCAACGACGATGTCGGGCTGTTCTCGATCGACAGGGACGGCAAGCCTGTCTACAACTTTTCCTATGTCGACCAGATTTACGACGGCCTGCTCGAACGTGGCGTCAAGCCATTCGTCGAATTGAGCTTCATGCCCAAGGACATGACCTCCGATCCGAAGGCCTTGCAGGAGTTCTGGTATCACCCGAATGTCGCCCCGCCGAAGGATTACAAGCTGTGGAACGGCATGATCGATGCCTTCGCGCGTCATCTGATCGAGCGCTACGGCATCGACGAAGTCGCCAGCTGGTATTTCGAGGTGTGGAACGAGCCGAACGGCTTCTGGGCCGGCAAGCCCAACCAGGCGACCTATTTCACCCTGTACGACAACACCGCGCGCGCGCTGAAGGCAGTGAGCCCGCGCTTGCGCGTCGGTGGTCCGGCCACGGCGCAGGGCGCGATGGTGAAGGACTTCCTCGAACATACGCATAGTGGCAATGTGCCGGTGGATTTCCTGAGTACCCACGTTTATGGCGACGATACCGCCAAGAATGTCTTCAAGACCGATGAAGATATCCCGCGCTCGGACATGGTCTGCCGCACCGTCGATATGGTGCACAAGCAGATCCAGGCGTCGCCGTATCCGTCGATCCCGTTTATCATGAGCGAGTTCAACGCGTCCTATGCGAACCTGCCCAATGTCACCGATACCGTGTACATGGGACCGTGGATGGCAAATACGATCCGCCAGTGCGCCGGCAAGGTCGACATCATGAGTTACTGGGCCTTCTCCGACGTGTTCGAGGAGCAGGGCGTGGTGAAGACCCCGTTCTACGGTGGCTTCGGCCTGATCGCGGCGGACCGTATTCCCAAGCCCGCCTTCAATGCCTTCGCGATCCTGCACAAGCTTGGCGATCGGCGGATTGCGCTGGACTCCGATTCGGCCATCGTGACCAAGCGCAAAGATGGCACGATCGTCATCGCGGTGTGGAATTACGCACCGCCAGTGGGCGACGGACCCACCTATACGCCGGGCGCGCCGAAGGGCGACACTCGTCATTTCGACTTCGAGATCGCTTCGTTGCCCGTTGGGGTCAAGGCCGATGTATGGCGTGTCGATCCGACCCACGGCAATGTCGTGGCGACCTTCGACATCATGGGGCGCCCAGCTTTTCCCAGTCGCGAACAGCTGGCCAAACTGCGTGACGCGGCGAAGCTGCCGGCGCCGGAACGGATGGTGGTCGTGCCGGGTGGCAAGTTCGGTGTCGATATCCCGCCGCAAGGCCTGGCGGTGATTGAATTGCATTGAGTCTGTTGCGTTCATGGCTGCTTGTCCTGGCGATCGGCCTGTTCGGGCCGGTCTGCCATGCCGCGCCGGCATTCGACACCGGTCCCGCGGAAGGCGTACTGCGCCGCCTGTTGCCCGGGATGGCTGGCCAGATCGAACTCGGGGCGCTCGATGGAGCGATAGGACGCGAGCGCTTTCGCATCACGAACGATCATGGGCACGTCAAGGTTGAAGGCACGACGCCAAGCGCCCTGCTATTCGGCGTCAACTGGTACCTGAAATACGTCGCCCAGGTGCAGGTATCGACCAACGGCATCCGGATCGGTGAGCTGCGCACGCTGCCGTTGCCCGCCGCGACCATCGAACGGGATACGCCGTACCGCTACCGTTACGCGCTCAACCAGAACACCGACGGCTATAGCTCGCCGTATTGGGACTGGCCGCGCTGGCAGCAGGAGATCGACGTGATGGCGCTTTCCGGCATCAATGCGATGATCGTCGAGCGCGGCATGGATACGGTGCTCTACGAGACCTTCCGTGACTTCGGCTATGGCGACGAGGACATCCGTCGATGGATCACCCAGCCGGCGCACCAGAACTGGCAGCTGATGGGTAACCTGTGCTGCTTCGGCGGACCGATCAGTAGCGACTTGCTAAAAAAGCGCGCGGTGTCGGCCAGGCAGATCGTCGCGCGCCTGCGCGAACTCGGCATCACGCCGGTGTTGCCGGGTTTCTACGGTATCGTACCGGCCGATTTCGAACACCGGTTTCCCGGCGCCCATGTCGTGCCCCAGGGTGAGTGGGCTGGCTTCACCCGACCAGGCTGGCTCGATCCGCGCGATCCGATGTTCGCGAAAATCGCCGCGTCGTTCTATCGTCACCAGCGCGAGCTGTTCGGCGACAGCGACATCTACGATATGGAGGTCTTCCAGGAAGGCGGCAGTTCCGGCGACGTGCCCGTGCCTGAAGCGGCGCGGCGCGTCCAGGCCGCGCTGCATGCCGCGCACCCGGATGCGCGCTGGATGATGCTCGCCTGGCAGGGCAATCCACGGCAGGACCTGCTCAGCGGTGTCGACCGGAAACATCTGTTCATCGTCGATATCGACCATGACCGCGTGCCGCGCGACGATCGCATGAAAGACTTCCAGGGCGCACCGTTCCTGTTTGGCGGCATCTGGGAATTCGGTGGGCGGACCACGCTGGGCACGAATATCCGCAACTACACAGAGCGTTTGCCGCGCATGGGCCGCGCGAACGCGAACATGATCGGCACGGCGGTCTTTCCCGAAGGCATGGACAACAACCCGTACGCCTTCGACCTGTTCACCGAAATGGCCTGGCGTAACGAGCCGGTCGACGCACGGCGCTGGACCGCCGACTATGTCCGTCGCCGTTATGGCGCGGCCGATACGCACGCGCTGGCCGCCTGGGACATCCTGCTCGACACGGCGTACGGCATCCGCATCGACCCGGTCGAGTTCCATAGCGAACGCGACGCCGGCCAGGAATCGCTGTTCAATGCGCAGCCCAGCCTGACCGTGAACCGCGCCTCGAACTGGTCGCCCGAGGCGATGCGCTACAAGCCTGACGTATTCCGCAAGGCGCTGACCGAGTTGCTGCTGGTCGCGCCCGGGCTGCGCGACTGCGAAACTTACCGCTACGACCTGGTCGATGTCGCGCGACAGACGCTGGCCAATGAGAGCCGCCTCCTGTTGCCGCGGATCAAGCTTGCGTACGACAACAAGGATCGCGCGCAATTCGCCGTCCTGGCCGCCCGATGGCTGCGTCTGATCGAACTGCAGGACCGTCTGCTGGCGACGAACAAGTCCTTCCTCGTCGGCACCTGGCTGGCCCACGTGCCGGCATGGGCATCCAATCCTGGGGAACGGGCACATCTTGAGTACGATGCACGTTCGCTACTGACCACCTGGGGCGATCGCAAGGCCAGCGAAGGCGCCGACCTGCACGATTACGGTAACAAGGATTGGGCCGGATTGACGCGCGACTATTACTACAAGCGCTGGCAGCTCTATTTCGCGGCGCTGGATGCATCGCTGCGTGACCATGAGCCGGTCAAGCCGATCGACTGGTTCGCGCTCGGCGACGCCTGGAACCACGGCGACCAGTCATATGCGGCGCAGGAGCAGGGCGACGCTTACCAGGTCGCCACCAGGGTGGCGACTGCGCTGTAGCGCGCAGGGTGCGCTACCACAAGGTTGCGGCAGCCTTGTGGGAGCGCACCCTGTGCGCGAGTCCTTTGGAGCCGGGCATGCACGGTCGCCGTCTTGCTCTTAGTCACCGCCTGGCGCCAAGCGTTTCAGCGCGGCGACAATCGCGCCGGTATCCGAACCCGAGGTACTCATCGCCACATAAGCATCCGGACGAATGAGATAGACGTGCCCACTCTCATAGTCCGGAACGCCATTCGCCTCAACGACCGTGGCGATGGACTGCAAGGACTCAGGCAAGTCCATCCGCGCGGCACCAACAGACAAGACCGCGAACTTGCCGGTGGCAAGGATCTCGTGCAACCGCGTGGCACCGTGTTCCCCGTGTGAGAGAGCAACATCCCGTGCGCGATCGCCACCCGCCGGATGATGTGCCGCGCCGTGCGGCGACTGGGTTAATGCGCTGTCGGGGTAGTGCAGGTCGACTTCGGACAACTGATCCGCCATCCGTTGACGCATGGCGGCGATATGGCCCAGCGCTCCCGCGGCAAGACGGCGGATCTCGCGCAGGATCGGGTTGCGTATGAGTGCGAGCCTGGTGAGGTTGCCGGCGTTTCGCAAGACCTGGTCGCCGATCGCGCTGCGTTCCGGCGAGTAAGTGTCCAGCAGCGAGGCTACGGCCTGGCCGTGCCAGACCATCGCCAGCTTCCAGGCGAGGTTGAACGCGTCCTGCATGCCGGTGTTCATGCCTTGTCCGCCAGCGGGGCTATGCACATGCGCGGCGTCGCCGGCAAGGAAGACGCGGCCATGGCGGTAATCTTTCACCTTGCGCTCGTTGATGCGGAAACGGCTGATCCAGATCGGGTCGTGCGCGCGCAGCCCGGATGGGCCACGATGGTCGAGCAAGGCCTGGATGTCTTCCAGCGACGGGTCCTGCGGCGAGCCCTCCGGCAGGAGTTCGACGTCGGCAATGATACGGAAGCGCTTGCCGCCGATCGGAAAGATCGCCATCACGCCATCGGGCGTGAAGGCAATGGTTATCTCGTGCCCTGGGCAGTCGCCGTCGAGTTCGAGATCCGCGAGCACCCAGTTCGATGGCAGCGTATCTCCCTCGAAGGTTGCGCCGAGCCCGTGGCGAACCGTGCTATGTGCACCGTCGCATGCGATGAGGTAGGACGCACGGACGGTTTCGGCGCGGCCGTCGGCATGCTGCAGGACAGCGGACACACCATCGCCATCCTCGGTGAAGGAGGTCAGCTCGACGCTGCGTTCCACATGCACATCGACCTTGCCAAGCTGCTCGCCCAGCAGGCGTTCGGTTTCGTTCTGCGGGATCATCACGACGTAGCGGAAATCGCTGTGGACCGCATCGAGGGCGATCTTCGCCAGGGTCTGGCCGTCGGCCATGATGTGCGCGCCGGTGGCCTTCAGGCCGGCGTCCACGAAGACCTGTGAGCAGGCATGGATGTCGAGCAGCTCCAGCGTGCGCGGCCAGAGGACCAGTGCCTTGGACTTGTCGGTCGGGGCCGGGCACTTGTCGATAATCCGCACGTCGACGCCGCGATGCCTGAGCGCCATGGCCATCGTCAGGCCGACCGGGCCCGCACCAACCACCAGTACCAATGTGTTCATTCGAATGTCTCCAGAAGGTAGGATCCCGTTGCGACGGAATCGGTAAGTCATTGAACGCTCGATGTTTCCAAGGGTATCGAAAGCGGTGACCGGATCCTGGTCTTGCTTGGGAGCGTCGTTGAAGTAGAATGACTATATTGGAATTCGAATTTGAATTCAAACTATTTCTGACTCCAGGCGCCATCCGACCATGCCCAAGACGAAAAAGCCTTCCGCACCAGCGACGAAACGCGCGCAGCGCCCCGACGGCGCGGCCACCCGCGCGCACCTGCTGGAGATCGCGGGGCAGGTATTTGCCGAGCGCGGCTTTGCCGATGCCACCAGCAAGGACATCTGCGAGCGCGCAGGCACGCCCATGGCTTCGGTGAACTATCACTTCGGTAGCAGGGAAGCCCTGTACGACGCGGTGTTGATCGAGGCACACCGGCAGGTCGTCGGCCTGGACGAACTCATCGCATTGACCCAGGGACTGACCGGGCCGACGCAGAAACTCGGCGCGATACTCACGCACCTGATCGGGCTCTCCACGCTTCCGAGTACGCCATGGGGGTTTCGCGTCATGTTGCGCGAGGTGATGTCACCGTCGCCGGCGATCCCGGCACTGGTCGAGACGGCTATACGTCCAAAAGCGGCGCTTCTGCTCGGCATTATCGGCGAGGTGCTGGGTTTGCCGCCGGCGCATCCTGCCGTGCAGAGGGCGCTGCTGTTCTCGGTATTGCCGTGCATCGCCATCGTGGTGGCGCCGAAGGAAATGCCGGCAAGGCTGTTGCCGGACATCGCGAAAAACAATGAAGGCCTGGCTGCGGATTTCGTTCGCTATGTCGTCGCGGGTCTGGAGGCGATGGCACGGGCATATCACCCGGATGCCAGGCCCCGATAGGGGCCTGAACCGTTGGAACTGCATGGATATTCGCAATATCCTGCGATTTATATCGATCTAGACCACGGTCACAAAACCTCGTTCGATCGCGGACTACGGTGGTCGTCCACCTGACGGTGGCAGGGCAGGGGATCGCGCGGCCCGGTCGGACCAGCGCGTTTCAGGGAAGATTTCTGTACTTCCTTAGGAGTCGCTCATGATGAGGTTCAGTTCTTTCAGGAGGTTCACGTCCAGCGGGTGCCTGTTGGCCGTGCTGTCGATCGCAACGTTCGGCAGCGCCCAGGCCGCGCAACCGGCGAGTTCGCAGGTCGTCCGACAACTCACCGCGGTGGGAAGCCTCGCGGCGGCGAACAAGCCCCAAGGCGTGCCCGACAATTACGTGGTGACACCCAACGGGTATTTCTCACCCGATTGCGTGCAGACCATCCATGCCGGTGACAGGTTGCAGGCGGACGGCGTGATCAGGCGCGCGACAGGTTCTCTTGAAAAGCCTGCCGCCTGCAACGAGGCAAACTTCACGCTGCAGGGCATACGCGTCGAAGCCAATGGGCGTCGCTCGAAGATGCCGCCCACGGCGTTGCCCGAACAGAGCGGCTGGGTGCAAGCGGCCAATTACTCCAGCAATACGCCGATCGGCAGGATCGTCGCCAGCTGGACCGTGCCGGCGGCACCGGCGAAGAAGAGCGACCAGGTGATCTATTTCTTCCCGGGCCTGGAGCAATTGCCGAACGTGCAATCCATCCTGCAGCCGGTACTGGGCTGGAATGGCTACGGCGACAAGGCCTGGACACTCGCGAGCTGGAACTGCTGTGTGGATGGCACGACCTTCCACAGCGATCCGGTCGCGGCGAGTGCGGGCGATGAAGTCGTCGGCGACACGTATTCGGATTGCGGTGCCGGCGTCGCCTGCTCGAGCTGGAATATCGATTCGCGAAACACGACTACCGGGCAGACCAGTTCGTTGACCACCGATCCGTATGACGACCTCAACTGGGTCTTCGGCGGCGTGCTCGAGGTGTATAGCGTTGCCACCTGCAACCAGTACCCCGGCGGGCCGATCACCTTCCACAACATCCAGGTTTACGATCGCAACAACAACCGGGTGGCATCGCCGCCATGGGGAGGCAGCGATACGTCGGGAATCACCCCGCAGTGCAATTACGGACTGACGACCACGGCGACATCGGCAACGATCGCTTACTGATCCTGATCGTCATCCCGGCCCGCGTGCGCCGGGATGACGATGAGGGAACATCAGTCTCGTTCGATGCGAAGCGTTACCAGGGCCCATCCATCGACCGCGATCTCATGGTCGGCCGGCACGAGCGCATCTTCGGCAAGATTGCTCAGCCACGTCTTTGCCGCCCCTGCCGTTGACGACCAGTGCAACGTGACGGCGTGCCGTTTTCCCGAGGCGCCGAAGA
This sequence comes from Luteibacter sp., assembly GCA_036009745.1. GTDB lineage: Bacteria > Pseudomonadota > Gammaproteobacteria > Xanthomonadales > Rhodanobacteraceae > Luteibacter. The sequence continues at coordinate 16,988 of DASYLE010000071.1, read as the reverse complement.
GCCTCACGATCCAGGCGTTTCCGTCCTCGCTGGGTTTCAGTGCTTCCACCAGTACGTCCGCGGGTTCGACGCCCAGAAACGGCGCCGGCGGTGACGTACGACTGGCCGGCATGGCCAGTAGCGGCTGGGTCAGCGCAGTGGCGAAGCGGCTCGCCTGCGCCGGGTCCGGCGCGCGATGGGGGCGCAAGGCATAACGGAACGTCACCGGGCCTTCCTGCCACGCGCGATAGTTCGTTCCCCAATGATTGTTCATCGCCCAGGAATAGAAAGTCTGCGAAGGATCGAGATGGCGTAGCCAGACATCGGGGTTGGTCTGCGAATTGAGTTTGGTCGCGGTTATGCCGCCGACCTCGACCAGGGGCGCATCCAGGGTTGTCCAGGTCACGCCATGCTCGTCATTGGAAACGTCGATCCAGCGGCCGACCGGCAACCAGTTCTTGCAGGAGCCCGGTAGCTGGTCCGTTTCGGGCTGCATCCGCGCGAATGGGATATCCAGGTTCATGCTGGCATCGGTAACCGCGAAAGGAAACGCGAACTGGACGCTCTCTTTGGCAACTTTCGCCGGCTTGCCCGGCACCGACTCGAGCGGTGCACGCAGCTTGTCCACGATGTTCACCAGTTCAAGGAAATCCTGTCCGGCGCACAGCCTTACCCGTCGGACCAGGGCGCGGCAGCCGGGCGCGGTCGATGCGATACGGACCGTGACGACCAGGGGGCCGTGGTCTTCGACAACGATGGTTGCCGGGCCGCTCCTGCCCAGGCGAGCGACATCGTCGCCGGCCAGGTAGAGATAGGTATTGAGGGCCAGGCCTTCATCGACGAGGTTGCGTGTATCGTCGCGCCCGCACAGTGCGACGATGTCGCCTGTTCCCGGGTCGATCCGTGCGTTCAGCGAAGCATTCGCGATGACGCCGGCATCGAACGTCACCGTCTCGGCGCCGCCATACGCCGGTTTTGCCGACAAGGTGTATCGCGACACGCCGAAGGCGGGCACGCTTGCCAGCAGCGCCAGTTCCCCCGAAGAAAGGCGTTGCGAGGGCAAGGGGACGCCATGGCGATCAACGACATGGTCGCCCGCTGCTGACAGTGCGGGGGAAAGCATGACGATCTCCTTGCGATCCCACGACGTGGTGTTTGCGATGTCGATCGATCCGCCCGCGTCGCGCGTCGCTATGTCGAGCAGGGCCAGCGATTGTCTTTCCGCGTCGTCAGCGAAAGCGCGCTTGGTCGCCCACTGCTGCGTGGTCATCGGTGCCTCGGGCTCGGTCACGCTGCCGGCGGCCCCCCAGGTATGCTCCGAATAAAGCAGGACGTTTCGCCATGCCTTGCCGAAAGCCGCTGGCGAGAAGCTCGCCGGCGCGGTCATCGCGGCGAGCGCGGCCGCCTGGGTCAGGCGATCGGCGGTATTCCGGTTGATGCCTGTTTCGCGGGCCGACGATGCCGCGCCGTCTTCCCAGTAAGGCGTCAGGTCGCCCTGCAGTTTCGGCAACTGGTTGCCGTAGCGCTTTTCGAACGCGGCGAACGCGGTGCTGGTCGAGGCAATGGCGAATTTCGGCCATTCGTAAGCCTCGTTCCAGGACTTCGTGAACTCGCAGATATCCGGATCGGGTTCCGCGTTGTCGCCATGTCCCGACCAGCGGATATAGGAGATGTCGTAGGGGAAGTTCACCTCGTCCATGCGTTCCTGGTAATCGCCGACCCAGGCCGGATTGGCCTGCATCACGTGCGACATCGCATAGCCTGTCCAGGGAACCCAGAAGAGTACTTTTTCCTTGCCCGAACGCGACATCCACCAGAACGGTTTGTCTTGCCAGGTGGCCATGAAACGGCCGATGCGGTCGAAGTAATTGGGCGCCGACGAAAAATAGCGAATGCCGGCCTGGGCCATCGCGGTGACCGTTCCCCAGGTATATCCCGGTACGTCGCTGATCATCGCCGCATCCACACGAGTGCCACTACGCTTGCCCAGTTCGATGCCGAAGCGGAACAATTGCAGGAGTTCCTCAGGACGGCACAGCCCGGTCAGTTCGTTTGCATAGGCACCGTTAAGCGCGATCCAGCCCTTCTGGATGGCCTCGATGAGGTCGGCTTTCTCGGCTTCGGACTTACGCTGCAAATACAGGTCGGCGCCCCATAGCACCTCGAGGTTCCAGACAAAGCGCGAGCCCTCGGGGTAACCGGCCGTCTTGCGTGCCAGCGCGATGCCGCTGGCGATGTTGCGCATCTGCTTCTCCTCGACATCGGCCTGCAGGTCGGTGTAGCCAAGGTCATGATGCGAATGGGGCAGGATATAGACCAGCATCTTCCTGACCGGCCGCAGGTCTACCGTGTCGCCCAGCACCATCGAACCGACGGTTACCGTTAGCGCGGCGGAGCGGCGGGCCTCGACCGTGTCCACATGGACATCGAACGCAGGCGCGCCTCTTTCGATAGCGCGTCGATCGATCTCCACGCCATCCAGTCGGGTAATTGCGATGGTGTTGCCATCATGTTGGCCGAGCGTTATGCGGATGGGCTGCACCAGCCTGTCGTTCTTGCGCATCAGGCCGCGGATCGGCGTCGCCAGCGACGTTTTCTTCCTGGCTGAGGCGCTGTCCTCCGCGGCGAGCCGCCAGTCAGGACGGGCCAGGGTCGCCGCGCCCGCCGCCAGGGTCAGGCTTTTCAACAGGTCACGTCGCTTCACGTCGAGTCCTCATTCACGGTGGCCGGATCGGCGCAAAGGCCGGTTTATCACGATCTAAATTCGACTCTAACCCGCGGGTCGTGCGTTGTGAACCGGCCCGGACCCTCGCGTGAACTAACAAATGATCGAAATCTGGAAGATGCAGTCCTGGCTGGCGCGTCATATTGGGCGGATGACTCTTGTGAACGCGCCCACTGCGACGCCTCCTTCCTGTGTCGGCATGTCGTCCGAGCCACAGCTGCCCGTGTGCGAAACCGGCTTTTTAACCGCCCTTGCCGATGTGACGAACCTGTTCGTCGGTCTCTTCCGGGACGTGCCGGCCCATGTGCCGGTCATGCCACCCGATCGCGAGGACCTGCTCGTCATGCGCGTCGTCAACGTCGAGCGTGCCGATACGCCCGGGGCGGCATCCTCTTCGCTCACTGTCCATGCCATGCGCGGGCTGGCTTCGTGGGCGAATGAGGCCCTTGTGGCGCATGTGCTTGGCCGGCTGATGGGCGACCTGCCCCAGGGCGTTGTCATGCCGGGCGGGTTTCTTCATGCACTCTGGCGCGGGGATTTCGCCCAGGGCTTGCTGCAGGCCGTGAGCCTGCTTCCCACCCACGTCATGCCCGAGCAGATGGTGACCGAGGTGGCCCGTGTCGTCCGTGCTTACGTTCTTGATTGCCTCGGGCCATCGGGGTGCTGGATCGTGGGCGAGGGTGGCGATCAGGAGAACGATTATCTGGGCTCGCTTGTCCTGGTGGCATCCATGGCATTGGCGGTCGCCCATCACGCGAATCTCTTCGGCAGGCCATGCGTTGGCCCGAAGCGTGTCGGGGAGACGATTGTCGATGGCGCGATGACCCTCACGCGCGGGCTGCTGTCATTGCGCGGCTTCGTACAGGCCGTGCTGTCGAGGGACAGGAGTATCGCGGACCGGGCGATCGAGGTCCTGCGGGGAAGGGCCGTGGTTGCGAGGGGGGCTTATGAAGCCTCGGGAAATGCGATGTCGTCCGACGCGGAGGTACGCCGTGCATTGAGACGAGAATGCCTGAAAGCGGAGACTCGTCTTGAGATGGCGGAACTGGACAAGTCGATAGCCGGCACAGCCGACCCCCATCGGATTGGCGTGCTAACCAATGATCGGGACTTGCTGGCGGGGCGTCTGCGTCGGCAGGAACCGAAAGCAGCGGAGTGGCGCGTCGAGCATCGTGCATTGCGTGGCCTGGAACCCGGTCCCAGGCTTTGCGCGACAACATCGAACCGCGACGCACCGAGGGCTGTCGCGCCCACGAGATTCACCGTTCCCCGCGGCCTGACCGAGGTTGGCGAGTTCCCCGTCGAAGGGCATTTCACAACGGGGATGGGTGCGGCCGCTGCACGGCCGGTGATCCCCGCGCAGCCATCGCGGGTCGAGGTGGCGGTCGAGCCCGTGCCGAAGGTCGGGACGGGCTATCCGCCCGCGGTCAGCGTGTTCCTCTTGGGTGAGGGGGCGGCAAGCTACGGTCTGGACGAAAACACCGCGATTCGCTGCAATGTGGATGTCGACACGGGTGATTCTTTTTTTATCGACACCACGATTGGCGCGGCCATGACCGGCGCGGTCCGGAAGACGATGCTGGGCGATGGCCGGTTGACCGACGAGGGTGTTTTCTGGATCGACTACACATGGCCTTCGCCGGACGATCGCACCCGTTCCCGCGACCGGACGTACCAGAGGATCAAGGACGCGATCCTCCGCACCCGTGTCATCGACAGCGCGACAGGCCTGGATACCGGGCAGCCGGCCTTTCCCCTGGAGGTGACGCGGACGCCCGATATCGTGGCGGGAATATCCAACCCGGATACCGCGCCGGACGAAAATCAAATGGGGAACGGGCAACGGACGTGCATCAATCTGACGGATAGCGGTATCGGCTTGGATTGTGTCTCGTCCGATACGGACGTCTTCATCGCGCCACGTTCCAAGAAAAGCGGCGCGCCACGGACGGGCATCGACATATCGCGGACGGCACGACAGGCGGCTGTGGCGGCCGCCGGCGGCGCGGCGCTTGGGGTCGACGCGACGACGGAACTCGTCGTCGATATCGAAGGTGTCCACAGTCTCGATCCGTGGCGGTCGCAACGGACCTATCACGCGAACCTGGGCCAGGTCCTGGGCGGAAATGTGTGGGACACCATCCGGGAGCAGATGCGTGAAGGCGAACTCTCGATCAGCTATGCCATCCCTGGCAAGGATAAGGGCGGCGCAGCCTATCGCTCCTTCTTTGAAGCGATGTCGAATGCCACGGTGATTGAGCCGGAAGCATGGCAGGACATCGGGCGGCTGGCCTTCCCGGAAAAGGTCCTGCACACCGAGGGCATCCTCGACGTGGTGGACAACCACGCCGGACAGCTTCCCCACCTGGCGTTCATGTACCCCTTCGCGACGCAATTGTCCGCATTGCAGGCTGAAGACTCGCGGCTGAGAGCGGACTACGCAAAATACGAGGTCGAGATCGTGAGGCTATCGATGGGTTCGCACGTCGACTGGGCGGCAAATGAGCTTCTTGAGCAGAACAGGCGTCTGCACGACGAGACAGGCGTCCTGTGGAGGGCGGTTTCGCAACGTATCGGCCGGTTGCAGGATCAGGCGCAGCGCAAGGTAATAGCGCAGTATGTTGGTGAGGGTGCCTATAACATGGTTGGCCGATTCCCGACAATCGACCTGCCGGCTGGTAAGGCTGTCCGGATCGACATCGACTATGCGGACGGAAGCCGCCAGACCCGGATCGTGGAAATCGAAGAGCCTTTCAGGTACGCCCCGGACTGGCAGGCGCAGGTCGCCAATGCGACCAATGGCCTTGGCGAGCTCGTCGCCGGACAACTTCGGCCGAACGGCTGGGTCGTGCCCAGTTTTTCAAGGGAAGATCCCAATGAGTTTCGTGTTCCGCATGGCTCGGGCGTCATCGATGTATCGGTAACGGAGACGGACAGCCCGCGACAACTGGAGGACGATTGGAAACGGCTGTCCTTGCTTAATCTGACCCTTGTTTACGAGAACCATGTCGCGACGGATTCGATACGACGACTGGATATGGCGATCAACGCCCATCAGGCCGTGCTCGACGCGGGCAACAAGCGGCCGGTGGAGGCGGTGGCACGGAAATTCCGGGACAGTATTGCCTCGCTGAAGCGGCTTCGCCAGTCGACCGCCAGCCAGCTGGACGCATTGGCCGCCAGGATGACGTTCAATCGTGCCGCGCTGGTCGTTCTCGCGGAAAAAATGGCCGGGGCGTCCATACCGTCTGTCCGTCGGGGCGAGGGGCGAGGTATCCGGACGATGCCCGGCGAAGTGATTCTTGGCATGAATGCCTCGATTGAGACCGTGGAAAAGACCGGGCTTGGCTCGATGGACGCCGTATTGCAAACCGTCCTGGCCGATGTCCTCGGAACGGCGGGTGGGTCAACCGTATCGCTGGATACCCGATGCCGGTTCGCCTATATGCGCAATGCCCCGACACACGGAAATTTCGTGAATCCTGCAGCGCAAACCCGCCTGTATTCCATCAGGGAAATCATGCTTGGCGTGGTGAACAGGGAGGAGGATTCCGTCGATATCACCCGCATCGCCCGTGATGGGAGGGTTGTAGCAGAATCCGGACACCTGCCCGATGCGGTCGGCCGCTTTGCAAAGTGGTGTGTTTCGCAGCAGTCCACGAGAAATCATCCCCGATCCCGGGTGGCCGCGATCCTGGCGGAAAAAGTGCGCGAACTGGGAGCCAGCGCCCGTCTGAAAAAAGACTACGCCGACTTCTCCCGCCAGAGGCTGTACGGCATCGTGCAAAGGATTGCCGAGGCCGGTGGGGATGCCGCGCAGGTCGCCATGCTCTGGCTTTCGGGAGTCGTCGATCCGCGGCTGATCATGCACTTCGGAAAGGTGGTTCCCGGGATCGTGGCGATCGGTAGCGACGAAATGAGCCTGCTGGTGTCATTGGAGAATGGCAGGTCGGTGATTTTTCAACGGACCATGCCTTCATCTGATCTGGCCTCCTTCGTTCGCGGGCATCTTTCGCTGTTCGACCAGGCGGTCATGGTCAATGACGGCCTCTTCCTGCCATCGAGCCACATGCGTGCCGACCCTCCTTTCAACGGGATGGACAGCAGTACCTCATATCGGACCTATGAGCCCAATGCCAATATTGGCTTTCGCTACGTGCCGGACCTCTTCGACAAGCTGTGGGAAGCCAAGATCGGCCAGCTGGGAAAAAACGTCAACAGCTATGTCTATACCCCGGAAGAGGAGCAGGTCTATCTGGATGCCTTGTTCTGGCGAAACGTGGTGACCGTCGGCATGTTCGCGGCGCTTCCCCTGATCGCGATTCCTGGTGGCGCCGGTATTTTCATCGAAGTCATGCTTGGCGCGGGTTTCGTTTATCTCGGTGCGTTACCGGAACGGTTGATCGCCGCCAATGCCGACCGGGGCGAACTATTCCGGCAGGCGACGGCGGATGCCGAAAAAGGCCACAGGTTCCTGCAATGGAGAGGACTTCTTGGCGCGGCAACGGTTGGCCGGCTCTTGTGGCGGGGAGGTGGTTTCGTTTTCTCACGGGCCATTAGCCCCGCGCAGATGCAGGCCTTCGTCGATGCCAATCGCCAGGTGACGTTCCAGGGTGGCCATAAAGGTCATGTTTACCGGGGATTCGTATTTCGAGGTGATACGCGCCCTACCGCGGCGATCTTCAAGGATGGATTCAAGCTGCGGCAGCCCACGCTTGACATCAGAAAGGTCAACGGACAAAGAGGCGGGTTCGGCGGCGGCCGGGACTCGCTGGACCCCGACGGCAATGGCATCTCCACGTCGGCGTTTTATCGACGGCAGAGTGCAGGCGCCTATTTTTATGGAGGCGCCAGGGGAGGGTATACCTACGTCGTTGATGCCAGGGCCGAGGACGGATTCCATTTGTATGCCAACGATCACTGGGCGAAACATCCCACCGACACGTCCATGCAGTTCCTTCCATGGGAGGTCAATTACGCGAAGGACATCCCGGGCGCGTTCGTGGCCGGCGCATACGATGCGCGCGACAATTTCATTCCCAATCCGGATTATATCGGTGCGTTCAAATAGGTCATGTCTGTGCTATGAGAGTCCATGTCGCGTGCGAACGCCACGGCATTGACCGGGCGACTGAAGAGGAAGCCCTGGAGCTTTTCGCAACCGATGGAACGGAGGAAGGCGGCCTGGGCGCGCGTCTCCACGCCTTCGGCGGTCACAGTCATGCCGAGTGAATGCGCCATGCCGACCACCGCCCGGGTGATCGCGACAGAATCGTGGTGATCGGGCAGTCCCGTGACGAAGGAGCGGTCGACCTTGAGGTTATGTAGCGGAAAGCGCTTGAGGTACGACAGCGATGAATAGCCCGTGCCGAAATCGTCGACGGAGATGCGGATACCCATGGCAGCCAGGGCATCAAGCATGGGCAGCGTGGCATGGCTGTCGTGCATCAACAGCCCCTCGGTGATTTCCAGCGTCAGCCCGGCCGGATCCAGGCCCGCATGGGACAGGCAATGCTCCACCCATTCCACCAGCCCGTCATTGAACTGCCGGGGCGACAGATTGACCGCGATCACCAGGTCAGGCGCAATGGTCCTACGCCATTCGGCAGCCTGTTCGCAGGCGCGCTTGAGTACCCAGTGGCCGATCGCCACCACCAGGCCCGTATCTTCGGCGATCGGAATGAATTCCGTCGGTGAGACCTGGCCGAGTTCGTCGTGCCGCCAGCGCAGCAGGGCCTCCGCGCCGATCGTGCGGCCCGTGATGCTGTCGATGATCGGCTGGTAGGCAAGGCTTAGTTCACCGGTGGCCAGTGCACGCCGAAGGGACTGTTCGACCGTAAACCGGCGCTCCAGCTGCTGCCTGAGTTCAGTATTGAAAAACTGGAAGTTGTTTCGGCCCTGCTGCTTCGCGTAATACATCGCCGAGTCGGCATTGCGCATCAGTGTCGCCGCATCGGCGGCGTCTTCCGGGAACAGGGCAATGCCGATCGATGCGCTGAGGTAATATTCGTTTTCCGATACGGCGAACGGCACGGCGATCGTGTCGAGTATCTCGCTCGCGAGCGCCGCCAGGTATCCGGATTCACCATGACCGCTGACCACGATCACGAACTCGTCGCCGCCAACCCGCGCCAGCGTGTCGCCTTCGTTCACGCAACGCTCAAGCCGTTCCGCGACGCTGCGCAGGAGCGCATCGCCGGCTTCATGGCCCGCACTGTCGTTGACCTTCTTGAAGCCATCGAGGTCGACGAACAGCACGGCGGCGGACACCCGCCCGCTGCCGTCGGCGTGGGCGGGCTCGAAGAGTTCGCGCATGCGGTCGGCGAGATACGTACGGTTATAAAGGCCCGTCAGGGAGTCGCGGGTGGCCAGGTATTTGAGTTGCTGTTCCGCCAGGCGTACCGGGCCGATGTCGGTGAACGACACCAGCACCGAGCTGGGGCCCGTCTCGCCGGGCCTGGTGATCGGCACGACGTTCTCGGTGATCCAGATGATCTGGCCGTTCTCCAGTTCCATGCCGAGCGTCTGGCCGAGCAGGGGCTTGCCGCTGGCCAGTACCTGCCGTGTGGGGCGCTCATGGGCGGCGATCGGGGCGCCATCCTCGCGATAGGCGCGCACGATGACGTCGAACATATCCTTGCCGATCAGGCTCTCCCCTGCCTGTAGAAGCCGTTGCGCGCTCGGGTTGCAGGCCAGGATGGTGCCTTCGCTGGACTGGACGATGATGCCTTCGTTGAGATGATCGATGACCAGTCGAAGATGCTCCTCGCTTCGCGCCAGTCGCTGCGCCATCGCATCCTGGTGAATGGCCAGGCCGAGGCTGCGGCCGACATCGCGCAGGATCGCTTCTTCTTCGATGGTGGGACGGCGTGGTGTACGGAAATAGATCCCGAATGCGCCGAGGACGCCGCCGGCCTCGTCCTGTAGCGGAATCGACCAGCACGCGCGCAGTCCGATGGGTAAGGCAAGCTGCTTCAGATCGATCCAGCGTGGATCGGTGGCGATGTCCTCGGCCACGATCATCCGCCGTTCGAACATGGCCGCACCGCACGAACCCTTGTCCGGACCGATGAGCTTCCCGGCGATCGCATCGCTATAGGCGCGTGGCAGCGAGGGAGCCGCGCCGACTCTCGCGTGTTTTCCGTCCGGATCGAGCAGGAGGATCGTGCATGCCGAGCCTTCGCCGAGGAGTGCCTCCACCCGGCCACAGATATCGTCGAGCAGTTCCGGCAGGGGCGTATTGCGCATGATCAGCCGCAGGACGCTCTGCGCGGACGCCAAAAGTTCCTCGGCCAGGCCGGAACGGTAAGCATCGCCGTCCGGTCCAGCATCAGTCGTGGAATCCTTGCCCACCCGACGAACCATGGTTGCGCTCCCCGTGCCACCTGAGTTCTGTCACATTGTCACCCGCCTGCCGCCATGCTATCCCACCCGGCCAGGCGAAGCGCCATGGTCCTCCCCCGGGTATTCCTCGCGACGCACAAGAAGAGCATTCACCGTTGAAGCAATAATCGATCCAATGGTTTTCGGCAGCCCGTGCGGAAACTCCATAGGCCTTTTTCAGATGACCGCAATTCTGATTTGACGCATTTTCTTGCGAACAGCGTGCGGCGACTATCTTTGAATGCCTTAGCCGAGATTGGGCCGAAGACGTTGCCATTCGATGACCCTGCCGAGGCATGGCATTCGCCTGGTGCAGGTGCCGCCAGGTTGGCTCTCTTCTGCGCGGCGGACTGAGCCATTAGAGTAGTGCCCGGTTGGCAGATCAAGAGGAAAGCATGCGTCACCGTCACCCACTTGCTGCGCTCACCTCGATAACGATAGTCCTGTGCGTGCTTTTCGGTTCCCCTGCTTTCGCGGGCGATGCCGTACAAACGCTGACCGGCCCACCGGTACGCTTCGTCTCGAAGGAGGGGGTGGATTTTCGCCACGTCCCGGCGCGAGCCAGCGACACCTCGGGTCGCCCCATCGCCGACATGCCGGCATCGCGCATCCTGATCAAGGATACGGAAGGCGGGTGGGAAACGGCGGGAAAAGCACCCCCGGCCTTCAAGGGCAACATCCCTTTGTCGATGCGCGGAAAATTGCAGCTCATCTATGTCGAGTCACTCGACTGGCTCGTCGTGCCGCGCGGATGGCAGGTGCGCCGGACCGCAATGGGCGTCGATGGCACGTCGGCTTTCAGCTTCGTCGCGCCCACGGGGACGGCAAATGGGTGGATGACGCTGTACAACATTCCCGCCTGCCTGGGATGCGTATATGACAGCGCGGATGCGTTCTTTCCGGATGTACATGCCAAACGCGTAGCGCTGTCGGGTGACGTATCCACATCGGCGATCAGTCCGAAGCCCGAAACGATGACCCGGCCAGACCGTTGTACGGTGCTGATGCGCTACAGGTTGCCCGGCTCGCCACCGATACACGACGCGGTGATCTATGCCGACGACGGCGATCCCACCTTCGACGACATCAGCGTCGCACTTGCCGATGCGGACAGCGACCTCGCGGAATTCCTCGTCGCTTACTACCGACACGGCCGGGAGTCGTGCGGCGGGAGCTGAGGCAGCGGATGTCCTGGTCGTGAAATAACCAGGCTTCGTCCGCGGCGCCCGCGTTGGTACTTTGTGTCAAGCTTCGGCTTATAACCGACTTCAATCGGAAGGGACAGGAGAAACGCCATGGCAATCGAGCGTCCCGACGATGCGACATCCGCGTGGCCCAGGCTGCAGCCGCTGGCAGGGTGGCAGGACACCTTCGATACCGTCCATATGTGGTCGCAGGTCGTCGGCAAGATCCGGCTTGTCCTTGGGCCATGGATCAACCATTCGTGGGGGTCCGCGCTCTATGTGACGACGAGCGGCCTGACGACCTCCCCGATCCCGTATGGGTCGCGCAGTTTCGCCATCGATTTCGACTTCGTTGAACACATGCTGCGCATCAGGACTTCCGATGGCGCCGAGGGCGCGTTCGCATTGCGACCGATGCCGGTGGCGGACTTTTACCGCAAGACCATGGACGCGTTGCGCGAAGTGGGTGTCGATGTCCATATCCTGACCCGGCCCGTCGAGGTCGTCGAGGCCATCCGCTTCGAGGAAGATCAAGGCCACGCCAGTTATGACGCCGATGCGATACACCGTTTCTGGCGCGCACTCGTGCAGGTGGAGCGGGTCTTCACCGCGTTCCGCGCGCGATTCATCGGCAAGGTCAGTCCCGTGCATTTTTTCTGGGGCTCGTTCGACCTGGCCGTCACCCGCTTTTCCGGACGGACTGCGCCGAAGCATCCCGGTGGTGCGCCCAACTGCGCCGATTGGGTGATGGTGGAGGCCTATTCGCACGAGCTGTCGAGCGCGGGTTTCTGGCCGGGGCAGGGCCTGGGCGAGGCGGCGTTCTATGCCTACGCCTATCCCGCGCCCGATGGTTTCCGCGCTCACGCGGTGAAGCCGGACGCCGCGTATTTTTCCGAGGCCATGGGCGAATTCATCCTGCCCTACGATGCCGTGCGCACGGCGGACGATCCCGACCAGGCCTTGCTGGCCTTCCTGCAAAGCACCTACGAAGCGGCGGCCGACCTTGCACGCTGGGACCGTTCCGCCCTCGAGCGTGCGTCTTAACGCGCCGGTTTGCGGAATTTGTAGATGAACTTGTCCGTCCGGCCCTTGATCGACTTGTCGAAGACAGGCAGGGAGTGATCGTCCGCGGGGTTGCGCAGGACGTCGCTCTCGCCCACGAACTCGAAGCCGGCTGCAAGGGCTTCCGTCTTGACCGCCGCCGGGTCGATGCGATGCAGGTCGTTTGTTCTCGAGGTGCCGGTGCCGTCGGCCGCTGCGTGGTCAAGGACCAGGAAAACACCGCCCGGTTTCAGCGCGTCGAAGATCGACTTGTCCAGGCGTGCCATATCCGGTGAACCCATGAAGGGATCATGCAGGTCGTGGTAGTTCTGCGATGTCCAGATCACATCGACGGGTTCGGGAAGCATGACGGTAGCCGCCGGCTGGACCAGCACGACCACGTTCGCATAGGCGGATGTGCCCGCGAACGACTTCAGGCTCGGCAGTCCCTTGGGTGCGGCCTTGTCCATCTCGACCGGTTGCAGTGCATAGACCTTGCCGTGGGTTCCGACGATCTTGCTGAAGATCCGTGTGTAATACCCCGAACCAGGCATCAGGTCGACGACCTTGTCGCCGGGTTTGATCCCGGCGAAGGCGATCACGTCAGCAGGTTTGCGGTTGCTGTCCTGGGCTTTCTCCTCCGCGGGTCTGGCGCCATCCGCGACTGCCGTGGAGATCGTCGCGGGCACATGCGTCGGGGTTTGACCGGCGACGTTCGCCGCGGCGAGGAGGGCCGTGGCGATGACGAAGAAACGATGCTTCATGGGGCGATCTCCAGAGGTGGTGGACCGGAAGGCCTGGATTTGCATTATTCCTTGTCCCGCGTGACCACGGCTTTGAAGTTCGTCTCCCAGGTTCTTCCTCCATCGTCGGAGTAGGCCTGTTCGAAGTGGTAGGAATCCGGCGTTATGTCTGAATAGACGTTGCGGGTCAGGATGGCTTTTCCGTCGATGGTTTCCTGGTCGAGGAATTCGCCGCGCCCCTGCCTGAAGCCGCCGACGACAGGCGTCCCCAGCGTGCCGTCATGACTGTCCGACCATGTGAGGTTCCACTGGTGGGATCGGGGATCGTACAGGCGCAGGGTCAGGCCTTCGACATGGCCGGCCGGTCCTTTGGCGTCGATCTCCTCCAGGTTTGCGCGGCCGTTCCATACTTCCCGGGTCTCGACCTTGCCGTTGAGTTCGATCCATTGGGTCGATCCGGCCAACGGATGCTGCAGACGCAGGATATGGGTCTTCCAGTGGCCTATCGAAAAGTCGAAATCATGCTGGCCGTCGGGCTCGACCGCACCGGCCTGGGTACAGGCCAGGGCAATGATCGCCGCGCAGGACGCCTGGCGCAGCCAGGTCTTCCGAAGTCTTGTCATGGTGTTGTCTCCAGGGTGCCGGTGGGTCGAGGAGGAAACTAGAGCGCGAAGCGTTCCGCCGAAATGGCCACCTTGCTACGATCCGATATGACCACTTTGGGGGAGGGTTCCGGGTATGAGGCGCATAGCAGCCAGTTTCCTGCCGGCGATTCCGCTCGACCCGGGGAGTGGTACGCCGATGTACCGGCAGCTGTCCGACTGGTTCCGGCGCGCGATCGTGGAAGGTCGGTTGCGGCCGGGCCAGCGCGTGCCATCGAGCCGGAACCTTTCCCGGGAGCTCAATATTTCCCGCATCCCGGTGCTGACGGCTTATGAACAACTGTTCGCCGAGGGGTATCTGGAAACCTTCGTTGGCGCGGGTACCTGTGTCGCCCGGTCGATACCGGACGAGGCGGTGAATCCTCAAGGCGTCGGGACGCGAAGCACGCCGTTGCCTGCCGCCGGGCATGCCGCGCCACGCCGGGTCGCGGGGCGCGTGGCCGCCATTCGCAAACCGGCGCAGACCTGGGCCAGCAATCTCGGTGCCTTTCGCGTCGGCCTGCCCGCGCTGACCCATTTTCCCGCCGCGGTGTGGGCGAAGCTGGTCACCCGGCACGCGCGCAAGCCGGCCATGGCGATGCTGGCCTATGGCGATCCGATGGGTTATATGCCGTTTCGCGCAGCGATCGCCGAATACCTGAGCACGGTACGTGCGGTCAGTTGCGAGGCATCGCAGATACTGGTGACGACGGGATCGCAGCAGGGCCTGCTGCTCTCGGCCCAGGTGCTGCTGGATCCTGGCGATCGCGCCTGGGTGGAAGAGCCCGGCTATCCCGGCGTCCGCCAGGCCTTGCGGACCATCGGCGCCCAACTGGTCCCCGTGCCCGTCGATCGGGAGGGCATGCGCGTGGACGAGGACCCGGACGGCGGCCTGGGAGTGCGTGCGGCGTACGTCACGCCGTCCCACCAGTTTCCACTGGGCACGACGATGAGTGCCACGCGGCGGATGCAACTGCTGAACTGGGCGACGCGCAACGGGGGCTGGATCGTCGAGGACGATTACGACAGCGAGTATCGTTTTGGCGGTCGTCCGATCGCCTCGCTGCAAGGCCTGGATACGGACGATCGGGTGATCTATGTGGGGACCTTCAGCAAGATCATGTTCGCCTCGTTGCGCCTGGGCTACGTGGTCGTGCCCAAAGACCTCATTCCTGCCTTTGCCGATGCGCGCGATGCGGCCGATACCTTTTCCTCCACCCTTCACCAGGCCGTCATGACGGACTTTATCCGGGAAGGGCACTTCGCGCGGCACATCCGCCGGATGCGCGTGCTCTATCTGGAGCGGCGGTCGGCGCTACTCGCGGCGATAAGCGCGAACCTGGGCGACAGGCTCGAGGTCATCGGCACCGAGGCGGGCATGCATCTGGTCGCCCTGTTGCCACCGGGTATCGACGATGTGGCGGTATCGATCAAGGCGGCCACGCTGGGCATCGCGGCCAGGCCGTTGTCCATCTGCTATCTGCATCCCCCGCAAAGAGGTGGACTGATCCTCGGCTACGGCGGTGCGAACGTGCATGAGATCCGCGAGGGCATGCGCAAGCTCGCGACCTGTATCTGAGTCAGGACGTCGGTGCGTCGCTGTTCGATCGCAAAGGCAGGATGAATGTCGCCGCGGCCCAGCCCAGCAGGCCGCCAAGCAGGGTTTCCCAGGCGCGCGCGGCCAGCAGCGGCACCGAGTGCACACCACTGGCGGCCAGGGTGACGATGAGCGTGAAAGCGAAAGCGCCACAGGCGATGTCATAGCGTTCGGGCAAGGCCATCGCATAGACGATCATCGCCAGGGCGGCCGCCGCCCAGACCAGTAGCGGCGCCTGTTCGGCCAGCGGCAGGCAGGCCAGGCCAAGCGGCACGCCGACCAGGGTGCCGGCGATGCGTCGGCGGACGCGCTCGGCGGTGCCGGCCGTCGAGCTTGCGACCACGTAGACGCAGGCGGTGATCGCCCACTCGGATTCCTCGAGCCCCATGAGTCCGTTCACGCCGACCACTACCAGGGCGCCGCACATCGCCTGCATGCCCATGATGAATTCAGGCGACCGGCCCCAGCGTCCACGGGCCATGCTGGCGTCGGGAATCAGCGGCGCCACCGGATGTTCGATCGAGGCTCCCAGCAACCGGGGGACGATCGAGGCCACCGCGGCGATCAGTCCCGCGACGACAATCGCCCGCAGGTCCCCGGGTCCCAGATGCGCGCCGTAGGCAAGCAATTGGCCGATATATATCTGCGAACCGATGCCGGCGCCGAGCAGGCCAAAGCGCCTGAGGTAGCCAGCCAGGAACGCACCGCTTGCCAGCACGAGTTCGGGACCCGCATGGCCCAGCGGCCGAAGCAGGGGGGATAGCGTCAACTGCATGGCAGCGCCCAGCGCCGCCGCGGCACATAGCACTGCCAGGTCTCGGCACGATTCGCCGCGGGTCACGCGGGACTCGGACACGCTGGCCCATAACGCGAAACTGCCGGCCAGCGAACCCAGGGACGTGGCGCCGGGCAGGGCGCCAGTCACGTCCCTCAGCGCGCCAAGTGCCGAGCCGAGTCCATAGGCGGTGACCAGACGCAGCCCCTTGATCCGGCGACGCATGCCGGGATCGATCCGTTCCAGCCATTGGAAAACGGACATCATTCGCTGCGCACGCCCTGGAGGTGGCCGCTGGGGTCGTTGTCGGCAGGTTAGCACCGTGCCGCAGCCATCGGTCCACTATCCCACGGGACTCCGGGCTGCTACGTTTTCATTCTCCGGGGGGGACTAATCATGCGAAACGTCGAAATGAAACAGGGCTCCCACGTGCTTGTCGACATGAAGGTTCACGTTCGGATCAAGATCGCCGCGCTGTGGGCGTCGCTCATGTTCTGTTACATCTACGGCGACTTCTTCGGGCTTTTCACGCCGGGGAAAATCCAGTCCATGCTGGCCGGCAACTTTGGCCCGCTCGGTCCGACGACCCAGGGGATCCTCGTCGCCGTGTCGATCCTCATGGCGATTCCGGGGGTGATGGTCTTTGCGTCGCTGGTCCTGCCGCCGCGGCTCTGTCGTTGGGCGAACATCGTCCTCGGGTCGGCCTATACCGCGATCATGCTCCTGACCATGCCCGGCGCATGGCCGTTCTATATCGTGCTGGGGGTGATCGAGGTCGCGCTGACGGCGTGGATCGTCTGGTGTGCGTGGACGTGGCCGCGGCAGGCTGCCGTTTAGGTAACACAAGCCCGCAAGAATGTATGCCCGGCCCCAAGGGACTCGCGCACAGGGTGCGCTCCCACAAGGCCTGCCGCGACCTT
>DASYLE010000070.1:0-9200 GCA_036009745.1 Luteibacter sp. | reverse complement strand
GCCACTGGGTACCAGCCTGCGCTGGTACGACGATCAAGAGCGGCGGGCAACGGCGCGGCATCCACTCATCGTCGTCCTCGAGCCGACACGAAAAAAAGAAGCGAGCTATGCTCGCCACCTTTCCACCATGTCGAGGTGTGCCATGCGTCGTGCGGTCTTGCTCAGTGCTTTCATGTTGTTGGGTGTTGCCGGTGGCGCGAAGGCCACCATGGTTGCCAGGCCGGTCAGCTGGACGGAGGGTGGGACGACCTTTGCCAGTGTGCTGGTGTACGACGATGCGGTGAAGACGAAGCGGCCGGGGTTGGTGATGGTGCCGAACTGGCATGGCGTGAACGATATCGCCGTGGCCAAGGCCAAGATGATCGCGGGCAAGGATTACGTGGTCCTGCTGACCGATATGTATGGGAAGGACGTGCGGCCGAAGAACGATGAAGAATCGGGTGCAGCGGTGAAGCCCTTGTATGCCGATCGTTCGCTGATGCGTGCGCGTGTGGCTCGTGCCTTGACCGAATTGAAGGCGCAGGCTGGCAAGGCGCCGATCGACCTGGCGCATCTCGCGGCTATCGGGTTCTGCTTTGGCGGCTCGGCCGTGCTCGACCTGGCCCGCACCGGTGCGGATATCGCTGGCGTGGTGACTTTCCACGGCATCCTCAGCACCGACGATCCGTCGCTGGCGAAGACGTTCAAGGGGCGTGTGCTCGTGCTCAATGGCGCCGACGATACCAATGTGCCGAACGAGCAGAAGGTGGCATTCGAGAAGGAAATGCGCGACGCGAAGCTCGACTGGTCGCTGGTCGATTACGGTAACGCGGTGCATTGCTTTACCGAGACGGAAGCGACCGATGCGACGGGGAACTGCCGTTACGACAAGCGCACGGCGGATCGTGCGTATGGGGCGATGAAGACGTTCTTGACGAGTGCGTTCGCGGGGAATTGAGTTCGGCGCTGCACAAAGGACGAGTCGCTCGCCATTGGATCCCTGCGTAGGCACGGATCCAGTGGCGATGCGTTATGGGTTTCGACTCAGTAGGTCCGCTCGACCGCGTAATCGGCCAGCGTAGCCAGCGCATCGCGATACGGCGACGGCGCCAGACCAGCGAGCGCCTCATGCGCTGCACGCGCATGCTCCAGCGCGCGATCTCGCGTACGCTCCAGCGCCCCCGAATCGCGGATCGCCGCGATGATCCGGTCCAGCGAATCCAGCCCGCCGTGTTCGATGGCATGCCGCAGCGAGCGGACTTCTTCTTCGCTGGCCCGCTCCATGGCATAGATCAGCGGCAAGGTCGGCTTACCCTCGGCCAGGTCGTCGCCGATGTTCTTGCCGAGGGTATCGGCGTCGGAGACGTAGTCGAGCAGGTCGTCGGCGATCTGGAAGGCGTAGCCCAGTTCCATGCCGTAGCGGCGTAGCGCGGCCACCTGGTCGTCGGGCAGGCCGCCGAGGATGCCGCCCAGCTCCGTGGCCGCCGCGAACAGCACGGCGGTCTTGCGTTCGATCACCGCAAGATATCGCGCCTCGTCGACATCGGCATTGCCGATATTGAGCAGCTGCAGGACCTCACCCTCGGCGATCGTATTGGTCGTATCGGCGAGGATCCGCATGATCCGCATATCGTCCAGTTCCACCATCAGCTGGAACGAGCGCGAATAGAGGAAATCGCCGACCAGGACGCTGGCCGCATTGCCCCAGAGGGCATTGGCGGTCTTGCGGCCGCGGCGCAGGTCCGACTCGTCGACGACGTCGTCGTGAAGCAGGGTGGAGGTGTGGATGAACTCGATGATCGCCGCCAGCTTCGCGTGCTGGCCGCCCGTATAGCCCGCGGCGCGCGCGGCCAGGGTGTGCAGCATCGGGCGCAGGCGTTTGCCGCCGCTGGCGATGATGTGGTCGGCGATCTGGTTGATCAGCACCACGTCCGAGGACAGGCGGTGGCGGATCAGGGTATCGACCTCGGCCATGTCGGCGGCGGCGAGGGCGCGCACGCTGTCGAAGTCGGCGGGCTGGCGGCTGACGATCACTGAGTCCATGGAGTCCGGGTCGATGTGCGGCGAATCAGCGCAGATTATAGGGGCTTTGCCCGTCGTTTCGACGTGCAGCCCGGGTGGCTCCGTATAATCGATGGAATTGGCCTTGTTCCGTGGCTGTCGTTTCAGGAAAACCCCTCCGGTGAGCAAACTCAGCAGCCTCGAACTGCGCAGCGCCCTGACCCTGGCCTGCGTGATCAGCCTTCGCCTGTTCGGGCTGTTCCTGATCCTGCCTGTGTTCTCGCTCTACGCGCAGAAGATGCCCGATGCGACGCCCCTGCTGATCGGCCTGGCCCTGGGCATCTACGGCATCGGTCAGATGCTGCTGCAGATCCCGCTGGGCCTGCTCTCCGACCGGATCGGGCGCAAGCCGGCGATCACCCTCGGCCTGGCGGTCTTCGCCGTGGGCGGTGTGGTGGCGGCGATGTCGCACAGCCTGACCGGCATCGTCATCGGCCGCGCGCTCCAGGGCATGGGCGCGGTGGCCGGTGCCGGCACCGCCCTGGCGGCGGACCTGACCTCGGACGAGAACCGCGGCAAGGTGATGGGCATCATCGGCGTGTCGATCGGCATGTCCTTCCTGCTCGCCCTGATCCTCGGGCCGCCCCTGGAGGCGGTGCAGGGGCTGGCCGGCCTGTTCGGCGCGACGTCGATCCTCGCCGTGCTGGCGATGGTCCTGCTCTGGGTGCTGGTGCCCACGCCGGCACGGCAGAAGGCGCCGGCCGGTGCGTCGTTCCGGGTGGTGCTCGGCATGCTCGGCGACCAGCGCATGCTGGTCCTCAATGGCTCGGTGTTCTTCCTGCATGCCTTGTTGACCGCCAGCTTCGTCGGCCTGCCGCTCCTGCTTGGCGAGAGCCTGCACCTGCCGGTGTCCCGGCACTGGGAGGTCTACCTGCCGGTGATGACGATCGCCGCCTTCGTCATGGGTGCGCTGCTGCCGCGCATGCGCGAGATCGCGCAGAGCCTGCGCATCGTCGTCGGTTGCGTGGTGGCGCTGGGGCTGTCGCTGGCTGGCATGGCCATGGTCGGCACGCATGTCGCCCTGCTCGGTGTCGCCGCGACGGTGTTTTTCTCGGCGTTCAACCTGCTTGAAGCGGCGCTTCCCAGCCTGGTCTCGCGCCTTGCCCCGGCGCACCTGCGCGGCGCGGCGATGGGCGCTTATTCGACCAGCCAGTTTTTCGGCGCCTTCGTCGGCGGCGCGGTCGGCGGTATCGCCCTCGGCTCCCTCGGCCTTTCCGGCGTGTTCGCCTGTGCGGCGGCGCTGACCCTGGTCTGGCTGCCGTTGGCCATGTGGGGTGCGCGGCGTATTGCCGCCGCCACGGTCGCCGTTTCCGCCGTGTAGCGCGTCTTTTCTGTGGGAGCGAACAGGGTTCGCTCCCACAATTCAAACTACATAGCGGCGGACTTTACGGGTTATTTACGGCCTCGTTGTTTCACGGCGTGGATGCTTTACGAGGTTCGACCACACACTAGGGACTGTTTTCCACCATCCCGGTGCGCACATGTACGTCTTGTCTCCACTTCCTGGCGCCGCGACCGTTACTGGCGGGGTATCGCCATGACCACCGTCGATATCGTTCTGCTGGCGGTCTCGCTGGCGCTTGGTGGCTATCTGCTGGTCGCCCTGCTGCACCCCGAAAAGTTCTGAGCGATCCGCTCCCGGCCGCCGAAGCCCGCAGCTAGCTCGCGGGCCTGCGCGCATTCTCCGTATCACTGGAAAATCTCATGGTAATCGTCATCGCTTTCGCATTGGCGGTGCTGCTCGCATGGCCGGTCGGGCGCTATATGGCCCACGTCATGCGCGGCGACCGCAGTCGCCTGGACGTGGTCTTTGCCCCCGTCGAACGCTTGATCTACAAAATGCTCCGCGTGAATCCCGCGCAGGGCATGGACTGGCGCGCGTACGCGGCGGCCTTCGTGGTCAGCAACGTCATGCTGGCCATCGTCACCACGCTCATCTTCATGTTCCAGGACCTGCTCCCGCTCAACCCGGACCACATTCCGGGGATGTCGTGGGACTTGTCGCTGCATACGATGATGTCCTTCCTGACCAATACCAACCAGCAGCACTATTCCGGCCAGGCGCAGCTTTCCTATCTGTCGCAGATGACCGCGATCGTGACCTTGCAGGTGGTGACGCCGGTGATGGGCCTGGCCGTGCTGGTCGCGGTGCTTCGCGGCATCTTCGGCGGACGCAATGCGAAGACCGCCGTCGAAGGCCAGACCCGCGACCTCGGTAACTACTGGACCGACGTCACCCGCGCAACCCTGCGCGTGGTCTTGCCGTTGTGCTTCGTGCTCTCCCTGCTGCTGACCTGGCAGGGCGTGCCCTCGACCTTCCATGGCGGCTGGCATGCGACCCCGGTCGACGCCAGCGCCGGCATGGCCGAGCAGGTGATCCCGGTGGGACCGGTGTCGCCGATGGTGGCGATCAAGCAGCTCGGCACCAATGGTGGCGGCTGGTATGGCCCGAACAGCGCGACCCCGCTGGAAAACCCGACGCCGCTGTCGAACCTGATGGAGTTGGTGGCGATCCCGTTGCTGCCGATGGCCTGTATTTTCATGGCCGGTGCCTTTATCGGCCGTCGCCGCTTCACCTTGCTGGCCTTCGCGGTGATGGGCACGCTCGCCGTCGCCCTGACCTCGCTGGCCGTCTGGTCCGAGCAGCAGCCGAATGCCGCCGCGCATGCATTGATTGCCGACGCGCCGAACATGGAAGGCAAGGAGGTCCGCATCGGGCCCATCGATTCCGCGTTGTGGGCGACGTTGACCACCCAGGTCAACAATGGCTCCGTCGCCGCGATGCACGACTCGCTGAACCCGGGCGCCGGCCTCGCCACCATGGCGGCGATGCTGATGAACATGGTCTGGGGCGGCATCGGTTGCGGCCTGCTCGGTTACCTGGTGTACCTGTGGATCACCGCCTTCGTCTGCGGCCTGATGACCGGTCGAACGCCCGAGGTCTTCGGCAGGAAGCTGGAAACCAAGGAAATTCGCCTGCTCTCCGCGCTGATGGTGCTGCAGCCGGTGGTCCTCCTCGGACTTACCGCGATCACGCTCGGCATCCCCGCGATCACGGCGAATTCGAATCCCGGCTTCCACGGCTTGTCGCAGGTCTTCTACGAATTCACCTCCGCCTACGCCAACAACGGCTCGGGCTTCGAAGGCCTCGGCGACAACACCAAGTGGTGGAACCTGTCGTGCTTCTTTGTGCTGGCGCTTGGCCGTTACCCGGCCATGCTGATCCCGCTGGCGGTCGCCGGCAGCCTCGCCGCCAAGCGCGTCGCCCCGGAAAGCAACGGCACCCTGCGTGTCGAAACGCCGACCTTCGGTTTCGCGATGCTCGCGGTGATCGTGTTGTTCGCCTTGCTGTCCTTCCTGCCGGTGTTGGTGCTCGGCCCTATCGGCGAATGGCTCAGCCTCGCCGCCACGCATTGATCGGTGAATGAACCCATGAATACCCAGGCAAGTACCCATTCGCCACGTGGCACGATGAATCGCAACGCGATCCGCGAGTCCCTGCTGGACAGCGTGCGCAAGCTGACCCCGCGTTCGGCAGCGCGAAACCCGGTGATGTTCACCGTGCTCGTTGGCACCATCATTTGTGCCGGCTACACAGTCCATGGCGCGTTCACGCACCAGCCCTTCGGCTTCGCCCTCGCGGTGACCCTGATCCTGTTGCTGACCGTGCTGTTCGCCAACTTCGCCGAGGCAGTTGCCGAAGCGCGTGGCCGTGGCCAGGCGATGAGCCTGCGCTCGACCCGCGCCGAACTCAGCGCCCGCCGGCTGCGTGCCGACGGCAGCGAAGAGGTCGTTCCGGCCACCATGCTGCGCAAGGGCGATCGCGTCCGCGTCTCGGTCGGTGAAGCGATTCCCGCCGATGGCGAAGTCGTGGTCGGCGTCGCCAGCATCAACGAGGCCGCCGTCACCGGCGAGTCCGCGCCGGTGTTGCGTGAGGCGGGCACCGACCGCTCCGGCGTGATCGGCGGCACCATGGTGCTGTCCGATTCGATCGTGGTGGAAGTGAGCACCGATCCGGGCGACAGCTTCCTCGATCGCATGATCGCCCTGGTCGAGGGTGCGAGCCGGCAGAAGACGCCGAACGAACTCGCCCTGACCGTGCTGCTCGCCGCGTTGACGATCGTCTTCCTCGCGGTGGTGGTGACCCTGCCAGGCCAGGCCGCCTTCGTGAACGCCAAGGCCGACGTCATCGTGCTGATCGCGCTCCTGGTGTGCCTGATCCCGACCACCATCGGCGGCCTGTTGCCGGCGATCGGCATCGCCGGCATGAACCGCGCGCTGAAGGCGAACATCATCGCCAAGTCGGGCAAGGCGGTCGAAGTCGCCGGCGATATCGATGTGCTGCTGCTCGACAAGACCGGCACGATCACCCATGGCGATCGCCGCGCGACGGACTTCGTCGTCGTCGGTGGCGTGCGCGATATCGAACTGCGCGACGCCGCCTTGCTCGCCTCGCTCGCCGACCCGACCCCGGAAGGCAAGTCGATCGTGCACCTGGCCCGCGAGCGCGGTTCGATCGCCGATGTGGTCGGTGGCGAATTCGTGCCATTCAGCGCGCAGACGCGCATGTCCGGCGTCGATCTGCCGGACGGTCGGGTGATCCGCAAGGGTGCCAGCGACGCGATGCGTGCCTGGGCCGGTGAGCGCGCGATCGCGGTGCCGCCGGAACTGACCGGCGCCGTCGAACGCATTGCCCGTGCCGGTGGTACGCCCTTGGTGGTCGCCGACGATCGCCGCGTCCTCGGTGTCGTCGCGCTGTCCGATGTGGTCAAGCATGGCGTGCGCGACCGCTTCGCCCAGTTGCGTGCGATGGGTGTGCGTACGGTGATGATCACCGGCGACAACCCGCTGACCGCCGCGGCGATCGCCGCGGAAGCCGGCGTCGACGACTTCATGGCCGAGGCGCGTCCGGAAGACAAGCTGCAGCGCATCCGCGACGAGCAGATTGGCGGCCGCATGGTGGCCATGGTCGGCGACGGCACCAACGACGCGCCCGCCCTGGCCCAGGCCGATATCGGCCTGGCAATGAACTCCGGTACGCAGGCCGCCAAGGAAGCCGGCAACATGGTCGATCTGGATTCGGATCCGACCAAACTGCTGCAGGTGGTCGAGATCGGCAAGCAGTTGCTGATCACCCGCGGTGCGCTGACCACGTTCTCGCTGGCCAACGACGTCGCCAAGTACTTCGCGATCATCCCGGCCGTGTTCGCTGCCAGCATCCCCGCGCTCGGCCGCCTCAACGTCATGCACCTGACCAGCCCGACCAGTGCCGTGCTCTCCGCGTTGATCTTCAACGCGCTGATCATCCCGGCCCTGATTCCGCTGGCCCTGCGCGGCGTGCGCATCCGGCCGATGAGCGCCGAGGCATTGCTCCGCCGGAACCTCCTGATCTACGGCCTGGGCGGCGTGATCCTGCCGTTCGTCGCGATCAAGATCATCGATCTGCTGTTGACGCCGTTGCTCGGCGCCTGAGGACACAACCATGGCTTCCCGCTCCTATCATCGCAATGACGACGGCATCGACATATTGCCGCTGACCCGCGGCGAACTCGACCCTTCGGTGCCTGAGCGTCCCGCTCGTGCCGCCGTGATCTGGCCGTCGATCATGTTCATGATCGTCTTCATCGTGCTCTGCGGCCTGGTCTATCCCACCGTGGCAACCTTCGCGGGCGGTGCGCTGTTCCCGAAGCAGGCCGAAGGCAGCCTGATCCGCCAGGGCGACCGCGTCGTCGGCTCATCCCTGGTGGCCCAGCCCTTCGCCGGCGACGGTTACTTCGTGCCGCGCCCCTCATCGTCCAAGTACGATCCGATGAGCATGGCCGGCAGCAATATGGCGCCGAGCAATCCGGACCTGCGCAAGCTGTACAGCGACCGCGCCGCCGAAGTCGCCAGGCGCGAAGGCATCGAGGCGATCAATGTACCGGCCGATCTGGTCGCCGCGTCGGGTTCGTCGATCGATCCGCATATCTCGCCGGCCGCGGCGGCCGTGCAGATCGCCCGTGTCGCCAGGGCGCGCGGCCTGGCACCGGCCGATGTGCAAGGCCTGGTCGAAGCGCATACCGAAGCGCCGACGTGGGGTGTTCTCGGCCAGTCGCGGGTCAATGTGCTGGAACTGAACCTCGCGCTGGACGCGACAAAGCACTGACGAGCCGGCACGCCGTGCGGCGCGATGCGCCCCACGGCGGTACCATCCGCCCATGCCCGAACCAGGTCGACGAGTGAACCCGAGCGAACGCAATGCCCGCGCCGACGCGCTGCTGGACGCCCTCGACGATGAGCGCGGCAAGCGACTGAAGATCTTCCTCGGCGCGGCTCCCGGGGTCGGCAAGACGTATGCGATGCTTTCCGCGGCGCGCGAACTGCAGCGCCAGGGCATCGACGTGGTCGTCGGCCTGGTCGAGACCCATGGCCGCGCCGATACCGAGGCCCTGCTTGCCGGCCTGGAGATCCTGCCGCGCCGCACGATCGAGTACCAGGGCCGCACCTTCGAGGAATTCGATCTCGATGCGGCGCTGGCACGCAAGCCCAAGGTGTTGCTGGTCGACGAGCTCGCCCATCGCAACCTGCCGGGTGGCCGCCACGAACGGCGCTGGCAGGATGTCGATGAGCTGCTCGACGCCGGTATCGAGGTGTATAGCGCACTCAACGTGCAGCACGTCGAAAGCCTCAATGACCAGGTCCGGCGCATCACCGGCGTGGTCCAGCGGGAAACCGTGCCCGATGTCTTCCTCGACCGGGCGCGCGATATCGTCCTGGTCGATCTGCCGCCGCGCGAACTGGTCGAGCGCCTGAAGCAGGGCAAGGTCTATCTCCCGGCCACCGCGACCCAGGCGCTGAGCACCTTCTTCTCGCAGGCGAACCTGGTCGCGCTGCGCGAACTGGCGGTGGAAACGGTCGCCAGCCACGTCGACAGCGAACTGCGCGAGCAGATGCTGGCGCATGGCACGGCGATGCCGGTGCGTCGGCGCGTGCTTGCCGCGATCGACGGTTTTCCACAAAGCGAATACCTGGTGCGTGTCGCCCGCCGTATCGCCGAGCGCCGCGGCGCGCCGTGGACGGTGGCCTTCGTCGATACCGGCAGCGAGATGAGCCGCGATCGTCGCGAACGTGTCGACGCAGCCATGCGCCTGGCCCGGCGGCTGGGTGGCGACACCATCGTG
>DASYLE010000069.1:0-13436 GCA_036009745.1 Luteibacter sp. | reverse complement strand
CTGTATGTCACCAAGCAACTGACCGACTTCAAGTCAGGCGCGCGCGCCGGCAACAGCAATGCGCGCGTGATGCATGGGGTCGCGCAGAACCTCAGCGACGCGGATATCCAGGCGGTCGCCGCGTATATCTCGACGCTGTAGCCGAGGCGCACTGGACTTCACTGTGGGAGCGAACCCTGTTCGCGAGTCCTTTGAGGCCGTGCCTTTCCCGATCGCCAGCTCTGAGAGTCTGACGCGAAAAGACTCGCGAACAGGGTTGCTCCCACAGTCCATCTCCGGATGTAAAGGGTGCTTGACACGTCTCCCGGTTCAGTCGCATGATCCATGTCAAGGAAGCTTGACATGGGGTCAGGCTTATCCGGGAGGACAAGTCCATGCGCATTCACCCGCTCTATCGCCTGGCCGCCCTGGCCATGGCCATCGCCGCCGCTTCCACCCTGCACGCCGTCGACCGGCCCGCATCGGCGCCCGTCGCCGCCACGGCCGCCAGCGCCGACTACGCGGCGAACCCCGCCGAGACGTTCAACGTCGGCACCCTCAAGGTCCAGCGCTACGGCGACCACGGCACGCCGGTGATCCTGATTCCCGGCCTCGGCAGCGGCGCCTGGGTATGGAAGGACACGGTCGAGGCCCTGCGCAAGAACCATGTCGTCTATACCCTGACCCTCGCCGGTTTCGATGACGTGCCGGTGCCGGCAGGCAGCGGCAGCCTGTTCGACCGGGCGGACGATTCACTGGCGCAGTTGATCCGTGGGCACAAGATCGGCAAACCGGTCCTGGTCGGACATAGCCTTGGCGGTACGCTGGCGCTGCGCTTCGCCGGCGAGCATGCGGACCTGATATCCGGTGTCGTCGCGGTCGAGGGCCTGCCATTGTTCCCGGGCATGGACGGGGTACCCGAAGCGCAGCGCCTGGCCATGGCCAGGGGCATGCGCGAGAAGATCGAAGGCGGCACGCCCGAGGCGTTCAAGGCCAGCCAGGTTGCCTATATGCAGAAGATCGGCGTGATCGATCCGGCGGCGGCCCTGCGCTATGGCGCACTGAACGGACGCAGCGATCCGAAGGCGGTCGCCGAGTACATGGCCGAAGACCTTTCCGCGGATCTCCGGGCCGGGCTGAAGGGCGCGAATGTGCCGATCCTGGAAATCTCGCCGTACAACCCAGCGGACGCGTCGGCAGGCCCGATGGCGATGACCGAGGCACAGAAGACCGCGTACTACGGTTCGCTGCTGGCGACCGCGCCGAATGCCAGGGTCGTCCCGATCTCACCGGCCCGCCACTTCGCGATGCTGGACCAACCGGAAAAATTCAGGCAGGTTCTCACGGACTTCATCGACCGGATCTGAGTCCATGCGCGCCGTGCACAAGCGTTACCTGCGAGAGTTCCTGCCGGCGATGACGGCTTATGTGGTCCTGATCCTGGGCTCCGTCTGGCTTTTGCCGCAGTTGCAGAACACGCCGCTGCGGGTGCTGGCGACCCTTGTTCCGGTGATCCCGATTGTCTTCGTCCTGCGCGCAATGTTCCGCGTCATTCGCGACCAGGACGAACTGGAGCGGCGCATCGACCTGGAGTCGATCGTCGCGGCCAGTGCGGTGGTCGGCCTTGGTTCCTTCACCTATGGCCTGCTGCTGAGCGCTAACGTGCTGCCCCAGCCACGGGCCGAGACCGTGGCGGTATGGGTCTTGCCGGCATTGTTCGCCTGTTTCGGCATCGCCAAATGCCTCGTCCGCCTGTACTACCGCGGCCGATGAACAATCGCGTCCGTGAACTCAGGTCGGAACGTAACTGGTCGCAGGCCGACCTGGCCGAGCGACTCGATGTATCGCGACAAACCGTCAACGCCATCGAGACCGGCAAGTACGATCCCAGCCTGCCGCTGGCCTTCAAGGTCGCGAAGCTGTTCGAACTCACGATCGAATCCATTTTCCTGCCCGAGGAATGAAGGGAATGAATCCACGTATCCGCATCGCGCTGGCGATCGTGATCGTCGTCATACTTGGCGGCAAATATGTCTTTCCCCATCGTGGCGCCGGCGTGGAAACACCGGCTGCCGCCGTGGAAGGCAAGCCGGCCGCGCCGCGCACCTGGCAACTGGGTTCCCTGACCCTCAAGCCCTGCGAACTGGCGCAACCGCATAGCGGGCTGAGCAGTGCGGCCTGGTGCGCGCCCTTCGATGTACCGGAGAATCGCGCCGATCCCGACGGTCGCAAGATCAGCCTCCATCTCGCCGTGATCCGCAGCAGCGCGCAGGTCGCCGCCAGCGATATGGTGGTATTCCTTGCCGGTGGCCCCGGGCAGGCCGCGACCGAAGCGTGGCCGGCGATCGTCCCGGCGATGCAGCCACTGCTGGCGCATCGGCATATCGTGCTGCTCGACCAGCGCGGCACGGGCCAGTCGCATCCACTCAGCTGCAAGGGCGATGTCGATGCGGACGCCGGTGACGATACCGCCGGCTTCGACATGGACACCTTGCGCAAGGAGACCCGGGCCTGCCTCGCATCGCTCGCCAACAAGGCGGACCCGCGGTTCTACACCACCACCGACGCGGTGCAGGACCTGGAGGACGTGCGCAAGGCACTGGGCTCGCCGAAATACGATCTGATCGGCGTTTCCTACGGCACGCGCGTCGCCCAGCAGTACGCGATGCGCCATGCCGGCGCCGTGCGCAGTATCGTCCTCGACGGTGTGGCGCCGAACTCGCTGGTGCTCGGCGAGGATTTCGCGGTCAACCTCGACGAAGCGCTGAAAGCGCAATTCGCCCGCTGCGCGGCCGACGCGCCATGCAAGGCCCGCTTCGACGATCCGTACCAGACGCTGTACCAGTTGCGCGACGCCTTGCGGGCCAACCCGCACAAGGTGAGTTTCCGCGACCCGCAGACCTATGCGTCCGTGCAGCGCGTGCTCAGCGATCATGCCCTGGCTACGGTCGTGCGCATGTTCGCCTATACGCCGGAGACCGCGGCCCTGCTGCCCCTGTCCATCGATGCCGCCGCGCATGGCGACGTCGGCCCGCTGCTCGGGCAGGCCAAGCTGCTCACCGGCGACCTCGGCGACACCATGGATGGCGGCATGCAGTATTCGGTGATCTGCAGTGAGGACGCCGACCTGCTGACCCCGCGGCCACAGGACGCCGATACCATCCTCGGCGACAAGATGATCGAGGCCTTCCGCGTCGCCTGTTCGATCTGGCCGCATGGCGACCGTCCGAAGGACTTCCATGAGCCGCTGACCGGCGCGACGCCGACCCTGCTCATGTCCGGCGAATACGACCCGGTCACGCCGCCGCGCTACGGCGCCGAGGTGGCGAAGCACCTGTCCAATGCGCGGCATTTCGTGCTCAAGGGCCAGGGCCACAACGTGATCGCGCGTGGCTGCATGCCGCTGTTGCTGGAAAAGTTCATCGACAAGACCGACCCGGGCGCGCTCGACGCGAGTTGCCTCGACCGGCTCGGCCCGACCCCGGTCTTTATCGGCTTCAACGGAGCCACGCCATGATCGAAGTGAAGGATCTGCATAAGGCCTTCGGCAGCGTGCATGCCGTCAACGGCGTCAGCTTCACCGCGCGCGACGGTGAAATCACCGGCCTGCTCGGTCCCAACGGTGCCGGCAAGACGACCACGCTGCGCATGCTCTATACGCTGATGACGCCCGACAGCGGTCAGGTGCTGGTCGACGGCATCGATGCGGCGTCCGATGCGCTGGCCGTGCGCCGTCTTCTCGGCGTGCTTCCCGACGCGCGGGGCCTGTACAAGCGGCTGACCGCGCGGGAGAACATCGATTATTTCGCCCGCCTGCATGGCGTGCCGGAAGACCAGCTGGTCGCCCGTCGGGAAGCCCTGATCGGCGCGCTGGAAATGGAAGATATCGCGGCCCGCCGCACCGAAGGTTTCTCGCAGGGCCAGCGGGTCAAGACCGCGATCGCCCGCGCGCTGATCCACGACCCGCGCAACGTGATCCTCGATGAGCCGACCAACGGACTGGACGTCATGGCCACCCGCGCCATGCGCCGCTTCATGCACAAACTCAAGGACGAGGGGCGCTGCGTGCTCTTCTCCAGCCACATCATGCAGGAGGTCGCTGCGTTGTGCGATCGCATCGTGGTGATCGCGCATGGGCGCGTCGTTGCCGACGAATCGCCGGACGCCTTGCGCGCGCAGACCGGCGAGGCCAATCTCGAGGATGCCTTCGTGAAGATCATCGGTAGCGACGAGGGGCTTGCCGCATGAGGCCGGTGATCGCTGTATTCATCAAGGAAGTCCGCGAGAACCTGCGCGACCGCCGGACCCTGATCAACGCCCTGATCACCGGGCCGCTGCTTGGCCCGGTGATGTTCATCATGCTGATGAACATCATGGTCAACCGCGAGCTGCAGAAGGCCGACCAGCCGTTGACGGTGCCGGTGATCGGTGCGGAATTGGCGCCTCATCTGATCGAAGCCCTGAAGGCCAGCGGCATCGTACCCAAGCCTGGCATCGCCGAGCCGGAGATGGCGATTCGCGAACAGAGCGCGGACGTGGTGCTGCGTATCGCGCCGAGTTATGGCGAGGCGTGGAATCGCGGCCAGGCAGTGCAAGTCGAGGTGATCTTCGATTCCTCGCGTCGGGATGCCAGCACGCCGGTGGCCCGCGTGCGCAGCGTGATCGAGGGCTACGGTCGTCGCGAGGGTGCGATGCGGCTGGTGGCACGCGGCCTCTCGCCGACCACGGCCTGGCCGGTCCAGGTCGCCGATCGCGACCAGGCCACCTCGCAATCGCGTTCGGCTTTGATGTTCTCGTTCCTGCCGTACTTCTTCGTGTTGACCGTCTTCCTTGGTGGCATGTACCTGGCGATCGATCTGACCGCCGGCGAGCGGGAACGCCAATCGCTCGAACCGCTGTTCGCTAATCCGGTGCCGCGCTGGAAGATCCTGGCAGGCAAGCTGCTCGCGATCTGCACCTTCTCCACGGTCAGCCTGTTGCTCAGCATCGCGGCCTTCTCGACCGCGGGCTTCTTCATTCCCACCGACAAGCTCGGCATCGCGCTCGATCTTGGCCCGCGCTTCGCCGGCTATGTCCTGCTGCTTATGCTGCCCCTGGTCGTGCTGCTGGCCGCGCTGCAATCTCTGGTCGCCGCCTTCGCCAAGAGCTATCGGGAGGCACAGACGTATCTGTCGATCCTGATGATCATCCCGGTCCTGCCGAGCGCGATGCTGGCGGTGTTGCCGATCAAGGCGCAGACCTGGATGTACGCGGTGCCCCTGCTGGGACAGAACCTCGGCATCGTGCAGGTGCTGCGTGGGGATGCGATGACGATGGCGCAGCTCGGCTTGTGCCTTGCCGGCGGCTTTGGTGCCGCGGCCGTTGCGGTGCTGGTGACGGCGTATTTGTACCGTTCCGAGCGACTGGCCATTTCCGGCTAGGTCTGCGCGAAAGGAGCAGCGCGCATCCTGTGCGTGCTGCTGCTTTCGCGATCTCCTAGTCGAGCAGGCTCTTCAACGTGATGCTCACTTTCCGTCCGCCGCCAAGCGTCAACGGCAGCGGCTTGCCTGGATGGTTGATGCTCCAGTCGGTCAGTGCCGCCCGGCCCAGATCGCTTGCCGGCTTGCCGTCCACCGCAACGATCTGGTCTTTGGCCTTCAATCCTGCCTTTTCCGCGGGGCCACCCTTGTCGACCCAGACCACGGTGAACACATCGTGGGCTTTCTTCAGCGCTCTAAAACCCGCGGTCATCGGCGTCGGCGGCGTGTAACCCGGCCGCGGCGTCAGTACCATTTCGTCGCGCCGGTAATCGAGGTGCACCTTGAAGCGTTGCAGCACGTTCTGGCCGATATTGCCCGCTTCGCTGGGATTGCCGGTGGCACCCGCGTTCGGCGTGGTGAGCATGCCCATCAGGCGGATGACTGTCTGGTCGCCAAGCAGTAGCGACTGGATCGGCGCGACATGGGCGACGAACAGGCCGCCGACGCCGCCGGTGGGGCTGGCGATGCCCTTGAGATATCGGTCGGCGATGCCGACGCGTCCGGCCCATTGCGGCGCGATGAGGGTGTAGCCGCTGTTCCCGGTATCGATGCCGAAGACGCCGGGCTTGCCATCGAGGGTGGCATCGGTGAGCGGCATATCGTCGGTGAAACGCAAGGGCAAGGTGGTTCCCTCGACCTTCGCCGGCGCGGTACCCCGATCGTAGGGCTGCAGGATCAGCTGGCCGGCGTCGTAATCGAAGGTGACGGCGAAGCGCTCGAAGACTTCCAGGCCGAGGATGCCTGCCACTGGTTCCTGTGAGCCGCGATCGGGCCAGTCGGTGAACGGGATGATGACGAAGGGCTGGTTGCCGATCTCCGCGTCGCCGAGGCCGATCTTGCCGACCTTGGTGTACTGGGTAGCCATCGAGCCCGGTCCCGAACCGTAGCTGACGCCACCACCCTGTGTGGTCAGGTCCAGTTTTTTCGCGGCCTCGGGGGTGAGGATGGCGTGGCCGCCGGTATCCAGGACGAAGGGGAAGGGGCCCTTGCCGTCGATCGACACGTCGATCAACAACATGCCGCTTTCCACATGCATGGGCACGGTGGCACGCGTCGCGCCGTTCTTCATGACGACATCGGTCACCCGGTTCGACGGGCGAAGCAGTGCATCGGCGGGAAGACCGTCGGCGACGGTGTAGCGCGCGATCGTGCTGACCGCCGCGCCATCGGGATCGCCGACGTCCTCGGCGATGCGGAATGGCAGACGCAAGCCGTCGACCTGGCGGTAGTCGCTGTATCGCGTGGTGATGGTCTGGAACGAGGACAGCATGACGGTACGATCGAGCATGCCACTGGCACGATCGATCCAGAGCGTCACGGAGCGGCCGTTGCGCGGCGTCGCCTCGACGCGGTCGAAGCTGCGGCCTTTCTCGATCGTCGGTTCCAGTGTGCGGAACGTTGCATCGTCGCGCTCGGGAAACAGGTAACCGCGCTGGCGCAGCCAGTTTTCGGTGACCAGGACGGTCTTCGCCTCGGCCGAGTTGTACTCATGGATCAGCCCGGAGATATCCCGGTGCCAGCGGCCCTGGTCGTCGAGTCCGTCGGCGGTGTCGAAGAGCGGGTTATGCGCCATGTCGCGGTAATGGCCGTTGCGCAGGTCCTCGGCCGTGGTGAGCGGGCCGCTCAGGCCTTCCGAGGCCAGCGTGCCTTCGGCACTGAGCGTATGCAATTTTTCCCAGCGATCGCCGCCGCTGGCGCCGCGCAGGGCGTGCAGCACCGTCGACGGTTCGGGTGGGGTGGCGAAGGCGGGCCCGGCAAGCAGGGCGGCGAAGAGAAAAACGACGGGGG
The DNA here is from genome assembly GCA_036009745.1 of Luteibacter sp. Taxonomy (GTDB): domain Bacteria; phylum Pseudomonadota; class Gammaproteobacteria; order Xanthomonadales; family Rhodanobacteraceae; genus Luteibacter. Next base: position 6,150 of record DASYLE010000069.1, on the reverse strand, counting down.
ATTTCATGGGGGCGGCTCCGGGGACTTGCTCGCCCCGATCTTGCCGCCGGCACCCGCGCGGTTCTAGCACGCGATTGAGGTTTCAGGCCCGTTGGCGGAAATGTCGCGGACTCTGGCCGGTGCGGGCCTTGAACACACGGGCGAAGTGGCTCTGGTCGGCGAAGCCGGCATCCAGCGCGATTTCGGCGATCGGCCGACGGCTGCCGCGCAGGGCGGTTGACGCCAGTTCCACGCGCAGCCCACGCAGGTAGTCGCCGATCGTGACGCCTTGGGTCGCTCGGAAGATGCGGGCGAGATGGGTCGGATCCACATCGGCCAGCGCGGCCAGTTCCGCGAGCGCCGGTGTTAGCGTCGGGTCGTCGTGTAACCGGTCGAGCACGAGGTCCAGCCACGGTGGGCGCCGGACCGGCGCCTCGGTCCGCCGGCAAGCCAGTGCGATCAGTTCGAGCACTGCGGCATGCAGGGCGAGATCGGCCGCATCGTCGGTCTGCGTCAGTTCGCGATCGATCCGCGCGAGCAGGGCGGGTGCACCGCGCAGGCGCAGTTGCCGGTGGTCGCCAAGCAGGCGTGTGAGGGCGGGTGTCGAGGCCAGTTCGGGCGACAGGTACACGCTGAGGCAGCGTGCACCGCGCGCGGAGAAGCGGTTGGCATGGCGATGGCCCTCCGGATGCACCAGCAGCATGCCCTCGCGGAAATCGCTGCTGCGGCCGGAAGCGTTCTGCGCATAGCCGCCGCCGGCGACCAGGCACAGGTACGGATCGGCGTGTTCGTGCATCGGCAGGGCGGTGTCGCCCGCATAGGCGGTCGTCGACACCTGCAGGCCGGCAATACGGCGCAGGTGGCTGGGGGAACCGTAATTGGCGCGGAGCAGTCGGTGCATGGCCTATTTTAGGGCCGCATCACCGGTCCGGCGGACGTGCCATCAGTCAGCGTTGCAGTGCGCGCAGGGCCCAGTCGGCCACCGCCTGGGGATGCTCCAGGTGCAGGTGATGCCCACCTTCCATGGTTTCGGTGTGGATCTCGGCGACGCAGTCGATACGGATGCGCATGGTTTCCGCGTCCAGATACGGTGCCTCGGGCCGTGCCAGCAAGAGCGAGGTCGGCGTGACCAGTCCGAGCAGCAGGGACATCACCTGGGTTTCGGCCAGGCGTACGGCGGTCGGTTCGGACAGGCGCGGGTCGCTGCGCCAGCTATAGCCTTCGTCGACCTCACGCAGGCCGCGCTCGACGATATGCCGGGCCAGTTCGGTGCTGAGGCCGCCGACCATCGCGCGGGCGAGCGCGGCCTGGTCGGCGTCGGCGAAGACGCGCAGTGGGCGACGATCCATCTTGGTGATCGCCATCGCGTTGCGGAAGCGGTCGAGGGTCTGCGTGCCGTCGTCGCCGAGCGGGCCGAGGCCTTCGATCAGAAGGAGCTGGCGCACCCGCTCCGGCGCGGCGATCGCGACCAGGGTGGCGATCCCGGCACCGAGCGAGTGGCCGAGCAGGGCGAAGCGCGACAGCCCAAGCGCATCGACTGCCGCCAGCACGGCACGGGCGTTGTCCGTGTAATGGTAGCTGGCGCCCGGGGGAAGGTGCGCCGAATGGCCATGCCCGGGCAGTTCCAGCGCGATGACGCGGAAGTGCCGGGCCAGCAGCGGCGCAAGCAGGGCGAAGCTGGCGGCGTTGTCCAGCCAGCCATGCAGCATGATCAGCGGCGGCGCATCCGGATCGCCCCAGCACTGGCCGGCAAGGTGCAGGTTCGGGATATCGATGCGTAGTTCGAAAGCTGTGATGTCGCTCATGGGCGGGTTGCCTCGGCGCGCTGGCGCGCTGCGCGGGTGGCGGCGGCAACCGCCGCAGCGTCGTCATCGACGGCGAATTCCGGCCAGCCCTGGGCGTGGCGCTGGACGAGATCGGCCAGTGTGTCGACGTGGGCGGCCTGTGCATTGAGGCAGGGGATATAGCTCAGTGTTTCGCCGCCGGCCTCGCGGAAGAAGTCCGCGTTCTGCATGGCGATCTCTTCCAGCGTTTCCAGGCAGTCGACGGCGAAGCCGGGGCTGATCACGTCGATGCGGCGCACACCGGCCGCGCCGAGTTCGCGCACGGTCTCGTCGGTGTACGGATGCAGCCAGCGCTCGCGGCCGACGCGGGACTGGAAGCTGATCAGGGCTTCCCTGTCGTCGAGGCCGAGCCGCTCGCGCAGCAGGCGCGCGGTGGCATGGCACTGGCAGAAATAGGGATCGCCCGCGTGCAGGTACCGCTCGGGGATGCCGTGGAAACTCAGCAGCAGGCGCTCGCCGCGACCGTGGGTTTCCCAGTGCTGGCGCACGCTGGCCGCCAGGGCGTCGATATAGCGCGGATCGTCGTGATAATCGTTGATCGTGCGCAGTTCCGGTGGCCAGCGCAGCGACTTGATGCTGTCGGCGACGGCGTCGAGCACCGAGCCGGTCGAGGTCGCCGAGTATTGCGGATACAGCGGCAGGACCAGCAGCCGGCGCACGCCCCCCCGCTGCAGCTCGGCGATGGTCGAGGCGACCGAGGGCCGGCCGTAACGCATGGCGAGGGCGACCTGGATCGGGCGGCCGGGCAAACGGCGCGCGAGTTCGTCCTGCAGGGCGGCAGCCAGCGCCTCGCTACCGACACGCAGGGGCGAGCCCTCGGGCGTCCAGATACGGCTATAGGCGTGCGCTGAACGGGCTGGGCGGATGCGTAGGATGACGCCGTGAAGAATTGTCAGCCAAAGCCAGCGCGGATACTCGATGACCCGCGGATCGCCCAGGAATTCGGCAAGATAAGGGCGCACGGCCGCCGCGGTGGGCGCCTCAGGTGTACCGAGATTAACCAGGAGCACCGCCGCGCGCGGCGGGATGTCGTGGGAATAGCCCGCGAGGCCGGTATAGTTGGATTTGCCTGGCATGCGCTGGGGGCCGCGGTACGTGGATGGCGAAGTCTGCCATAACGCGCCGTCGTCGTCGGCGCGGTCGGTGTCGCAGGGCGCCGTTCGCCATCCCGTATACGCTCCAAAGGAGACCCGCATGATCAAGAGTTCGCTGCGCCGCCTGCTTGTCCTGGGCCTGATCGCACTGCTGCCGTCGATGGCCGTCCATGCCGAGGATCCGCCGCTGGTGCGCGCGCAGAACGCCGTGCGGGTGCTGAGCGAGATCATGCAGGCGCCGGACAAATCGATCCCGACCGACCTGCTGCGCGATGCCCACGCGGTCGCGGTGATTCCCGACATGGTCAAGGCTGGGCTGATCTTCGGCGGCCGTCGCGGCGAAGGCCTGATTTCGGTCAAGGGCCCGGACGGCACCTGGACCAACCCCAGCTTCATCACCCTGACCGGTGGCAGCATCGGCTTCCAGGCGGGCGTCTCGTCCACCGATGTGATCCTGGTCTTCCGCACCCAGCGCGGTGTGGATTCGATCGTCAACGGAAAATTCACCATCGGCGGCGATGCGTCGGCGGCGGCAGGCCCGGTCGGCCGCACCGCGACGGCCTCCACCGACGACCAGTTCAAGGCCGAGATCTACTCCTATTCGCGCTCACGTGGGCTGTTCGCCGGCGTGGCCATCGACGGATCGGCGCTGCGCATCGATTACGACGCCAACAAGGCCATTTACGGCGACGGCATCACTCCGCGACGCATCTTCGAAGGTGGCGTCACCAATGTCCCCGGCCCGGTCGTCGATTTCCGCGACCGCCTGGAGGAGTACACTCAGCGCTGATCCCCTTACCTCCGCGCGCCCCCATCCGGCGCCGGAAAGCGCCCCTGAGGTCATCATGAGCATTACCCATATCGTCCTGCTGCTCCTTGTCGTCGTGCTGATTTTCGGCACCAGGAAGCTGCGCAACATCGGTTCGGACCTTGGCGGTGCGGTCCGCGACTTCAAGAAAGGCCTTGATGGCGACGAGGAAGCCCGTCGTGCCGCCGAGGCCGAGAAGCTGCGCGCCGATCCGCCAGTGGCCCCGCCGGTGCCGCCGACGTCCAGCGAGGCGCCCGAGCCGCAGCGCGACAGCAACACCCACTAAGTCCCGCCGCAATGATCGAGATCAGCTTCGGCAAGCTGCTGCTCCTGGCCATCATCGCACTCATCGTGCTTGGTCCTGAGAAGCTGCCTGGCGCCGCGCGTACCGCCGGCGCCCTGCTCCGTCGCATGCGCAACGGCTGGGACAGCGTGCGCAGCGAAGTGGAGCGCGAGATCCAGGCCGAGGAAATCAAGCGCACCTTGCGTGAGGCGGCAGATAATGTCCGCCAGACCCATGACAGCGTGCGCAGCGATCTGAACGCCACCGCCGGCCAGGTTCGCGACGCCTTCACCGAACGGCAGACCGCGGCGCGGCTCGAAGCCGAAGTGCCATCGCCAACGACGACAACCACGGTCGCCGAAAGCGCGCCCCGAGACGATATGCATGAGCGCAGCTGACCCCGGCCCGTCCGGAGAGGACGGGCTCGAACAGGGTCTGTTCTCCCACCTGATCGAACTCCGGTCGCGCCTGTTGCGCGCGATCGTGACCCTGCTGGTGGTGCTGCTCGCCCTGGTGCCGATAGCCAATCGACTTTATGCGGAACTGGCCCAGCCCCTGGTCGACCGCATGCCGGCCGGCGCGCACCTGATCGCCACCGAGGTTGCCAGCCCCTTCTTCACGCCGCTGAAGCTGGCCTTCTATGTCGCGCTGTTCGTCAGCATGCCGATGATCCTGTACCAGTTGTGGGCCTTCGTCAGCCCGGGCCTGTACCGCCATGAGAAACGCCTGGCGCGTCCGCTGCTGGTCGCCGCGCTGGTCCTGTTCTACGCCGGCTGTGCCTTCGCCTATTTCGTCGTCTTGCCGGCGGCCTTCAAGTTCCTGACGGCGGTCACGCCGCAGGGCGTGCAGATGATGACCGACATCACGCACTACCTGGATTTCGTGATGTTGATGTTCTTCGCCTTCGGCCTGTGTTTCGAGGTTCCGGTAGCGGTGGTCATCCTGGCCGCGATCGGCGTGGTCGATGCCGAGAAGCTCAGCAAGGGCCGCGGCTATGCCATCGTCGGTGCCTTCGCGATCGCCGCTTTCATCACGCCGCCGGACCTGATCTCGATGATCATGCTCGCCGTGCCGATGTGCCTGCTCTATGAACTGGGCCTGCTCGCGGTGCGTTTCCTGCTGAAGCCGGCCGCGCCATCCAGCGACCTGAGGCCGCCACTCTGATCGTCGGTGCGGCAACCGCGTCCGGGTTGCCCTTCGTTTCCGGACTGCTTCTCGGTGCATCGCTGATCATCGCGATCGGCGCGCAGAACGCCTTCGTGTTGCGCCAGGGGCTGCTTCGCCAGCATCGACTCCCTGTTGCGCTCTTTTGCGCCGTGTCCGATGCCTTGCTGATCATCGCGGGCGTAGCCGGACTCGGCACCGCGATCGGCAGCCATCCCACCTTGATGACGGCGATCGCCATCGCCGGCGCGGCCGTGCTCGCCTGGTACGGCATCTCGGCGTTTCGCCGCGCTTGGCATCCGGAAGCGCTGACCGTGGACGGCAATGCGCCGCCGGCGAGCCTGTTCGCGGTACTGGCGACCTGCGCGGGATTCACCTGGGCCAATCCCCACGTTTATCTCGACACCGTCGTGCTGATCGGCAGCCTGTCCTCGGCTTATCCGGTCTTCGGTCAGCGCATGCTGTTTGGCGCGGGCGCTGCGTTGGCCTCGTTCATCTGGTTCTTCGGCCTGGCTTATGGCTCGCGCGTGCTGATTCCCATCTTCCGCAAGCCAATGGCATGGCGGGTGCTCGATGTAACGATCGCCCTGGTGATGTGGGCGATCGCGGCGCAGTTGCTGCTGCGTTTCCTCAAGCCGGCCTGACGGCTTTTCCTTCTCCCGGAGGGAGAAGGTGCCCGAAGGGCGGGATGAGGGCGAGCCAGCCGACGCGACGCGCTGCTACTTCGCCGCGCGATTCAGCGACAGGCCCTTCAGCACATTGAGCGCCTGCGACAGCGCGTAATCCTGGATCGCCAGTTTGCCGTCGTCGTCCGCGCTGGTCTTGTCGTCGGCGTTTGCTTTCTCGTTGACCAGATGGTTGGGCAGGTCGGCCTCGGAGCCGATCAATTGCGGTGGCGTGTCGCTCTTGTTGACCGCGAGGTCGGCCAGGGCGATGTCCGGCTTGATGCCTTCGGCCTGGATCGATGTGCCGTTCGGC
>DASYLE010000068.1:0-9502 GCA_036009745.1 Luteibacter sp. | reverse complement strand
GCTTAGAACTTCTGGTTGTAACGGACGTAGAAGAAGCGGCCGTTGTCGTACGAAGGGTTGTAGACGAAGCTGCTGTTGCCGCTGGTGTTGCTGGAAGCGGTGTAGAAGATCGGGCCCTTGCGGTTGAAGACGTTGTTCGCGCCAACCGAGAAGGTACCGTTCCACGGGGCCATCCAGCGAACCGAGAGGTCGTTGAACGTGATGGCACCGACCTGGCGCTTCGGCGTGACGCCGACGCCCGGGGTGACATAGTCCGGCAGGTTGCATTCCGGGCCGCCGGTCAGGTCGAACGAGCAGTCTTCCTTGAGGCCGGAGTAATAACGAACACCCCAGGTCGCGCCCCAGTTGCCGTAGTTCCAGTCCAGGTTGGCATTGGAACGCACGCGCCAGGTGGCGTACTGACCCGCGTCGTAGATCACCGGGCTGTCGCCACCCGGGTTCTCGTTGTACTTGCTGACATAGTTGGTATCGACGCTGACGCGGAACTCACCGATCGAGAACTTCGGCAGGCGGTAGGTCGCGTTGAAGTCGTAGCCTTCCGTTTCCAGCTGGCCGCGATTGGTCAGCGTGTGGGTGAGGTTCACGACCTGGCCGCTGGCATCACGCGAGAACGAAGCGCAGGCCGACGCGATATTGCGCAGGTAGCAATCGTCGAGCACGTCGTTGGACGAGATCGAGCTGATCTCGTTCTTGATGCGGATGTTGTACCAGTCCAGCGACACGTTGAAGCCGTCGATGAAGCTCGGGCTGTAGACCAGGCCCAGCGTCTTGCTGAGCGAGGTTTCCGGCTTGAGCTTGTCGTTGGAGCCGGAAAGGAATGGCGTGGTCGACTGCGAATCGGCCGCGTCGACCGGCTTGCCGGCGGCATCGGTCTGGTGGAAGTTCGCGGGCAGGCCGGCGGCGGCGCACTTGGCGATGGCATTCGCGTTGCCGCTCGCAACGGCGCCGAAATTGGCGTCGCAAGGATCGGTGTAGCTGTCGAATGTCTGCGACTGGCCGCCGTACAGGTCGTTGATCGTCGGCGAGCGGAAGCCCTCCGAGATACTGCCACGAACCAGCAGGTCGTCGATCGGCTTCCACTGCAGACCGAACTTGTTGTTCGTCGTGCTGCCGAAGGTACTGTACTTCGAGTAACGGCTGGCAAGGTCGAACGAGAGCAGCTTCGCACCCGGCAGATCCGCGAGCACCGGGATATTCAACTCGGCGTACGCTTCCTTGGTGTTGTAGCTACCCGAGGAGGAGTCGGAGGCAAGGTCGGTGGAGTTGCCGGTCTGCGAGAACGAGTCCGGACGGTTGTAGCCCGACTCGCGACGATATTCCACGCCGGCGGCGAACTGCATCATGCCCGCTGGCAGCTGGACGACGTCGCCGGTGATGTTGGCCGAGAAGCCGCTGGTCAGGGTGCCGTACGTGCCATTGGTGTTCACGCCAATGTAGTCGTGCATCGGCTGGTTGATGCCACCGGCGCCGGACAGGATGTTCACCGGCGTGCAGCCGGCGACGATCGCGCCCGGACGGCCGCACTTGACCGTGCCGTCGGTGTCCATGAAGGACGGCCCGAGGCCCTGGGCCAGGTTCAGCAGGTTGTAGTTACCCGTGCCGAAGACGTCGCCCTTGTTCTTGTTGAAGAAGCCGCCGAAATCCCAGTTGAAGTTGCGGTCGGCGGCCTGGAAAGCGCCTTCGAGACCGGCACCGACGCGATAGGTCTGCACGGTGTTCTTGGTGATACGCGGGGACTCGACACCACGACGCAGGAATTGAACGTCGGTGGGGTCGGCGTAACCCTGCTGGCTGCCCAGCGGGTTGTAGTAGCTGTCCTTGTCCAGCACCACACCGGTGTTGGACGTGCCCAGCGGGTAGCCGGCAATCTGGATGTCGGCGGTACGCTCGGTGTAGGCAGCGTCGGCGCGGAAGCTGACGTCGTCGGTGATCGCGTAGTTGACCTTGCCGAACAGCGATTTACGCTTCGAGCTGTTCAACAACATCATCTGCTGGTTGGCGTCGAAGTTGTCGGCCGAGGTGTACGAATGGTAATCCGCGAGGTTGGTCGGATTGCCGCCCGGGTTGAGCTTCAGGCTGTCGTCGTTCGGACCATTGAGGATCAGGCCGCCCGGGCCGAATGCCGAAAGGCCTTCGGTCGGATGACGCGGGCCCAGCGGCGTCGCGGAGAAATCGCGGTCGCGCGCCCAGACCGGGCTGTCCTTGGCGTAGGTGCCGCTAAACACATAGGACAACTTGCCGAGCTTCTTACCCCAGGTGAAGTCGTACTGCTGGGTGGTGCCGTCGCCCTGGCCGTACTTGCCGTAGTAAGCGTTGGCTTCGGCGCCTTCGTAGTTCGAACGCGTGATGATGTTAACCACGCCGGCGATCGCATCGGAGCCATAGATGGCCGACGCGCCGTCCTTCAGGACGTCGATGCGCTCGATGATCGCGGACGGAATGCTGTCCAGGTCGGTAAAGCCGTCGGCATTGGTGCCCCAACGACGGCCATCGACCAGCACCAGGGTGCGGGCGAAGCCAAGGCCACGCAGTTCGATGTACGAACCACCGGCATAGGTGTTGGAGGTCAGCGATGCGGACTTGCTATATGCCGGCGAGCCCGACGCGGTGATGTGCGAGAGAATCTCGCCCACGCTCACGTAGCCCTGTTTCTGGATGTCTTCGCGGCTGAGGCTGAAAACCGGCTGTGCGGTTTCAACGTCGACGCTGCGGATGCGCGAACCGGTCACGGTGATCGTGTCGAGGTTCTGCGCCTTGGCCGGGGCCTGGTCAGCCGGGGCTGCGTCTTGCGCGAAGGCCGAGCCGGCGAGCAGGCAGGTGGCGAGCGCGGTGACAAGCACGGTGCGCTTGAACTGTTGCGTGGTTTTCATTGAGCAAAACTCTCCCTGACCCCTGTCTCGGGACAGGGGCGACTACTTACGAATCAGGCCGCTCGGCGGCATGAGCTGTGGGTCTGGGGGGTAGGGGAATGGGGATTCCCGCGTCGCCTGTTCCCCCCAGGCATGTCAGCGACGTAACAGGAACATAACTGTTCCCTCACATATGTGCAAGATTGTGCGACGTCTGCTGGGAGTTTGTGCAGCTAAATGCGATCTATTCTTGCGTTTTCGGCGCTGAAAAAGTTACCTGAAAACAGCCTGAAACAGGCCTTCTGGCGATCTTCCCGCAAAAAAAACGGGCCCGAAGGCCCATTTTCTACTTGACGTTTCGAAAGAAACCGTCAGGGCTGTGCGGCAACCCGATCGGTCTTCCCGATGTGCGCATCCAGGAACGACTGCAATTTATTGAGGAAGGCGGCGCGGTTTTCTTCCTTGTAGAAGCCATGCCCCTCGCCCGGGACCGCCATCCATTCGTATGGCTTGTGCGCGGCATCGAGCGCGGAGCGCATGGCCTTGGCTTGTGCGAACGGTGCACGCTGATCGTCCTCGCCATGGACCAACAGCACCGGCACGTCGATCTTGTCGGCGAGCTTGTCGGGCGAGTTGTCGTCGAGGGCCGCCTGGTCCTTACCGATGACCTTGGTCAGGTAACTACGTCCGAGCTTGCGTGCCTGGATATCGCCCTTGTCGTACATCATTTCCAGATCGTAGATGCCAGCGTAGCCGACCGCGCACTTAAACATGCCCGGCGCGCGAATCACCGTCATCATGGCCGAGTAGCCGCCAAAGCTGCCACCATAAACACAAACACGATTCGCGTCGGCGTAGCCATCGCCGATCGCCCACTTCACGCCGTCGATGAGGTCTTGCTGGACGCGGCCGCCCCACTTCAGATAACCGGCGGCCTCGAAACTGTGGCCGCGTCCTCCTGAGCCCCGGTAGTTGACCTGCAGTACCAGATAGCCGCGGCTCGCGAGGAACTGGGCATCCTCGTCGAAGTACCACTCGTCCTGGATACCGTGCGGACCGCCATGCGGAAGCAGGACCATCGGCAGGTTGGTCTCCTTGGTGCCGGGCGGCAGGGTCAGGATGGCCTCCAGCTCCGTGCCATCGCTGGCCTTGAAGCGCAGCGGACGGCGCTCGGCCATCTTCGCCGGATCGATCCACGGTGCACCGTCGAACAACTTCCGCACCTTATAGTTCTTGGTGTCGATCAGGTAATACGTGCCCGGGTCGCGATCACTTTTGGCCGAGAACAGCAATTGCCCGCCGTCATCGCTGAAGTTGATGAAGTCGATGAACTTGCCGGGAAATTTCTGGCTGATCGCCATGTGCAGCTTTGCGGCTGGCATCGTGGGGTCGGTATAGATCGCCTTGGGCACGCCCGTTTCCGTGACGGCCGCGAAGGGTTGAAGCGGTGGGGCTGTCCACATCAGGTTGCCGACGTCGCCGAAGGAGTCCTGGGCCAGCTTTTTGCGATCGCCGCCGTTCTCGTCCTGCTCGACCAGCATATTGGTGCTGCCGTTGTAGGTAACGTAGGCGTAGATGTTCTGGTGGTTGGGTGTGTAGAAAATCGGTACGACGCCGTTGCCGCCCTGGGCTTCGGGTACTTTGCCCCATCCGCTACCTTCGCGATGGAAGACTACCCACTTGTCGTCGTCGTCCCAGCCAAAGGCAAAGTGCGCGGTGCCGTCCGCGCCGACCATGAATTGCAATCCGGGCACGCCGATTTCGCCGATGAGACGGCGTGCGCTGCTTACTGCATCGACATCGTAGAGCGCGCTGGTATGGTCTTCTTCCCAGGATTTCGTTTCCATGAAGAAATGACCGTTGACCTGCTCCGGTACGCTGGCGATCGATGCCCAGCCGCGATCCTTGGAGCGGGTATTGGAGCGACGGCCGTAGCTCTCGTAGCCGTAGAGGTAATCCTGGTTCTTTCCATCGACATCGGTGGCGATGATTTCGCCGGTGGCGTAAGGCTTGTCGATCGAACCGAGCTGCTTGCCTTTCTCGATCACCAGGCGATTGACACTCGTCCAGCGGATATCGACCGGCAACTCGTATTTCGGCATGCGCAGCAGGCTGACGGGCTGGCTCATGTCAGCCACCGCGTAAATGGCCAGCGCATGCATGTCGCTGCCTGGATCGTCCATGCGAACGGCGATATGGGCACCGTCGGGCGACAGCCGCGGCGACATCAGCGTCGGATGCCGGGCAAAGTCCTCGACCGGAATCAGATCGGTCGCGGCGGCCGCGACAGGTACAAGCAGGCATAACGCTGCCAGGACGGCACGCGCATTCAAAAGCGTCATCGGTGTTCCCCCTGCGGAAGGCCGCCGGCTCCCCAGCCGATCTCGTGCCCCCCGACGGCGCCGAGTATTGGGCAAACCGGAGACGGCGGGAAGTGGGTGTACGAATCGTGAAAACCTGCGGTCCCGGGAGGCAAAGATGATCCGGCCCGGGCGGCCGGATACAATGGCCGCTGCATCCCGTACGGCGAGCCCATGACCACTCCCTATACCGTCTCCATCGACCCCGTCGCCTTCAGCCTTGGGCCGATCCAGGTGCACTGGTATGGGCTGATGTACCTGCTGGGCTTCGCCGGGGCCTGGGCACTGGGCGAATACCGCCGCCGCCAGGGCCGTTTGCCGGTCAGTCGCGACGCCTTCGGCGACCTGGTGTTCTACGCGATGATGGGCGTGGTGGTCGGTGGCCGGCTGGGCTACATGTTCTTCTATACGTCGATCGACTGGATCTGGACCGACCCGGTGGCCCTGTTCCGGATATGGGATGGCGGCATGTCCTTCCACGGCGGCATGCTCGGCGTCCTCGCCGCGGGGCTGTGGTGGTCGCGCCGGCACCGCATGCACTTCTTCGACACCGTGGATTTCGTCGCCCCGCTGGTGCCGATCGGCCTGGGCTTCGGCCGGCTGGGCAATTTCATCAACGGCGAGCTCTGGGGCAAGCCGACCGACCTCGCCGTCGGCATGATCTTCCCGCACGCGCCGGACCTGCTGCCGCGCCACCCCTCCCAGCTATATGAATTCGCGCTCGAGGGCGTGGTGATGTTCGTCGTGCTGTGGCTGTATTCGGCCAAACCGCGGCACCGTTACGCCGTTTCCGGCCTGTTCGGCCTGCTCTACGGCTGCTTCCGCTTCGCCGTGGAGTTCGTCCGCCTGCCGGACGCCCAGCTGGGGTATCTGGCCTTCGGCTGGCTGACCATGGGGCAGGTACTTTCGCTGCCGATGATCGCCGTCGGCATCGTCCTCCTGGTGATGTCCCGCCGCGCACCCGTACTGCCGCGTACAGCGGCGGCCGGCGCACAGGCTTGATAGGCTAGCCCTATGCGTCCTTACCTCGACCTGCTCGGCCACGTCCTCGAACACGGCACCGCGAAGGCGGACCGCACCGGTACGGGCACACGCAGCGTTTTCGGCTGGCAGATGCGCTACGACCTGGCCCAGGGCTTCCCCCTGGTCACCACCAAGAAACTGCACCTCAAATCCATCGTCCATGAGCTGATCTGGTTCCTGAAGGGCGACACCAATATCGCCTACCTCAAGGAAAACGGGGTCCGCATCTGGGACGAATGGGCCGACGGGAACGGCGACCTCGGCCCGGTCTACGGCAAGCAGTGGCGCGCCTGGCCCACTGCCGACGGCAAGGTGATCGACCAGATCGCCTGGGTGGTCGACGAGATCCGCCGCAACCCCGATTCGCGCCGGCTGATCGTCTCGGCGTGGAACGTCGGCGAGCTGTCGAAAATGGCGCTGATGCCGTGCCACACCATGTTCCAGTTCTACGTCGCCGATGGCCGCCTGTCGTGCCAGCTGTACCAGCGCTCGGGGGATATTTTCCTCGGCGTGCCGTTCAATATCGCCAGCTACGCGCTGCTGACCCAGATGGTCGCCCAGGTCTGCGGACTCGAGCCCGGCGACTTCGTGCACACGCTCGGCGATGCCCACCTGTACGACAACCATGTCGAGCAGGCGCGCAAGCAGCTGGCGCGCGAGCCGAAGCCCCTTCCGAAGCTCGTGCTGAACCCCGATATCCACTCGCTTTTCGACTTCCGCTTCGAGGACATCGCCGTCGTCGACTATGACCCGCACCCGGCGATCAAGGCGCCGGTCGCGGTATGACGTCGTCGGCCCACCGAACGGATTAAGCTAAGGCCGCCGCCTTCCCCAGCGGCCGGGCCTCGTTCCCCTTTCTGCCCCAAGGATTCCACATGGCCATTTCACTGGTCGCCGCACTGGACGAAAATTTCGCGATCGGCAAGAAGGGCGAACTGCCCTGGCACCTGCCCGACGACCTGCGTTATTTCAAACAGCTGACCCTCGGCAAATACATCTTGATGGGGCATAAGACCGCCACCTCGATCGGCCATGCCTTGCCGGGCCGCCATAACCTGGTGCTGTCGCGCAGGCATGAAGCGCCGTACCCCGGTCAGATCACCGTACGCTCCATCACCGAAGCCCAGGCCACCGCCGGCGGCACCGGCGTGATGGTGATCGGCGGCGGCGAGATCTTTCGCGAAGCCCTGCCGTATGCGCGCCGCCTGTACCTGACCTGGATCTACGCCGCCGTCGACGGCGCCGACACCTTCTTCCCCGGCATCAACTTCAAGGAATGGACCGAGATATCCCGCGTCCACCACGGGGTCGACGCGGAGCACAAGCATCCGTTCGACATGGTCGAATACATCCGCGAATGATGCACGTCGTCGCCGGCGTCCTGGTCGACGCCGCCGGCCGCATCCTGCTGGCCCAGCGCCCGCCGGGCAAGCACCTGGCCGGTATGTGGGAATTCCCCGGCGGCAAGCTGGACGACGGCGAAGCGCCATTCAAGGCGCTGCGCCGCGAGCTGGCCGAGGAGCTCGGCATCGAACTCCTCGATGCCGAACCGGCCATCCGTATTCCCTGGCAATACGGCGAACGCGCCATGCTGCTCGACACCTGGCGCGTGAGTCGCTGGCGTGGCGAGCCGGCATCGCTGGAAGGGCAGGCGCTGGCCTGGCATCTGCCGGTCGATGCGGATCCGGAAACCCTGGCGCCGGCCGATCGGCCGATCCTTGCCGCGTGGCGGTTGCCCAGGCGCTATGCGATCACGCCCGCCTCGGTGACGCCGTCCGAGAAGGATGTCTGGCGTCGAAGCCTTGCCGCAGCCATTGAAGGCGGCGAGCGGCTGCTGCAGCTTCGCTTTCCCCAGTGGCCCGTCGAAGAAGTGCGCGCACTTGCCGCTGATTTGCTGCCGCTGGCCCGAAAGGCTGGGGCAGGGCTGCTGTTGAATGGCGACATCGAAGGCGCACGGCAACTAGGCATCGGCGTCCACCTGCCCGCGGCTCAACTGCGTGAACTCGGCCAACGCCCCCTGCCACTAAGCCAGTGGGTCGGCACGTCCTGCCACGACGAACAGGAACTGACGCTGGCCAGCGCCCTCGGCGCTGACTTCGCCACCCTGTCCCCCGTAACTCCCACGACAAGCCATCCAGATGCCAAACCCCTCGGCTGGTCCCGCTTCGCCGAACTCGCCGAAGCCGCCTCACTACCGGTCTACGCGCTAGGCGGTATACGCCCCGAAGACATCGATAAGGCGATAGCAGCAAACGGACAGGGCATCGCCGGCATTCGCGGCTTCCTGCCAAGCTCGGTTGCGCTGCGTGCCATGATTTAAATGCCAGCTCACGCTGGCACGTCGCCGCGCGGCTCTTCCCTTCTCCTGGAGGGAGAAGGTGCTGAAGGCGGATGAGGGCGAGCCTACGCAGCGACTACGCCTAGAAACTCGCGCCCTTTAACTTCCCAACCGCCACGCCAGCGAAAAAGCTCACTGCTGTCCGGGGAAAATATCGGAGGATGCCGATGCGGTGCTGGCGAGGTATTCGAAACCCCTCACCGTCGCCCCTGCGCAGGCAGGGGCCCAGTGGCCGCCGTCCTCATCGAGCGATAGCACCGGGAAGCAAGCAGCTTTGCTGGCGTGAGGCTGTCGACCGGAACTGAGCCCACTGGGCCCCGGCCTGCGCCGGGGTGACGATCAAAAGCCCAAGGCGTCACCTCACGGGCAACCCACGCTAACGAGTCGTAAAAAACACGGCGCGCAGCGCCTCCACACAAACAGAAGTCAGCCAACCAACGCCAAATACCGCAAATGCAATTCACCCACCCGAACCGCCAACTCAGCCTCGGTCCCCGTGTTCTCAATCACATCATCCGCAATAGCCAGCCGCTCAGCGCGACTCGCCTGATTGGCAATCATCCGCCCGGCCAGTTCCGCGTCCACGCCATCGCGCAACGTCAGTCGCTCAAGTTGTACACGCTCCGGCACATCAACCACCAACACCCGGTCGACCCACCGATAGCTCTCCCGATTCTCGACCAGCAGCGGCACCGACAACAGACAATAAGGCCCGGTATCCGCATCCACCTGCTCCCTTAGCCAGGCCCGGATTCGCGGATGCAAAATCCCCTCCAGCCGCACCCGCTCCGCGGGGTCAGCAAAGATCCGCTCCCGCATAGCCCGCCGATCCAGCCGCCCATCGGCACCCAGCGCACCAGCGCCAAAGGCGAGCGCAATCTCCGCCAACGCAGGCATCCCCGGCTCAACTACCGCCCGTGCCGCCTGATCCG
>DASYLE010000067.1:0-5289 GCA_036009745.1 Luteibacter sp. | reverse complement strand
GCTGCGCTGGACACGGGCGCAGGCGATCGTGAAGGGCGAAGAACAGGCACTGGAAGTGGATACCGCCAACGGCACCTACCAGGCGCCGGGCCGGCCCGCCGGCCACCTGCCGCAGGGCATGAAGCTCGGGCTCACCAGCGCACGGGAAGACAACGTCAATAACCACACCGGGCGCATCCGCTTCTTCCCCGACGGCAGCTCCACCGGCGGGCGCATCACCTTGCAGCGCGGCCAGCGCCAGTGGCATGTCAACGTGTCCTGGCTGACCGGCGCGGTCGCCGTGGTGGATACGAAATGAATCGTCATACATCAACGTAGCGAAGGGTCCCGGTTCTGTCATCTGACGGTGCTAACTCTGCGTGAATGGAAACGTGGATTGACGGCCGAGGGACGGGGACGTGAACACATTCACTGGAAGCATGCGGCAGCCCATCGATCGCGCACAGCGTGCGTGGCAGGCGTCACCGCTCGCAGGTTATGTCGACTGGTGGCTGGGCGAATTGAGGGGTTTCCTGCCCGCACGGTTGCGCGCTTTTGTGTTCGCCGGCCCTCGCTGGTATCTGCTCGAGCGGCAGCGTCGCGGCTGGTCGCTGCGCCGTAGTGGCGAGACCGTGCGCATCGGCGATGTCGACGATGCCTCGTCCGATCCGATCCAGCTGGACAGCCTGCGCGCGGCGATGCGCGACTGCGACCCGGCGGATATCCGCATTGCCTTGTGTTTGCCGGCGTCGATGGTGTTGCGTCGCCGTTTGTTGTTGCCGACAGCGGCCCGCAATAACCTGCGCCAGGTCGCGGGCTATGAAATGGATCGACAAACGCCGTTTCGCATCGAGCAGGTGCACTACGGTGCGCGCGATATCCCCGGCCCCGCGCCCGCCGGAATGTTTGCCGCGGAACTGGCGGTATTGCCGCGCAATGCGCTCGATCCGATGCTGGCTCGCATCGCCGAGATCGGCCTGGCGATCGATGCGGTGGACGTGGTCGAGGGCCATGGCCGGTTGGGCCTTAACCTTCTGCCACCCGCCTTGGCGCCTGTCCGGCCGAACCGCCGGCGACATACGAACCTGATACTGGCCGCGGCGCTCGTACTGCTGGCCTGGTCGTCGATGGCGATGTGGCTGCACAACCGCGAAACCGTCCTGGCGCATATGCAGGCGCAGGTCGACAGCATGCATGCGGACGCGCAGCGGGTCGGCGCATTGCGCAAGCGGCTGGCCGACAGCCAGGGCGCGGCGGGTTTTCTCCTGCAACGCAAGAAGGCTTCGGCTTCGGCTTCGGTGCTGGCGCTGCTGGATGAACTGACCCGGAAACTTCCGGACGACACCACGATCGAACGTATGTCGTTCGACCGCGAAGGGCAGGTCAACCTGCAAGGGCAGAGCCAGAAGGCCTCGCGACTGATCGACCTGTTGAAAGATTCGGCGACGATTCGCGATCCGGGGTTCCAGGGCACGATCCAGACGGATCCGGCCACCGGCAAGGATCGCTTTTTCCTGATGGCGCACATGCGCAACGCAGCGGGGGAGGTGAGTCATGCGCATGAAGCCCGCTGAGTCGCGGATCGCCGCCGGGCTGATCCTGCTTGTCGTCGTCGCAATCGTCTATGTCGTCTTCGTCCATTGGTGGTTTGTCGCGCCACAGCAGCAGATGTCCGCCGACATGGCGGAGCTTCGCGATACCGAACAGCGCTACGCCGCGGCGATTGCCGAGAAGCCGGTGCTGGAGAAGCGTCTGGCCGCCTTGTCGACGGGCCAGAGCGACAGCAAGGCGTTCCTGCCCGAGGACGATGCGAACGCGGCATCGGCCGGGCTGATGCAGCGCATGGTCGATATCGCCGCCGCCCATCATGACGCAGGTTCTTGCGAGGTGGTGCAGAAGACCACGGTGCCGAACCAGGACAAGCCGGGCGAGCCTTATCGCAAGGTCAGCGTCAACATTTACCTGCGCTGCCAGATCGAGGCGCTGGGCGCCGTGCTGAACGATGTAGAGCAGGGCACGCCTTACCTGTTCGTCGACGAATTCAGCGCCTATCGCAATCCGGCACCGCAGAGCGGCCCGGCGCTGGAGGTTCAGGTGACCGTCTCAGGCTACGTGCGCCAGGCCGTCCCGGCCAGGGTGAAATCGTGAATGCCGCCGGCGAACGTGGCCTGACTCCCATGCTGGCCGTGCTCTGCGTCGGTTTCGCGATCGTGCTGGCTGCCGAGTTCTCCGGCATCGGTCGCGCCGAGACCTGGAATCCCCCGGCAGTCGCCGATGCCTTGCCGGCATCGACCGGGGCCGCGCCGGGTCTTCCGCCGCCGGTTCCTCTCGCCGAGCACGCGGAGATTTGGAAAAGGCCGCTGTTCAGCACCGACCGCAGGCCCGTCGCCGTCGTATCATCGGCCGGGGCTGGCGGAAATCTGGGGGATCTCTCATTGACAGGCATCATCATGACTCCGACGTTGCACATGGCGCTGCTGCGCGACCCCAAGGGGGGCGAGGTGCGCGTCCGTGAGGGAGCGGCATCGCCCGATGGCCACTGGACCCTGAAGACGGTCGCCCCCCGCGAGGTCACTTTCGACGACGGCGGCCAGCGCCGCCAGCTTGCCCTGCGATCCGCCGCCCCCGCGGCTCCCCTGCCGACGACCCAAGCGATACAGGCCGCGCAACCGGCCCCGAACGGAGTACGTTGACCCATGTCCAGATTTTCCCTGATCGGCGGTGTCGCCCTTAGCGTGGCGCTTGCCGGTTGTGCCAGCCTGCCGCAGCCGAGTGACGACGGTTCGCTGCAGCGCGAGGCTGTCGCCGGTACCGAGAAGGCGGCACCGAAGCCGATCATCGTCAGCCATCCGGTCGACGCCGACGCGTCTTCCGCGGCGGTCCTGCCGCAGATCAGCACCGGTACCGGCCAGTTCGTGCACCCGACCGCGCTGGCCACGCCGCGTGCGAAGGCCGAGGGGCCGGGCTCGGTGGTGCTGAATTTCGAGAACCAGCCGGTCGAGGCGGTGGTCAAGGCGATCCTTGGCGACCTGCTGCATGAGAACTACACGATCGTGCCGGGCGTGCAGGGCAATGTGTCCTTCTCGACCTCGCAGGCGGTGACCAACGAGGAAGCGCTGCCGATCCTGGAGACCTTGCTGTCGTGGACCGGCAATGCGCTGGTCCGCAAGGAAGGCCGCTACGTCGTGCTGCCGGCGAAGGACGCTGTCGCCGGCAACCTGGTGCCGAGCCTGGGCGCGTCCGCGCCGGCCGGTGGCCTGCAGGCGCGGCTGTTCCCGTTGCGCTATATCAGCGCGACCGAGATGCAGAAGCTGATCAAGCCTTTCGCGCGCACCGATGCCGTGCTGCTCGCCGACACCACGCGCAATGTGCTGGTGATGGCCGGTACGCCGGACGAGCTGGCCAATTACCAGAACACCGTGAACACCTTCGACGTCGACTGGCTGCGCGGCATGTCGGTTGGCGTGTTCAGCCTGCAACGGGCGAACGTCGCCGAACTGATGCCGGCGCTGGACAAGCTCTTCGGCGAGAAAGGCGATACGCCGCTGGCCGGCATGCTGCGCTTTATCCCGATCGAACGGACCAATGCCCTGGTGGTGATCAGTCCGCAGCCGGCCTACCTGGACGAGGTGCGCGGCTGGATCGAACGCATCGACCGCGGCGGCGGCAACGAGCCGCAGCTCTTCGTCTACGACGTGCGCAATGTTCAGGCCAGCGACCTGGCCGATTATCTCGGCGACATCTACGGCAACGGCAAGTCCGGCGGCAGCAGCGATCGCGGCGGCAAGGTTGGCCCAGGCCTGACCTCGGGCTCGATGGGCGGTGCCGACAGCGACAACGACCTGACCAATCGCAGCGGTAGTGGCATGGGTAGCACGGCGGGCAGCTTCGGCAATACCTCCGGTTCGAGCGGCAGCAGCATCGGCGGCAGTTCGCTGGGTGGCAGCTCGCTCGGCGGTAGCAGCGGCGGTTCGATGACCGGTGGCACGACCGGTGGTGGCTATGGCGGTTCGAGCGGTAATAGCGACCCTCTTGGCGAAGACAGTTCCAAGCGACAGCACAGCGGCGGCGTGACGACCGGCGACGGTATCCGTATCAGTGCGGTCGATGCGAACAACCAGTTGATGGTGCGCGCGCGTCCGTCACAATGGGCTGAGATTGAATCGGCGATCAAGCGCCTCGATACCGTACCGCTGCAGGTGCAGATCGAGACGCGCATCCTCGAGGTGCAGTTGACCGGGCAGTTCCAGTTCGGTGTGCAGTGGTACCTGGAAGGCCTGATCGGCGGCACCAACGGCTCGGTCGGCCAGCCCGGCAACCAGCAGCAATGGGCGTTGGGCGGTGGGGGCAGTGCCTTTGTTCCCGGTACGGACGCCTTCTTCTATTCGTTCATGAACAAAAACCTGCAGGCCGCCGTGCACGCGATGGAGCTCAGCGGGAACTCCAAGATCCTGTCCGCGCCATCGCTGGTGGTGATGAACAATCAGAAGGCGCATATCGAGGTCGGCGACCAGATTCCGGTCACGCAGACCTTCATCAATACCAGTGCCAACACGGACAACACCGTCGGCCAGGTTCAGTACATCGATACCGGCGTGATCCTCGATGTGCGTCCCCGGGTAAATCCGGGTGGCCTGGTCTATCTCAATATCAGCCAGGTGGTCAGCAAGCCGGGTATCGCCGATGCCTCGGGCAACGTGCCGATCTCGCAGCGCGAGGTAGCGACCAAGGTCGCGGTGCAGAGCGGCCAGACCGTCCTGCTCGGCGGCCTGATCCAGCAGGACGAGTCGCAGTCGGATACAGGTATTCCGGGCCTGAACCAGATCCCGGTCATCGGCCGCCTGTTCGGCACCACCAGCCGCAACCGCAATCGTACGGAGTTGCTGGTGCTGATCACGCCGCGGGTGATCACCAGCGGCTCGGATGCCAAGCAGATCACCGACGAGTACCAGCGCAAGTTCGAGTCGCTGGAGCCGTTGCGCAAGAAGGCGGCGGAAGGGGCGGTGCCGGCTTCGCCGTAAAGCTCGCAACCGTGGCATGTCCGGCCCCAAGGGATTCGCGAACAGGGTTCGCTCCCACAAGGCTTGTCGCGGCCCTGTGGGAGATCACCGACGAGTACCAGCGCAAGTTCGAGTCGCTGGAGCCGTTGCGCAAGAAGGCGGCGGACGGGGCGGTGCCGGCTTCGCCGTAAAGCTCGCAACCGTGGCATGTCCGGCCCCAAAGGACTCGCGAACAGGGTTCGCTTGTATGTTGAGCGCGCCTCTTGTCCCGAGCCATGCGGCGAGGGATAAGGGGCTGGGGTGAGGGACA
>DASYLE010000066.1:0-14891 GCA_036009745.1 Luteibacter sp. | reverse complement strand
CTTCTCGTGGCCAAGGCCACCGGGAAAGCCGCGATTTTCCTTCAGCGGCTCGCACGTGGAAACGCCGGCACTCGAGTAAAGGCCGAACTTCAGCCCTTTCTGATGGATGTAAGCAGCCAGCGCCTTGATGCCAGCGGGGAAACGCTTCGGGTTGGCCTGCAAGTGGCCGTCCTTGTCGCGCTGCCAGTTAGCCCAGCAGTCGTCGATATTGACGTGGTCATAGCCGGCATCTTTCAATCCGAGGCTGATGAACTTGTCTGCAACGCCGCGAATCATCGCCTCATCGAACTCGGGACGACAGTGGGTGGAATTCCAGTTGTTGAAGCCCATCTGCGGCAATGCTGGCGCAGCCTCGTCCGCACGTACCGGCGTGGCGCTTGCGGCGATGGCGGCAACGAATACGAATGAAGCTGCCGCACGCAACGAGTTCGAAATGGCGTCTTTCATGGATGTTTCCCGTGGCTGTTTGGACGGAACCGGAGAAGCAGCGACTGGTCTCATGGCATCGACACCGTGGGGGTGCCGAGCATGGGCTGCTTGCGTGTGACGAGGGTCGGCTGGCCTTCCACCAGCAAATCCATGACGATCAGTTGATTGCCGCTGGGCTTCAGCCAGACACCGGGCACGTACAAGGTACGTTGCGGGCCAATGCTCCAGGTCCGGCCGAGCGGATGCCCGTTGAGCCAGACGAAGCCCTTGCCGAGGCCGGCCGTGTCCAGGAAGGTGTCCGCGGCGGCACTGCCGGAAACCGGGGCATCGAACGAGCCGCGATAGAAACAGGGCGCGTGCGTGCACGGGCCGTGGCTGTACTTCAGCGAGCTGGTGTCGGTGAACGGCAAGGAATAGATCTGCCAGTCCTGCAGTGGCGCGCCTTTCAGGCTGACGGAGCCGAGGATGCCCTTGCGCTCGGCGAGCAGCTTCTCGCCGAAGTTGATACGGCCGTCGTTCTGCACCAGCAGATCCAGCGTATCGCCCTTGGCGAGCTTGATCGGCAGATGATCCTGTTTCAGCCGGCGATCGAGCGTGCCGACACGCTTGCCGTTGACGTAGACCAACGCGTAGTCGTGCAGGCCGTCGACGCGCAGTTCGCCGGAAGTATCGGCCGCCACGCGCTTGCGATAGAGGATATCGCCGTAGGCCTGGTCCAGGGCTTCCATGGTCTTCAGTTCATGCGATGCCACCGGTGCCGGCAGGCCATCCCACAATGACGCCGATTCATCCAGTTTGATGCCATCGATCGCCTGGGTTGCCGGCGTTGCCGGCACCGGCGGCAGGGTCGCGCCAGTTTCCCTGGCAATCACCTGGCGGACGGCATCGTACTTCGGCGTGGGCCGCCCGCTTTCATCCAGTGGACTGTCGTAGTCGTAGCTGGTGACATCGGGCTGGTAACTGTCGTCGTCCCAGTTGGCACCGTTCATCCAGCCGAACGAGGTGCCGCCATGGAACATGTAGAAGTTGACCGAATACCCTTGCTTCAGTATCCAGGTCAGCTCACTCGCTACCTTCTTCGCATCGGCAACATGGTGCGGCGCACCCCAGTGATCGAACCAGCCGACCCAGTATTCGCCGGCCATATAGGGCCCGGTCGCCTGCCAGGTCTTCAGCTTCGCGAATTTCTCCTGAGCGTGACCGACACCGAAGTTGACCACCTCCAGCAGGCCCGGCAACGAACCCGGATGCTCGGCGCTGTCGGAGGTAAACAACAGCGAGCTGTCGAAGCCGCTGTCGACCAGGCCATGACGGATCTGTTCCAGGTAGGGGCTGTTGTCCTTGCCGAAGCTGCCGTACTCGTTCTCTACCTGCACCGCGATGATGTTGCCGCCATGCGACAGCTGCAGCGGCGTCAGTTCCTGGCCTACCCGATGCAACCAGCGCTGTGCCGGCTCCATGAACTTCGGATCGGTGCTGCGCACCTTGGTGTCCGGGTCCTTCAGCAGCCACGAGGGGAGCCCGCCCATCTCCCATTCCGAACATACATAGGGGCCCGGGCGAAGAATCACATACAGGCCTTCTTCCTTTGCTTCGCGGATGAACTCGCCAACGTCGTTCTGACCGCTGAAGTCGTAGTGGCCCGGCGTCGCTTCGTGCGCGTTCCAGAACACATAAGTCGTGATGGTATTGAGACCCATCGCCTTGGCCATTTTCAGGCGCGCCCGCCAGTACTCATGCGGTACACGGGCGTAATGCATCTCGCCGGAGATGATCCGGAAAGGTTTGCCATCGAGCATGAAGTGGCCCAGCTCGACGGAAAGACCGTGATTGGTCGGCGCCGGTGCTGCAAACACGCTGCCGGAAACCAGTGCGCTGAGCAGCGCACCCGCCAGGACGGTCCTTAATGAACTCACTGAAATTCCTCGTTCAAGGGGGGCGCCATCGGCCTCGGGATCACCCCGGAGCCGATGGCGGTCAAGCAGCGCTCATGCCATCACAGGCATGTCAGAAGGTGCCGCGCAGACCCACCGTGTACACCGTGCCATCCGCCTCGGCATAGAGGAACCGGTTCGTATAGACCGAGTAATCGTAGAGATGCTGCTGGGTCAGGTTGGTGCCCGACACGAAGGCCGTCAGGTGCTTGTTGATGTCATAACTGGCGCTCAGGTCCAGCTGGCCATACGAAGAACGGTCATTCGGCTGGGCGCCCGAGCCGTAAGCGATGTACTGCAGGTACTTGCCGCGCCAGTTGTAAGCCAGGCGCACCTGCACCGGGCCCTTTTCATAGTAAACACTGAAGTTGGCCGAATTGCCGATGCCGGGCACCGCGAACTTGCCCGAGGCGGCGATGACACCTGGGCTAAGCGAGGTGCTGCTGGAGACGTGGGTATAGTTGGCGGCCACGCCCAGCCCGTCAAAGGGATCGGGCAACAGATGGGTGAACTGGTAGTTGACGGTCAACTCTTGCCCGAAGATGTTCGACGAGTTCAGGTTGACCGGCTGGGTGAGCGACCAGATGAAGGGCTGTCCGGTGTTCACGTTGGTCAGGAACGGCACCGGCGTGCTGACCAGCGTGCTGAAGTTGCTGACCTTCTTGTAGAACCCTTCGAGCGCGATGTAGCTGGCGTCATCGATATACCACTCCAGGCCCATGTCGTAGTTTCTGGACGAATAGGGCTGGAGCTGCGGGTTGCCCTGGGAGATGGTCAACGAATTCGGGCGCGTGCCGAAGCTCTTGTTGTAGTAAAGATTGCTCAGTTCCGGTGGCGTCAGCGTCTTGGACAGCGAGAAGCGGTAGATCAGGTTGTCCAGCAGGTTCAACTTGAAGTTCATCGACGGCAGCCACTTGTGGTAACCGCCATCCGCGGATTGTGGCGCCAGCGGGCCGTAGGAGACCTGGCCATTGCTGGTGTCGGCAGGATCGACGTAATAGGTCACCGGCGGCTGGTTGATCGCCGTCGACGTGGACGTGATGTTGAGGTAGCGCAGGCCGATATCCAAGGCCCAGGGATTTTCCCAGATGGTGCCTTCAAGCACGGCCTTGGCGAAGAACGACTTCTCCTTCTCGGTCACCTTGTTGTAGCTGCCCGGATTGGCTGCCGCATTCAAGGTACCGCCATTGGCCGCCAACCCGGCAAGCAGGGCCGCACGCTTGTCGGGTGACAACTGGTTGTAGGCCGCCGGTGAGGCAAGCCAGCTCAGGTACTGGCGCGGATCGTACTGGATCCATTGCGACGGCAGGCCCGGCGAGGAAACCCCGTTGATCTTGGGTGGCGCCGTATAGATATAAGCGCCGATGTCACTCGGTCCGACGGGGATGGTGTAGCCGCAATAGGCATTGCAGAGAATGCCGTTGGGCGTGCCGAAGCTGACCGACTTGACCGACTCGTCGGTGACCTGCCCGCCAAACGACAGCGAGGAAAGCACACCGTCCTTGAAGCTCTTGTCCAGCTTGATCTGGTATTCGTCGACCTTGTTGGTAACGTTGTTTCCGGAGCCGGCGTTGCAGCAATGCGCCGTCAATACGTTTTCATTCGTCGGCGAGAGGATGTTGGAGTAGCTCGGCGGTTCGCTGCTGCCGTTGTTAGTCCAGGTTGGATTGACGCCGAAATTCTTCGCGCCGACCACGAGGAAGTAGCCGTTGGCGCTTTCCTTGTTCCAGGCCTTGGAGTTGGAAATATCGAGGCTGAGCTTGGTCGTCTCGTCGATATCGAAGCCGAGGTTCAAGCCGTTCTGGTAGCTCTTTTCATAAGTAGGCGCGTACGACGTCACATAGTCGTTCGCCATGACGTTGGGACCAAAGGCGTTGCGTGTGACGCTCGTCGCCGTGTTGTTGGCGTCGGTCGTCAACGACTGGATGTCGGCGGTATTGCCGTACTGGCCGAACTCATGCTCGATCGGATCGATCTTGTAGCTCGAGTACAAGGTATCGAACTGGACCGTCAGCCGGTCGATCGGCTTCCAGTCGACGGCGCCGCTGAAGCCCTTGCGCGTACGCGTCTCATCGAGGACGTTGCTGGCCAGGGTCTCGGGTACCGCAGCGTGGGTATAGCCTGCCGTGCCAGGACCGGGAGACAGCGTGGAAATATCCTGGTCGGCGTACCAGGAATTGGCCTGCGTATTGAGCTGCGTGTCCTTGCGCTTGTAGTACGTGGCCGAGGCCATCCAGCCGAAGGTATGGTCCGAGTTCGTCCAGCCGAAGACACCCGACGCCTTGGGTGTGGTCTTGCCCTGCCAGTCGCCGGTCAGGTTGCTGTTGACGCCGGCCGCGCTCCACGCACCATGGATGCCGGTGAAGTCCAGCGGACGCGCGGTCTGGATATTGACCACGCCACCGATGTCGACTTCAGGAATGTCCGCCGACGAGGTCTTGTTGACCTGGGCGACGCTGATAATTTCCGAGGGCAGTACGTCGAAGTTGAAGGCACGCGTACCGGAAGCCGTGGCCATCTTGCGATCGTTGACCGTCACCGCGACGAATTCGGGGCCGAAGCCGCGCACGGCGATCTGACTGGATTCACCGCCGCTTCGGTTCACCGAGACGCCAGGCACGCGCTGCAAGGCGTCGGCGACGTTCGGATCGGGGAATTTGCCGGTCTCTTCCGCCGAAATCGAGTCGACGACATTGACCGCATCCTGCTTGATGGCCTGGGCGCGGCGGATCGCGGCCAGCTGGCCGGTGACGGTGACCGCATTCAGGTCGGTGACCTTCTTTTCATCCTTGGGCTTATTGGTCTGATCGGGCGAGGAGGGCGGCGTATCGGCTGGTGCCGCCGCCGTGGTGGTAGCCGCCTGCGCATGTCCCGGCATGCTGTAACTGGTCAAGCAGGCGACTCCCGTCACCATCAGCGCCTGGCGAATAACGACCGCCATCTTCGTAAGTTGCATGACTACCCCTCCCCATTGATGTGGAATACCCGTCCGACATGCTGGCTATGCTTTGTTGTTCCGTCCCTGCGCATGTCGAGCTATGTACCAACAAGCCATCCGCGCCCCCCGGCGCGTAAAGCCGTCTCGCTACCCCAAAGACAGGTCGCGATCGCTCGCGGTGGACTGTCTTTGAATTGTATTATTTTAAAATAATACTAAAGCCAGACTCTTCGGCAAGCTGCGGCGCAGCATCGTTCATGCACGGCCCTGGCCGACCCTGGCGCCGCCAGCTCCGCGCCTGGAATGTGGCCCCCGAATCCCGGCGTTAAGATGCCCGCTCAAGGGGGCGAGCGGAGGCGGGAATGTGGAAGCGGGTGGTCGGCTACGGGGCGCTGCTGGCGGCGGGAACGCTGGCCCTGCAATGGCTCGACTACCAGCGCCTGGCGCGGATGCATTCGGGCGACATCTACCTGTTTCTGGTCGCGATCGCCTTCCTGGTGCTGGGCATCGTCCTCGGCGTACGAGTCTTCGCCGCGCCGCCGGTCGCCTTCGATGGCAATCCGAAGGCGCAGGCGGCACTGGGCCTGAGCGAGCGGGAACTGGAGGTGCTGCACGAACTGGCCGCCGGCCACTCCAATAAGGAGATCGCCGCCCACCTCCACGTTTCGCCGAACACGATCAAGACCCATGTGGCCCGGCTGTTCGAGAAGCTGGGCGCGAGTCGGCGCACCGAGGCGATCCGCCGGGCGCGCGAGCTGGGAATCGTGCCCTGACCCCGGACGATTCGGGGTGAATAACCCGAAATCACCCATTTGGGCGATTGCCGGACGGCCCCGGATCGCGGTCAATGGCGGTGCCACCCACCACTTAAGGAGCACCCACCATGTTGCGGACCATCCTGAAATACGGCGTGATCGCGGGCCTGGTCGTCGGTGGGCTCGAGGTCGCCACCTTCGTCGGGTTCTCCGGGATGCCGCCGCTGAAATACGGCATGCTGATCGGCTATACGACCATGCTGATCGCTCTGAGCGCGGTGTTCGTGGGGATCAAGCACCACCGGGACGTCGACCGGGGTGGGGTGATTGGTTTCTGGCCGGCGTTCGGGGTCGGGCTGGGAGTCAGCTTCATCGCCGGGATCTTCTACGTGGTCGCCTGGGAAGC
This sequence comes from Luteibacter sp., assembly GCA_036009745.1. Lineage (GTDB taxonomy): Bacteria > Pseudomonadota > Gammaproteobacteria > Xanthomonadales > Rhodanobacteraceae > Luteibacter. Next base: position 8,429 of record DASYLE010000066.1, on the reverse strand, counting down.
GGTGCAGGCGATGACACACATGGACTTCGCCAGCTCCTATGGGAAGGCGATCATCGAGAACGAAAAAGCCAAGGGCGCAAGCGCCGAGGCGCTGGCAAAGCTCAGCGCCGACATGGCGGCATTCAAGCTGCAGTACGCCAACCCGCTATTCCGCCTGCCGATGACCTTCATCGAGATCTTCCCGGTCGGCGTGCTGGTGTCCCTGGTCTCGGCAGGCCTGCTGCGAAACAGCCGGTTCCTGCCGTCGCGGCGGGGATAGTGAGTACACGGCTGTCAAAGCACACCAGGCAGCAGGGCATGGGTTCGCGCCGCGTATTCGCGATACGTGTCGCCAAAATGCCCGGATAGCCAGCGCTCTTCCAGTCGTAGTTTGCGCCAGAACGACAGGAAGACGATGACGACGGCCAGCACACCCCGCCAGTCGCCAACCAGGACCGCATTGCCGAAGAGGAGGAGCAGCATGCCCAGGTAAATGGGATGCCGGACTATCTTGTAAGGGCCTCGCGTAATCAGTTGGTGGTCGTCTTTCAGTTGTACGGTGGCGCTCCAGTTTTCTCCAAGGAGATAGCGCGCCCAGCAGGCAACGGCTGCTCCGACCACACAGAAGAACAATCCGATCGACTCGAAAAGTGTCGAGTGGGGCACGAACTGCTCCGCCAGGGCGGTATGGCTGTACCACTCACCGGGGCCGAGCAGGAGGAACGCGACCAAAAAGGGCAGCCAGTAAGCGAAGAAGCGCTTTACGAAAGACTCGGTCTGCAGGGAGGACTTCACTCGCCGAGCACTCCATAGCCAATATATCGCGACGGCGTACCAGACCAGGCGGAGGGCGATGTTGAATCCTGGGGTCATGCACTACAGCTCCTTGGGGGTGTTGAGCGGGACCATAGGGGCCAGCCCCCGGCACGTCATGCCTCAAGGGACGAACCGCGGGTAAGAAGTGACGAATTTGCCGCCAACGGGGGCGAGCCATGGTCAGGAGGATCGTGAGGGCTGCGCTCTGCGGTCCCGTCCGCACGCCTTCAGCGCGGCAGCGGCCGGAAAACTTCCTGGACCGCTGTCGAATTCCGGTCCACCCGTTCGACTATGTAGTGAAGGGGCGGTTTGCCCGCCCCCGCAGCCTACGATTTTCGCCAGGAGGAGCCTCACGATGACCATCACCATTACCGCCTTTGAACGGTCGCCCGATGGCGGCTTGGGCCTGGCGCGAGATACGCGCCTTCGCTGGGCGCTGGAAGAGGTAGGCCAGCCCTATGAGGTTCGCCTGGTTTCGTTCGGTGCGATGAAGGAACCCGCGCATCTGTGCCTGCATCCTTTCGGCCAGATTCCCACCTATGAAGAGGGCGACCTCGCCCTGTTCGAGACAGGCGCCATCGTCTTCCATCTCGCCGAGCGCCATGCCGGTCTGCTGCCGGACGATGCCAATGCCCGGTCGCGTGCGATCACATGGCTGTTTGCCGCGCTCAACACCGTGGAACCGCCCGTCCTCGAACTCTCCATCGCAAGGTTTCAGGAGGGCGATAAGCCCTGGAGTAAGGAGCGCCTGCCTCTGGTCGTGGATCGCATCCGCGATCGCCTGCGTCCACTCTCTGCTCGACTGGGTGTCGCCGACTGGCTCGATGGTGCGTTCAGCGCGGGCGACCTGATCATGGTGTCGGTGCTGCTCCGGCTGAAACCATCGGGCATTCTGAGTGAATTTCCGAGCCTGGCCGCCTATGTCGCCCGCGGCGAAGCGCGGCCCGCATACCAGCGGGCTTTCGCCGCCCAACTGGCGATCAACGCCGCCAAGCCACCGGCCGCTTAAATCGGCGACGAACCAATCACCCGATGAAGCTGCTCGCAGGCCACGGGAACCTGCTCCTCGGTCACCGTCGCGACGCCGAGCAAGAGTCCCGATTCGGCGGCTGTGCCCGGACTGAACCAGGGCGAGAGTGGCGTCGGGGCCAGACCTTTGGCAAGGGCGTTCCGGGCCACGCTGACATCCGACACGCCATCCGGCAGCTGCACGACAGCGGCCAGGCCGCCTATGTGGACGCGATATCCTTTCCGTTCCAGTTCGGCCTGCAAGGCTTCGCTCCTCGCCGAATAGATGCGCTTCATGCGGCGCAAATGCCGCATGTAGTGGCCCTCTCGCATGAACTCGGCGGTCGCCTGTTGCACGGCAGGACCCGGTGCCGATCCAAAGCACAGGGCCGCCTCGGTAAATGCAGTGACCAACGCCGCGGGGGCGACAATGAAGCCAAGCCTCAGCGCCGGGCTTATCGTCTTGCTGAACGATCCGATATGGATGACGCGGCCGCTGCGGTCCAGGGACGCGAGTGCCGGTGCGGCGCGCCGGTTGAGCTGGAGCTCACCGAGGTAATCGTCCTCGAGAATCCATGCCCCCGTGCGGCTTGCCCATGCGAGCAGCTCGATCCTCCTCTTAAGAGACAAGGTCACGCCGAGCGGCGCCTGCTGGCCCGGCGTGACCAGTGCCAGAGCGGCATTGGGCGCCTTCTCCATACCGTAGGCGACGTCGACGCCATCCTCATCCACCGGAATGGGGACGGGAACGAGCCTGGCGAGCTCCAGCGCCTTCCGACTCTGGAAGAAGCCGGGGTTTTCCATCCAGGCCTCGCGACCTTCCGCGCCCAGCACCCTCAGGGCTATGCCAAGGGCGCCGGCGAAACCCGCGGTGACGAAGATCTGTGATGGGCGGCACTCGAAGCCTCGCGCCAGCGCAAGATGCGCGGCGATCTCACGCCTCAACGCAAACTCCCCACGCGGATCGGGATAAACCGGGGGCGCAGCGACCTCCGCGCGAGCGGCCTGCGCGCGCAAGCGGGCGAGAAGGCTTACCGGGAAACCATCGGCGGCGGGTACGCCCATCTGGAAGATGGCCGGACCGGCAAGCAAATATTCGTACAGCGCCGGCGGCGCTTCTGCGAGCGCCGAAGGAACGGGTCGTCCCGCTCCTGGAGGATGATCGGCCACCCGCGTGCCACCCGAGCGCGACGAGACGATGACCAGCTCGTCGGCCAATCGCTCGTAGGCCGTTTTGACCGTGCCCCTGGCCACGCCGAGTTGGGCGGCCAGGGCGATCCACGATGGAAGTCTCGCACCCGGCGCGAGCGCGCCGCTGCTGATCGCCGTGAGGACGCCAAGACGGATCTGCTCCGCCAGCGTCGTCTTGGCGGACCGGTCGATGCTGATATGCACGGCGGCTGTCATGTCTCGTGGTACATCTGAATCTTTCATTTTTGGTTCTTTTTATTGTACTTGGCTCGAGCGCAAGATGGCCGGATTCACCGGGAGCTCCTCCATGAAAACCAAAGCCTTTTTCACCGCCTTACTGGTCACCGCCGCGCTGTCGTTTGCGGCCGTGGCAAGCGCGCATGCGCCGGCCGAAACCGTCGCACCCAACTTCTCGCATGCGATCTCCAATATCCCCGGCAAGTCCCTAGTCGCCGTCGAAGTGAACTACGCCCCGGGAGGCGCCACGGCAGCACACACCCACGCGAAGTCCGCCTTCATCTACGCCTATGTCGTATCGGGTGCGATCGAGAGCCAGGTCAACGATGGACCCGTGCAGACCTACACGGCGGGTCAGGCGTTCTACGAAGAGCCCGGCGCCCATCACCGGGTTAGTCGGAATGCGAGTAAAACCGCCCCCGCCAAGCTGCTCGCCGTGTTCATTGTCGACACTGGCGACGCACCGCTGACCACCCCGGAAAAATAGGTACACGTATGTCACAGCGCATCGATTACACGAAGGTCTCCCCCGCGGGCAGCAAAGCGCTCGGCGCCGTCTACGGCTATGTGCTGCAGTCCGGCCTGGATACGCGGTTGGTCGACCTGGTCTTCCTGCGGATAAGCCAGATCAATGGCTGCGCGTACTGCCTGGACATGCACACCCGCGCCCTGGTCAAGGAAGGCGTCAGCGTACAGAAGCTTGCACTGCTCCAGGCCTGGCGCGAGGCCGGCAAGGTGTTCGACATGAGGGAGCGCGCGGCGCTCGCCTGGGCCGAGTCGGTCACGCAGGTGGCGCAAACAGGCGTGCCCGACGACGACTTCAAGGCGGCGTCGGAAGTATTTGGCGAGAAGGAACTGGTCGACCTGACCATCGCCATTGGCCTGATGAACGCCTACAACCGTCTCGCGATCAGTTTCCGCAACCCGCCCGAAGCCGCCCTTGAGGCTGGTGATTGAGCGGGAAGGAGAACAAGCATGTCATCGAACAACATCCTCGGGATCCGCATACCCGATAGCACGATTGCCCGCGAAGCCACGGAACTCCTTCGCGACACCGGAAGCGACCTCCTCTTCCAGCACTCCATGCGGGTCTACTTCTGGGCCGCCCTGACGGCAAAGCACAAAGACCTCTCCTTCGACCAGGAACTGCTGTACGCCGGCGCCGTGTTCCACGATCTCGGCCTTACCGAGCGCTTCCACGGCAGCGAACTGCGTTTCGAAGTAGACGGCGCGAACGCCGCACGCGACTTCCTGAGAAGCCACGGCATCCCGGAGGCGGACATCCACAAGGTATGGACCGCCATCGCACTCCATACGACGCCAGGCATCCCCCAATTCCTGCATCCGGAGGCCGCGCTGCTTCATGTGGCCGCCGGCATGGACGTAGCAGGGCGCTCGTACGACCAGTTCACCGACGAGGAGCGCGAGGCCGTTGTTACCGCCTATCCGCGGGAGAACGATTTCAAGCACGGCATCATCGACACGTTCTACGAAGCCATGAAGGATCGCCCCGCGACCACCTTCGGCACGTTCAATGACGACTTCCTTGCATACAAGGACCCGCAGTTCCGTCGAGTGGATATGTGCAGCATCATCTTGAACTCACCTTGGGCAACGTGAGTTTTTAGCGACATCACTGGCATGACGAGCAAAGGCGAACAGCAGAGCAAGGCGCGCCACCTATCCCCTCACCGTCACCCCGGCGCAGGCCGGGGTCCAGTGGCGATCACCGACCACGGAGGCCACTGGATACCAGCCTGCGCTGGTATGACGATCAAGAGCGAAGAGCAGAGCAGGGCGCGGCATGTATCCCCTCACCGTCACCCCGGCGCAGGCCGGGGTCCAGTGGCGACCACCGACCACTGGGGCCACTGGATACCAGCCTGCGCTGGTATGACGATCAAGAACGAAGAGCAGAGCAGGGCGTGACATCCATCTCCCTCACCGTCACCCCGGCGCAGGCCGGGGTCCAGTGGCGACCACCGGCCACTGGGGCCACTGGATACCAGCCTGCGCTGGTATGACGATCAAGAGCGACGAGCAAAGCAAGGCGCAGCACGTATGCCCCTCACCGTCACCCCGGCGCAGGCCGGGGTCCAGTGGCGACCGCCGGCCACGGGGGCCACTGGATACCAGCCTGCGCTGGCAGGACGATCAAGAGCGACGAGCAAAGCAGGGCGCAGCACGTATTCCCCTCACCGTCACCCCGGCGCAGGCCGGGGTCCAGTGGCGACACCGACCACTGATGCCACTGGATCCCCAGCCTGCGCTGGGATGACGAGCAGGCTGCGGCTCGCCCACTACACACGCCCCGTTCCCCGACAAAGCGGTAGAGTGCGTAAACCACATCGACGATGGTTGCGATGCACCAACGACCGGACGAATTGCCGGACAGCCTCTTCCCCGACCCCGTGGGCGGCTGGCCGGATTACGTGCTCGGCCATGTGCCGGCGATGCTGGCCTATGTCGATGCCTCGCGCCGTTACCGCTACGCCAACGAGCGCTACTTCGAATGGATGGGCATCGGCGAGCGCGCGGCCATCGGCAGCCTGCTCAGCGACGTGCTCGACCCTGAGCTGTACGCCTTCGTCGCACCGGATATCGAGAAAGCCTTCAACGGCATCATCTCGGTCGCCGAGCGCGATATCGGCCAGGGCGATACCACGCGTTACGCCCAGGCCACCTACCAGCCCGACTTCGATGAACGCGGCCAGGTCCGCGGCGTGCTTATCGTGGTGGTCGACATCACCGAACGGCAGCGCCTGGAGACCCGGCTGCGCGAAAGCGAGCAGCGTTTCATGGCGGCCTTCCAGCATGCCGCGATCGGCATGGCCCTGGTCCTGCCCGATGGCCAGTGGCTGCGCGTCAACGCCGCGCTCTGCGCCATGCTCGGCTACGAAAACCTCGAACTGCAGGCGCTGACCTTCCAGGACATCACCCACCCGGACGACCTCGCCGCCGATATGGACCTGGTCGGCCAGCTGCTGCGCGGCGAGCGGCGGGCGTACCACATGGAAAAACGCTACCTGCGCAAGGATGGCGAAGTCGTCCACGCCTTGCTGAGCGTCTCGCTGATCCGCGACGAAGACGGCACCCCTCGCTACTTCGTCTCGCAGATCCAGGACATCAGCGACCGCAAGGCCTTCGAGGAAGCGCTGTTCCGCGAGCGCGAACTGGCCGAAGTGACCTTGAAGTCGATCGGCGACGCGGTGATCACCACCGACCCGAACCTGATCGTCACCTCGCTCAACCCGATCGCCGAGGCGATGACCGGCTGGAGCCATCGCGAGGCGATCGGCCGGCCGATGGACGAGATCTTCCGCCTGCTCGACATCGAGACCCGCCAGCCGATGCCGAACCCGCTGCGCGCCGCGGTGGACAAGAACACCATCGTCGGCCTCGCCACCGACGCCAGCCTGCTCCATCGCAACGGCTTCGACAGCCCGATCGAGGACTCCGCCGCGCCCATCCACGACCACGCCGGCAATGTGATCGGCGGCGTGCTGGTGTTCCACGACATCAGCGAGACCCGCGCGCTGGCACTGAAGATGGCCCACCTGGCCCATCACGACACCCTGACCGGCCTGCCCAACCGCAGCCTGCTGCAGTCGCGCATCGAGCAGGCCATTACCACTGCCGGCAAGCGCATGCACCGCGTCGCCCTGCTCTTCGTCGACATCGACCATTTCAAGCAGATCAACGACACCCTCGGCCATGGCGCCGGCGATCACCTGTTGCAATCGGTGGCCAAGCGCATCCGCAGCCGCCTGCGCAACGAGGACACGGTCAGCCGCATCGGTGGTGACGAGTTCGTGGTGCTGCTGCCGCATATCGAGACCAACCGCGACGCCGCCCAGGTGGCCGAAAAACTGCTGGAAAATTTCACCGACCCACTGCCCGCCGAAGACGCCGGCCTCGCCGTCAACTTCAGCATCGGCATCAGCATCTATCCCGAAGATGCCAACGACGCCGAGAACCTGCTGCGCAACGCCGATACCGCGATGTACGAGGCGAAGATGCAGGGCCGCAACGGTTTCCGCTTCTTCAATGTCGGCATGGACGAACGCAACGCCGCGCGCATCCGTATCGAAGTCGCCCTGCGCCGCGCCCTGGCACGCAACGAACTCAGCCTGCATTACCAGCCCAAGATCGACACCTCGCGCAACATCATCATCGGCGCGGAAGCCCTGCTGCGCTGGCAGGTCGACGGCGAGGAAATTTACACACCCGAACAGTTCATCCCCGTCGCCGAAGACTGCGGCCTGATCGTGCCCATCGGCGAATGGGCGCTGCGCGAAGCCTGCCGCCAGATGGAAGCCTGGAGCCGCCTGTACCGCCCGCTCAGCGTTTCGGTGAATGTCTCCGCGCTGCAGTTCCAGCACACCCGCTTCTTCGAAACCGTGCGCTCCGCGCTCGACGACAGCGGCCTGGACGCCACCCTGCTCGAACTGGAACTGACCGAACGCATGGTGATGGACGGCGGCGAACGCATCTCGCGCCTGCTCGATCGCATCAAGAATACCGGTGTCACCTTGAGCCTCGACGACTTCGGCACCGGCTATTGCAGCCTGTCGTACCTGAAGCATTTCCCGATCGACCTGTTGAAGATCGACCGCGCCTTTATCCGCGACGTCGCCACCGACGCCGACAGCGCCGCCATCACCAGCGCCATCATCGCGATGGCGCGCAGCCTCAACAAGGACGTGATCGCCGAAGGCGTGGAAACCCCCGAGCAAGCCGATTTCCTTCGCGCCGCCGGCTGCCCGAAGATGCAGGGCTTCCTCTTCGGCCACGCGATGCCCGCACGCGAATTCGAAGCGCGCATCGCGGCGAGCGAGCCGGACAAGCCGCCGCTCTGATTCGTAGCGCTGGACCGATTGCATTCAAAAGGGCATGATTTGTGCGCTTTCGTGGAAGCGGAAGCCCGGGCGTGGAACCTCGGAAAAAAACTAAAGGGAAGGAAGCCCGCGGGTTTTCCTTCGTCGCGTTCGTGTACCTACGATTTTGCGGCGAGCGTGCCGGGCAGACTACGGTCTGGCCGGTTTTGTTCCCTTTGTTTTTCCGGTTTCCACCTCGGCACGTTCGCCACCTCACGTTCGCGTGAGGTGGCTGTTGCTCACGGAACGAGGAGAAACCATGTCCGCATGCCCCGCGCCAAGCCCTGGCCATCTACGTGCCGGCCAGTTGATCGGCATGAT
>DASYLE010000065.1:0-26592 GCA_036009745.1 Luteibacter sp. | reverse complement strand
GTAGAAAACATCGGCCGCATACTCGTCGCCGACGTAGAAACCGCCGCTACGAGTGAACTGCAGCGATTCGGCATCGATGGATACCTTGCCCGCACCGATACCCCTGGCAGGCGACGGCAACAGCGTGCCACGTTCGGTGATCGTGCCGGTGCCCGGATCGGCACCGGTGAATGGCTGGCCACGGAAATCGTGCAGGGTCAGGCCGCCATCGGGAACGATGCTCACCTGTCGCTGCGAATGAATATCCGCCGGCAAGGCTTCGCCCGTGTACGGCGTGAAGCTGATCCGGAAACGATGCAGCCGCGCCGCATAGTCGTAGAACAGGCCGGCCGCCGGATCGTTACGGCCGCGATCGGGCAACGTCCACAACGTGGCTTCGTAGTGATCGCCGACGCGGTGCCAGCTCTTGTGATCGATCGCCAGCGACGAGAATGAGCCCAGCGTATCGCCCATGAAATCGACGGTCCCTGCCGCAAGCCGTCCGGCCCCGACAAGTCCATAGTTGATAAACGTGCGTCCCTGCACCTGGACTGTTTGCGGGCCAGGCACCTGGACCAGATGAGGTGTCGTGAAGCTCGCTGCCGCGGCCAGGCCGGGCAGGAAAAGCAGACCGAATACCAAGGACTTCATCGTCGGAACCTCGCCAATGGACGAAAACTGGCGCCCGACCCACAGGGGTCGGGCGCCGCGCGATCAGAAGCGGATATCGAGGTTGCCGAAGGCCTGGACCGGTGCCGACGCGTGGAACACGTAGATCGTGCCCTTCGGGTCGGTGGGCGCGAAGACGCTGTTGTCGAAGTTGGCGGCGTAGCGCTTGTTGGTCAGGTTGGTGACGTTGAACGACAGGCGCACGTCCTTGGCAAAGGAGACGCCACCGAAGTCGTAACCGGCGCCCATGTCGAAGGTGGTGAAACCGCCGAAGCCGGCGTCGTTCGTATAAGTGTAGTAACGCTTGCCGGTGTACTTGCCCTGCAGGCTGGCGAACCACGGGCCGTAGGTAAAGGTCACTTCGCTGGCGAACAGCTTGGTCGGCGTATCGACCTGGATCTTGCCTCTGGTCGGCTCGAGCACACCGGCCTGCACATAGTCGCTCGCATAGGTGGAGCGGTTGTACGAGGCGGAGTTGTACCAACTGAAGTGCGTGGACGGCGTCCACAGGAAGGTCAGCTCGAGGCCGTGGCTGTCCACGCCACCGACGTTGTAGAACTTGTTGCCGCAGGTGGGGCCGACCGGCTGGCGCGAGTCGCAGGGGTTGTACTGCAGCAGGCGATTATCGAAGCGCACCTTGTAGATCGCGGCGGACGCCTGGAAATCGGACTGCACGACACGATAGCCCGCCTCGGTGGTGCGCGACTGTTCGGGCACCAGGGTCTGCTGCGCATCCCACGTGGCCTGGCTGACCGCCTGCGGGCCCAGTTTGAAGCCGCCCTGGAACATGGCGATGTTCTGCGCATAGCTGGCGAACAGTTCCTGGCCTTCGCCGAGGTTGTAATGCGCGCCCACGGCCGGCAGGAAGGCCTTGCTCGCCGAGAGGTCGCCGGTGGCGAACTGGCCGGTGGAATTGGCCGGGATCGGCTTCTTCGCGTCGCCCGGCAAGGCTTGCGCATCGGAGGTGATGTGCGGGCTCTTCACGCCGAAGTCGATGCTCAGGCGATCCTCCATCAGCTTGATGGTGTCCTGCAGGTAGGCCTGCCTGGTTTCCCAGGTCGTGCGCTGGTCGAACACGCCGGCGTCGGGCTGGCCGGACAGGAAGCCGCTCAGGTTACGCGGGCCGGTGACATCGGTGTAGTTGTAGCGGGCCGCGCTGCTGACGTTGTGCTCGTACCAGACGCCGGCTTCGATATGGTTGTTGCCCACGTCCCAGCCGGCGTTGAAGATCGCGCCGGTGCGGTTGATCGTGTACAGCGTCGCGCGGATGATCAGTGGCAGCTGCTCGGGCGTGCCCGGGTTGGAGAAGGTGCCGCTGTTCCAGTTATTGCCCGCACCGGAATCCTCATGGTGATAGACCTGCGCGTGCAGGGTCACCGTATCGGTGGGGAAGAAATCGCCGGCAAGGTAGTACAGATCGTCGTTACGCATGATCTGGCCACCGGTGAAGGCGCCGTCGGCGTCCTGGTCCGGACCGCTCTTGTCGCAAAGCTTGGCGTTGAAGCTGCCGGTGTTGCAGTAGGCACGGCTCAGCGCCTTCTGGAAGTTCGGCGCATAGCCGCCCCAGTTCCAGCCCAGGCCGCGGGACATCTCGTCCTTGGACAGGTAGAAATCGTCCGCCTGCGAGGTGCGCGAGGTATCGGCGAAACCGGTGATGCGGCCGCCGTCGAACTCGTAGACCGCCTTGCCGTTGAACTGCTTGCTGCTCGAAGTGTTATAGGCCTGCTGGTCGTTCCACAGGTCCTGGCTGGTGCGCGCGCCGGACAGGTACATCGAGAAGCCGTGGTAGTCGCCGGTGTCGAAGCGGGCATAGGTGCGACGGGTCATGTCGCTGCCAAAGGTCGTGTCGATCCGGCCGCCCATCGTTTTCGCGGGATCGCTGGAGGTGTAGGCGATCGTGCCGCCGAGGTCGCTGGTCGACGGCGTACCCAGGTTGCCGATGCCTTCGGCAAGCTCGGCGCCACCGAAGTTCTCGGAGATCAGGGCACGATTGATGCTGAGGCCGTTGTAGTTGTTGTACGAACTGTCGCCCAGCGGCATGCCGTCGAGCGTGTAACCCAGGCGCGTGGAGTTGAAACCGCGCAGGCTCATCGTCAGCGACTGTTCGTTCGCGCCGAGTGCATCGGCCGATTGGGCGTTCACGCCCGGCAACAGGTTCAGCGCTTTCTGCAAGCTGGTGCCTGGCGGCAGCACCTGGGTGTCCTTCGGACGCAGGCGCTGGACCTGGCGCGATTCGCCGGTGCCGATCACCGACACGGCGTCCAGATCGGTGGCCTGCGGCTTGGAGGCGGTGGTATCCGCATCGGTGGAAGAGGTGGCGGCATCGCCGGCGGGCTTGACGGTATCGCCTGCATGGGCGGCAGCGGTCAACGCCAGGCCCATGGCCGCGGCGAGTAGTGACTTCTTCAACACGTGGTAATCCCCTTGAGGCTGGAGCCGCCGTGCCGGGAATGAGTCCTTCCCCGGCGCAACGGACATCGATGAAGCGGGGGATGCTTTCACTTCACGATGTACTTTTTATGACGCGGTCATTGCATCACTACAATCCGAAAGTTCTTGCGGCACTCGAAAGCGGACGTATAGACGTCCGTGCGCAGGAGCCACATCCCTTCAGAGGACCAGTCGTCCACCGTCGTCGGGTGTCGCGACGGCGAGCAGCGCCTCGACCTTGGCGGCGAGCGCGCCCAGCTCGAATGGCTTCGCGAGCATGTCGGTGCCGGACGCAAGCACGCCGGCGTTGCCGTGCGCCGTCATATCGGCGTAGCCGGTGACGAAGAGTACTTTCAACGCGGGACGGACCCGCCGCGCGGCTTCGATCATCTGCCTGCCATTGAGGCCGGGCAAGCCGACATCGGCGACGACAAGGTCGATGCGCCGTTGCGATTCGAGCAGGTCGAGCCCCTCCGGCCCCGTCGACGCCTCGAGCACGCTGTAACCGAGGTCGCCCAGATGGGCCGCGACGATCATGCGCACCGCAGGATCGTCCTCGACGACCAGCAGGATGGCGTCGATACCGCTATCGCCGATGGCCTCCTCGCTGCCGTCACCGCGGGCCATGTCGTCCGCGCCGTCCGTCTCCGGCAGGAAAAGCTCGACCACCGAGCCGACGCCAGGCTTGCTGTCGATATGGACCATGCCGCCGGACTGCCGGGCAAACCCATGGATCATCGACAGGCCCAGGCCCGTGCCCTGCCCCAATGGTTTGGTGGTGAAGAACGGGTCGAAGGCCCGGGCAATCACGTCAGCGGCCATGCCGATGCCGGTGTCCGAGATCCTGAGGCGAACGTACCAGCCGGGCGACAACCCATCAGGTTGCTGCGCCGAAGCGCCAACGGACCCGCGACTGGTGGCGATCGTCAGCGTCCCGCCCTGCGGCATGGCATCGCGGGCGTTGAGCGCGAGATTCAACAGGGCGCTCTCCAGCTGGCTGGGATCGGAGCGCACGACTGGCAGACTGGCGGCAAGATCGAAGCGCACCTGGATGTTCTCGCCCATCGTGCGCGCCAGCATGTCCTCCATCGAGGCTACCAGGCGATTGACATCGACCACCTGCAGCAGCAGTGGTTGGCGCCGGGCAAATGCAAGCAGGCGCCTGGTCAGCGCGCCCGCGCTATGGGCCGACTCGACGGCGTCGTGGATCAACTCGGCCGCCGCGCCGGGCTCGGCGTGCTCGAGGCGCAACAAAGCCAGGTCCAGCGAACCGATCATCGCTTGCAACAGGTTGTTGAAATCGTGCGCTATGCCGCCGGTCAGCTGGCCGAGCGCCTCGAGCTTCTGCGAGTGGAACAGCTGCTCGCGCGTCGCGGCGAGGTTGGCATCCGCTTCGCGACGGTCGGAAATATCCCGGGTGATCTTGGCATAGCCGAGCAATTCGCCCTCCTTGTCGCGAATGGCATCGACGACGACGCTGGCCCAGAATCGCGACCCATCCTTGCGCCTGCGCCAGCCCTCGACCTCGTAGCGCCCCACGCGGGCGGCCACCTCCAGCGCACGTTCGGGAGCGCCTTCGGCGGCGTCCTCGGGGGTGTAAAAAAGTGACAGATGCCGGCCGAGCACCTCGTCAGCGCGGTACCCCTTGATGCGTTGCGCGCCACTATTCCAGTCGGTGATGCAGCCTTCCGGATCGAGCAGGTAAATCGCGTAATCGGTGACACCTTCGACGAACATGCGAAAGCGCCGCTCGCTCTCCAGCAAGGCCTGCTCCGCACTATGCCGGCGACTGATATCGCGCGTGACCTTGGCGAAACCGATGAGCTGGCCCTGTGAATCGCGGATGGCATCGATGACGACCAACGCCCAGAAGCGGGTACCGTCCTTGCGCAGCCGCCAGGTCTCGTCATTGAAACGGCCTTCGTGCCGCGCGGTCGCCAAAGCTTCCGCGGGCCGCTCCGCGAGCCGGTCCTCCTCGGTATAGAAGACCGAGAAATGCTGGCCGAGGATTTCCTCTTCCGTATAGCCGTTGATCGATTCGGCGCCGGCGTTCCAGCTATCGATATAGCCTTCCGTGTCGAGCATGCAGATCGCGTAGTCGACGACGGAGCGTACGAGCAGTTCGTAACGTGTTTCGTCCGCGGCAGCCAATGGTCTCCCCCTTGTTACGTCACCGATCGCGTCACGGCGGCGCCATGCCTGATCGTACCGTCCTAGCCATGCTGGCGTTCGGTGCCGACCCGCTCGATCGCCGAAAGCAGCGTCTGCCGGTCATAAGGCTTGGCCAGGAAGGTCATGCCTTCGTCCAGTGGGGTGCCGGCCCATAGCAGATCGCCGGAGACGACGATGAAAGGCGTGCCATGGCCACGGTCGCGGATCGCGCGGGCGAGTTCGATGCCATTCATGCCATGACGCAGGTTGACATCGGTAATCACCAGGCACAGGTCCGCCAGCCGATCGCCCATGGCCAAGGCCTCCTCGGCGCCATTGGCCTGGACAATTTCATACCCGGCAATCTCGAGGATCATCGAAGTGATACCGAGCACGCGCGGGTCATCTTCCACCAAAAGGATTTTTTTCACGGTCGATAGGGATCCGGGGGACTTGCGGGGCGATACGATGCGTCGGATTTCGTGATGGGTTCGTGACGACGCCACAGCCGGACATGCTAGCCGGTCTGAGGCGTCGGCGGCGAAAGCTATTTCCGCCTCAGCCGGTTAAAATGCCGCGAAAGAAACCTTGCCCGCCTGGAGATGGAACGTGCAGCAACGCAATTTCGCGGTAACGGTGACCCAGCCGGGCGGAAAGGTAGCAATCGAAATCGAGTTCAACGAAAAGGTCCATGGCCTGGCTGGTGACACGATCTGGCTGTCGCTCGCCGAGGACGCCACGCAGGTGGACGCCGAGCAGCTTCGCGCCTTGCTGGAGAAGCTCGGCCATCGCATCACGGTCACCAACGTCCGCGGCTAACCGCTACGCGTCGACACCAGGACATGATGATTCATGCCGTGGCTCTTGTTGCAGCCAAGGCAACGCCGGTACTGGCCAAGCCCGAGCCGACCGCTGCGCGCCTGCCCCAGCAGACATCCACAGACGTAGCAACCCCGCGCACGGCCCCGTTCCCAAATTTGCAGGCGTACCGTCTGCAGCGTTGCCACGGCAACGCCCGCACCGATACCTATGGCGAAACACCAGTTCGGCAGGTTCGAATAGACCGCAAGCCCGCCCATGTCGCCGGGCGCTTCCTGCACCGCCTTGATGACCGCCGCGGCAGCGATGCCCCCGGCGAAGAGCAGCACGGCGGGCGCATACATGCGCAGACACATACGGGTGACGTATGACATCGACATCCCCTTCTCCTCCAGACCCGTCCCTGGGGCAAGCTTTCCCCTAGCCGAGTCTAGCCGGTGTGAACGTCGGGCAAGCCATCAGCGACGACCGGGAGCACGCCTGGTCGTCGCCTTCCTGGACGCGGCCTTCTTTACGGCGGTTTTCCTGGGCGCAGCCTTCTTTGCCGCGGCTTTCTTTGCCACCGTCCTGGCGGGCGCGGTCTGCTTCACGGCGACCCGGGCCGGTGCGACCCCACCACGGCGCTTGCCATTCGCCTTGCGCCCGTAAGGTTCGACCTGCTCTGTCAGCGGGCGCCAGGCCCGACCGCCCTCCATGGCCAGCAAGGTTGCCGAGGCGGCGGGACCGGCACTTCCAGAGGCATAGTTGGGGAAATCCACCGGCCGCCGCGCGGCCCAATCGTCGAGGATCGGTTGCACGGCCCGCCAGCACGCTTCGACCATGTCGGCACGCTGGAACAGCGTGGCGTCGCCGGTCATGCAGTCATAGAGCAGCGTTTCGTAGCCGACGCTAGGCTCGCTCGGAAACCAGTCGGCATAATTGAAGTCCATCCGGACTGGCGCGAGCGTCACTTTCGGTCCAGGCCGCTTGACATCGAACTGCAGCGAAATGCCTTCGTCCGGCTGGATGCGCAATACCAGCCAGTCGGGACCAAAGGCATCCATGCCGGTGCCGCGGAAGGGCGACATCGGCGCGGACTTGAAGCGGATCGCGATCTCGGTGGTGCGCCGGCCCATATGCTTGCCGGTGCGCAGATAGAACGGCACGCCCGACCAGCGCCAGGTATCGATGGCGAGCTTCATCGCGACGAAGGTCTCGGTGGCCGAATCGGGCGCGACATCGGGTTCGTCACGATACGGACGCGCCAGCGCGCCATCGACCGCGCCCGGACCGTACTGGCCACGCACCGTGTCCTCCGGGGTGATCGGACGGATCGCCTTGATGACATCGGCCTTGCGCTGGCGCACGTCTTCCGCGCCGAACGAGGAAGGTGGCTCCATCGCGACCATCGCCACCAGCTGGAACAGATGGTTGGGCACCATGTCGCGCAGGCAACCGGTCTGTTCGTAGAACGAGCCGCGACTTTCGACACCGACGGTTTCGGCGACGGTGATCTGCACATGATCGATGCGGTCGCGATGCCAGATCGGCTCGAACAGGCCGTTGGCGAAACGGAAGGCGAGGATGTTCTGCACCGTTTCCTTGCCGAGGAAATGATCGATGCGGTAGGTCTGGTCCTCGCGCAGCACCTTGCCGATACGCGCATTCAAGGCCACCGCCGAGGGCAGGTCGTGGCCGAACGGCTTCTCGATCACCACCCGGCGCCAGTACGTGCCGGCGCCATCGTCGAGCAGGCCGGCGGCGTGCAACGCCTCGATCACGTCGCCGAAGAAACGCTCCGGGGTCGCCATGTAGAAAAGTACATTGCCGCCACTGCGCTTCAAGCGCGAAGCCTGGCCGAGCTGGGCGGCCAGGCGCGCGTAGGTGTCCTTGCTGTCGAAATCGCCGCGCAGGTAACTCATGCGTTTCGTCAGCCACGACCAGGTGTCGCCGTCGAGGCGGTCCAGTTCCGCCTCGCTGTTGCGATTGCCGACGAAGCGCTCCATCGACTGGCGCAGGCTATGCTTCCAGGCCGTTTCGCTGGTCGTGCCATGGTTGACGCCGATCACCGAAAAATCGTCACCGAGCAGGCCCGCGCGACGCATGTTGTACATCGCCGGCACCACCAGGCGGCTGGTGAGGTCGCCATTGGCACCGAAGATCACCACGGTGCACGGATCGGCCGGGCGGGTCGCTGTTTCGCTGATCGCCGGCTGTTTGACGTTACTCATGAACGGTCTCCTTGGTCATGCGTTTCCGCGTCGCCCGGACCGGTCGGGGTCCCCGGCGTGACGGCGGCCTCGGCCGTGGCGCTGCGCGCGTGGGCGAGGCTGAAGGCGGCGTTGATCAGCGCCACGTGCGAAAACGCCTGCGGGAAATTGCCCAGCATGCGGCACGCGCGCGGCTCGTATTCCTCGGCCAGGAGGCCGACATCGTTGCGCAGGGCGATAAGGCGGCGGAAGAGTGTCTCGGCATCGTCCATGCGCCCCAGCATCACATAGTTCTCGACCAGCCAGAAGCTGCAGGCGAGGAAAACGCCCTCGCCCGGCTCGAGTCCATCGACACCGCTGCCGGTGTCGTAGCGAAGGACGAAGCCATCGACCAGCAGTTCTTTTTCCACCGCGCGGACGGTATTGAGGAAGCGCGGGTCGTCCCGGTCAAGGAATCCGGTCAGGAGCGCGATCAGGAGGCTGGCATCGAGTTCGACCGAACCATAAGCCTGCACCAGGTACCCATGTTCCGGGTGCACGCCCCTGGCCAGCACATCGGCGCGGATGGCCTCGGCCTCGGCCGCCCATTTCGCCTGCAGTTTCGCGTGACGTACTTCCATCGGCTGGTCGGCGGCGCGACGGAAGGCCAGCCAGGCCATGATCTTGGAGTGCACGAAGTGTTGCGGTTCACCGCGGATTTCCCAGATGCCCTCGTCAGGGTCGCGCCAGATCTTCGCCAGATGGCCCAGGAAGAGCTCCTGCACCTCGTCGGTCCGATGCAACTTCACCCCATTGCGGAAGGCATGGTCGAACGCGCCGGCGATCTCGCCGAAGATATCGAGCTGGAACTGTTCGGCGGCGGCATTGCCGATGCGCACGGGGCCTGAGTTTTCATAGCCGGGCAACCACGCCAGCTCATGCTCGTGCATGCGCCGCTCACCGCTCAGGCCGTACATCACCTGCAACTGGTCAGGCGTGCCGGCGATTGCGCGGCGGACCCACTCGCGCCAGGCGATGGCCTCATCGTGGTAACCGGCATTGACGAAGGCGGTAAGCACGTAAGTCGCATCGCGTGCCCAGCAGAAGCGGTAGTCCCAGTTGCGGCTGCCGCCGATCTTCTCCGGCAGCGAGGTGGTCGGCGCGGCGACGATACCGCCGGTGGGCAGATAGCTCAGGCCCTTAAGCGTCACCAGCGAGCGACGGACGATCTCCGACCATTCGCCGCTGTCATTGCAGCGATCGGACCACTCGGCCCAGAACGTCTCCGTGCGTTCGAGCGCATCGTAGGCATCCAGCTCGACCGGCAGACCCAGATGCGACAAGCCGTACGTCATCACGAAGGGAACCGACTGACCGGTCCCGACCTCGAAGCAGGCTTCACTGTGCAGGTTCTTGCCCTCATGGGCCACGGGGCTACGCAATACCAGCAGGTCGGGGCCGGCTACGGCGCGCATCGCGCCATCGTCCAGGCGCACTACCCAGGGGACGGTCCGCCCGTAATCGAAACGGATGACCAGTTCGGAGCGAAAGCGCAGGCTCCCGCTGAGGCCTTCGACGATACGGATCACGCCCACGGTATCGCCATCGACCGGCATGAAGTCGATCACGCGCGCGCTGCCGCCCGCGCCTTCCCATACGGTTTCGAGAACCAGCCCGCCATCGCGATAGCGACGCGTCGCCTTTGCCCCGGGATCTTCCGGCGTCATCAGCCAGCGACCGTGGTCGCATGTACCGAGCAGGGCCGCGAAGCAGGCGCCGCGATCGAAACGTGGCAGGCAAAGCCAGTCGATCGAACCATCGCGACAGACCAACGCGGCGCTCAGGCAGTTGCCGATCATCGCGTAGTCTTCGATACGTCCGGCCATGCATCTTCCTCGGCAACCACGGGTCTGCGCGAAAGTAGCGGTCCGGACGTTAGCGCGACGTGTCCGTTACATGGGTTCGGGTGGCCTCGAACCGACCGCGGCGGCCATGCTGAGTGCCAGTTCGCGCTCCGCATAGACCACATGATCGGCGCCGAGTTTCTGCAGGTGCTCGGTGGATTCGCGCGAATGGGCACGGGCGACGATCTCGATGCCGGGGTTGATCCGCCGTGCACAGCGCACGACTTCGCCCGCCTCGAACGCATCGGAAATCGTCACGATCAGCGCCTTGGCCGCGCCCATGTTCGCCGCGGCGATGATGTCGTCCTCCGCCGCATTGCCGACCAGCACCTCGGCATGGTCGTCCGCGGCGATCCGCGCCACCGTGTCCGGATCCTGCTCGATGACCAGCACCGGCGTGCCGCTTTCCCTGAGCTGGCCCAGCACGCGACGGCCGACCCGGCCGAAGCCGACCAGGACGGTATGCCCGGACAATGTGCTGGGTGCGAGCGCCGGAGCCTCCGCGGCGGCCTCGCCGTCGGCCGCCTTTTCGCGCGCGTCCATCCGCGCCATGACCTTGTCCAGGCCGACGAACAGCAGGGGATTGACGAGGATCGACGCGATGGCAGCGGCCAGGATGACATCGCGGGCCTCGGCGCTGAGCAGCCCCTCGGCAACGCCGAGGCTGGCGAGGATGAAAGAAAATTCACCGATCTGGGCCAGGCTGACCGCAATGGTGAGTGCGGTCTTCATGGGGCGCCCGAAGGCCAGCACGATGCCGAGCGCGGCGACCGATTTGCCGACCACGATGATCAGGAAGGCGGCCAGCACGATCCACGGGCTGTGCACCAGCACCATCGGGTTGAACAACATGCCGATCGAGACGAAGAACAGGACCGCGAAGGCATCGCGCAAAGGCAGCGTCTCTTCCGCCGCGCGCTGCGCGAGTTTCGATTCGCCCATCATCATGCCGGCGAAGAACGCGCCGAGCTCGAGCGACACATCGAACAGCTGCGCGGCACCGAAGGCCACGCCAAGCGCGATGGCGAGCACGGCAAGCCGGAACAGCTCGCGCGAGCCGGTATACGACACCGTCTGCAGGATCCATGGGATCAGCCGCTTGCCGACGACCAGCATAAGCGCGACGAAGACCGCCACCTTGCCGATGGTTATGGCCACTACTTCGACCAGCGCACCGGTCGACATCGAGGTACCGCCGGCCTCGCCCTTCAGCGCCCCGCCAATGGCAGGCAGCAGGACCAGGGCGAGCACCATCGCCAGGTCCTCGACGATCAACCAGCCCACGGCAATGCGGCCGCGATCCGTTTCGATCAGGCGACGCTCTTCCAGCGAACGCAGCAGGACGACGGTGCTGGCGACCGACAGCGCCAGGCCGAACATGAAGCCCTGGGCGGGCGACCAACCCAGCAACCAGCCGAGGAACATGCCGAGCAGGGTCGCCACGGTCATCTGCACGATGGCGCCGGGAATCGAGATCGCCTTGACCGACATCAGGTCTTTCAGGGAGAAATGCAGACCGACCCCGAACATCAGCAGGATCACGCCAAGTTCGGCCAGTTCCTGCGCGATGTGGCCATCGGCGACATAGCCCGGGGTGAAAGGACCGGCGACGACACCGGCCAGCAGGTAACCGGCGAGCACAGGCAGGCGCAGGCGATGGGCCAACGCGCCGAAGAAGAAGGCCAGGACGAGGCCACCGACGATGGTGGCGATGAGCGAGGGAGCTTCGTGCATGGCGGCGTCCTTGGGTTCGTCGATGCGGGAGCCGCTTGTCGCGACATCCAGGCCCGTGCCGCCGTCATCCAACGGTGGCGTTACGGCGCCAGGATGGCTTTATGTAAGGGCAAAAGCGCCCGAAGGCAAGTCGCGAGGGTGCTTCAGGCCTCCCGGGTAGCCGCCTCGTCCGAGAGCACGGCGAGGAAATCCTTGCCGTAGCGCTTGAGCTTGTGCTCGCCGACGCCGCTGATCGAGGCCATCTCGTCCTCGTTGGCGGGCAACGCCCGCAGCATCGCCAGCAGGGTCGCGTCATGGAAAATCACATAGGCCGGCACGCCGTGCTGTTTGGCCAGTTCGCCGCGCACGCGTCGCAGCGCATCCCATAAGGGCTGCTCGTAAGCCTCGATGCCGAGGCTGCCACCGCCAGCCGGAGCCGCGCGTTCGCGACGGCGGCGTACGCCCTTCGCCGGCAGCGCGTCCTCACGGAACAGCACCTGTTGTTCGCCTTTGAGCACCGCGCGGCTGGCTGGCGCCAGGCGCAGGGTGCCGAATCCTTCCGGGTCGGCTTCGATCAGGCCGGCCGCCAGCAACTGGCGGAATACCGAGCGCCATTGCGTCGCATCGGTATCGGCACCGACGCCGTAGGTGCTCAGCTGGTCGTGACCCATCGAGCGTACGCGCTCGCCACCTTCGCCACGCAGGATGTCGATCAGGTGGCCGGCACCGAAGCGCTGGCCGCTGCGATAAATGCATGACATCGCCTTCTGCGCCTGCACCGTGGCATTCCAGGTTTTCGGCGGTTCCAGGCAGTTGTCGCAATTGCCGCAGGCGCCGTCATGCCGTTCGCCGAAGGCCTCGAGCAAGAGCTGGCGCCGACAGCGTGTCGCCTCGGCATAGCCGAGCAGCGACTCCAGCTTCTGCCGCTCCACCCGCTTGCGCTCGTCGCCCGCTTCGGACTGCGCGATCATCTGGCTCATCGTGACCACGTCGCCCAGGCCATACACCATCCAGGCCTCCGCCGGCAGGCTGTCACGACCGCCACGACCGGTTTCCTGGTAGTAGCCTTCCATGCTGCGCGGCAGGTCCAGGTGCGCGACGAAGCGCACGTCGGGCTTGTCGATACCCATGCCGAAGGCCACCGTCGCCACCATCACCACGCCATCCTCGCGGAGGAATCGCTGCTGATGCTTCGCGCGCGTCGCCGCGTCGAGGCCGGCGTGGTAAGGCAAGGCGGTCACGCCTGCCTCGACGAGCCAGGCAGCCGTGTCGTCGACCTTGCGCCGACTCAGGCAATAGACGATGCCGGCCTCGTCACGGTGGCCGTCGAGGAAGTCCAGCAGTTGCCGGCGCGCATTGTGTCGCGGCGCCACGCGATAGCGGATGTTCGGACGGTCGAAGCTGGAGACGAACTGTTGCGCCTCGTCCAGCGCGAGGCGCTCGACGATTTCGGCGCGGGTACGCCCGTCGGCGGTCGCGGTTAGCGCGATCCGCGGAATCTCGGGAAACCGCTGGTGCAGCAGGGCCAGTTCGCGATATTCCGGACGGAAATCGTGACCCCATTGCGAAACACAATGTGCCTCGTCGATGGCGAACAGGCTGATCCGGGCACGCTCGACCAGGGACAGGAAACGTCCGGTCAACAGGCGCTCGGGCGCCACGTAGAGCATGTCCAGCTCGCCGGCCAGCAACTGTTCCTCGACCTCCCGCTGGGTCTGCGCATCGAGGCTGGAATTGAGGAAACGGGCGCGTACACCGGCTTCGCGCAAGGCATCGACCTGGTCCTGCATCAGCGCGATCAACGGCGAGACGATGATGCCCGTGCCCTCGCGCATCAAGGCGGGAATCTGATAGCACAACGACTTGCCGCCGCCGGTCGGCATCAACACCAGGGCGTCGCCGCCGCTGGCCACATGGTCGACGATCGCCTGCTGCGGTCCGCGAAACGCGGCGTAGCCAAAAACGCTGTGAAGTATCTCGAGAGCCTGGGACTGCATCCACGCATGCTAACAAAGTGCGACCGAAGCCGGTTGTCGGCGATCGCCTTGTGCGCATGCACCGACACGCTGACGGTGTCAGGGCGGTCTGGCGAATCGCGCCGGAAATGGTAGAAAAACAACGACGCTCGCCAGCCCGGTGAACGTATCCTCGGGGGCGCCCATGAAAGCCAGGACCAGCATCGCAACCATCCTGTCGTTTGCCTGCACCATCGCGTCGGCCAGCAACGGCAGCATCGGTTTCGCCGGCCGGATCGTCCAGCCTACCGTTCGTCCCGCGGACGCCATTCTGGCGACCGGTCGCGACGCCTCATCCCCGGTCGCATCGGTGCGCGTCGGCAGCCTCGTGACAGAAGACCACCCGGCCAATCCGCTGCTGGAGTATTTCGTCGGGTATCTCCGGGCCGGTTCGGCCGGCGCCAGCGCAGCCCTGGTCGAGATCACCTACCACTGATCAGCCGCCCCAGATCGCCCGGTCCAGATCGTGGTCGAGGCCAAAGGTGGACAGGGCGACCCGGCCATCGATGACCAGCACGCCCTCGGCGCGCAGCAACTGGCACTGCTTGCGGAAACCGGGGCTGTCCTTCGGGATGCCGATCCGGCCATCGGCCCTCAGCACACGGTGCCACGGCAGCTTCAGCTCCCTCGGCGAATCGCCGAGGACGCGGCCGATCAACCGCGCACGTCCGGGATAGCCGGCCCGCGCGGCGATCGCGCCGTAGCTGGCCACGCGGCCGGCGGGAATCGCCGCCACTGCCTGGCGGATCTTGCGGTCGCGGCGCGCGCGGGCTTCGTCGATATCGTCGTCGTGTTTTGCGGCCATGTTCCAACACCCGGTTACCCGGACGAGGTTACCATCGGCCCGTCCCTTCAGCGGAGCGGAAGACCATGCGCCACTTCGAAGCCGTCCGCTCCCATGTCGGCAGCCAGCACGCGCTGCGCCACAACGATCCGTACCTGATCAGTTTCGACCTCGAATTGCCGCTTGGCCGGCACCAGGGCATCTATCTCACCGAGCTTGAAGACGAGCGCGGCCGCCGTTACCTGCGCATCTCAACGCCGATCGGCCCGCTTGCCGGCACCGATGCCCGGCGCTGCCTGCGCTTCAACTGGGAGCAACGCACTGGCTTCCTCGCCAGCGCCGACCTCGACGGCTCGCCCTACCTGCACCTGTGCGAGAACCGCCCCTACGACTTCCTCGATACGAGCGAACTCGAGCGCCTGATCGTGGAACTGGGCGTGCTCGGCGACCATCTGGAGCAGACCGTCGCCAGCGAGGACGACAGTTTCTAGAACGTGAAGACCAGCTGGCCCATCCGGACCAGGCCGTAGGCGGTCAAAGCGGTGATCGGCAGGGTCAGGATCCACGCCCAGACCATGCGCTCGACCACCGACCAGCGGATCGCATTGAAACGCTTGGCCGCACCCACGCCCATGATCGACGCCGAGACGTTATGCGTGGTCGACACCGGGATACCGAGCAGCGAGGCGGTGAGGATCACCGCCGCCGAACTGCCTTCGGCGGCGAAACCGTTGATCGGATGCAGCTTGACCAGCTTGTGGCCCAGCGTCTTGATGATCCGCCAGCCGCCGCCGGCGGTGCCCGCCGCCATGGTCAGCGCGCAGACTACCTTGACCCAGACCGGGATCGGGAAGCCGCCGGCCGCGTGGGCATCGTGACCGATGCGCAGGAACGACAACACCTCAGGCAGGTGGTCGAACTGCCCCGCGGCGGTGGCACCGGCCAGGGCCAGGGCGATGATGCCCATGCTCTTCTGCGCGTCGTTCATGCCGTGCGACAGGCCCATCGCGCTGGCCGAGACGATCTGCGCCTTGCCGAAAAAGCTGTTCAC
Source organism: Luteibacter sp. (assembly GCA_036009745.1). Lineage (GTDB taxonomy): Bacteria > Pseudomonadota > Gammaproteobacteria > Xanthomonadales > Rhodanobacteraceae > Luteibacter. The sequence continues at coordinate 10,909 of DASYLE010000065.1, read as the reverse complement.
GAAGGGCGTCCGGCCGAACCGGCGCAGGTAGCCCGTGCGGCTGGAGAACCAGCCCAGCAGCGCATAGAGCGCGCCCATCAGCAGGAAGCCGAGGCAGAAACCGAGCAGCGGCGAGATCACCATCGGCAGGATGACCTTGGGCAGTACGCCCTTGTCCAGCCACCAGTGCGCCTGTCCGCCCTGGAGCCAGATGATCGAGGCGAAATCGTTGCCCGAGGCGGCCAGCGCGGCACCGCACAGGCCACCGACCAGGGCATGGCTGGAACTGGACGGCAGGCCCAGCCACCAGGTGATCAGGTTCCAGATCGTCGCCCCGAGCAGGGCGCATATCAGCAACTGCGGACCGACATCGACCACGCCCGAATCGATCAGGCCGGCGGCGATGGTCGCGGCGACCGCCGTACCCCAGAGCGCGCCGGCCAGGTTGGTCACCGCCGCCAGCAGGACCGCCTGGCCGGGGGTGAGCACCTTGGTCGCGACCACGGTCGCGATCGAGTTGGCCGTGTCGTGGAAACCGTTGATGTAGGTAAAGGCAAGTGCGATCACGACGACCGCGATGACCAGGCCCATGCTCATGCTCAGGAATTCTTGAGAACGATGGAATAGACCACGTTGCCGACGTCGCGGCATTTGTCCACGGCCTTCTCGACCAGCTCGAACAGATCCTTGGCCAGGATCGCGCGCATGGGGTCGGAGCCTTCGGCGTACAGGGTCCGGTAGGGATCGAGCAGCAGCCGGTCGGCCTCGGACTCCAGGGCCTGCAACTGGTCGTGCAGCTTCTTTACCGGGTCGATGCGCAGGCCGTGGCGGAGCTGGCCGATCAGTTCCACGACCACCTCGGACGAGCGCTCGAGCAGGGCCGCACGCTGGCTGAAGTCGATACCCACCAGGCGATCGGCGACGATCACGTAGCGTTCGGCGAACTTTTCGATGGTCTTGGGGATCTTGTACAGCGCGGAGCTCAGCGCCTCGATGTCCTCGCGGTCCAGCGCGGTGACGAAGGTATTGACCAGTTCCTCGCCGATCTGTCCGTGCAGGGCTTTTTCGCGGGCGCGGGCCATGCTGAAAGCGGCCATCACCGGCACCCGGTCGGTCTTGGTGACCAGTTCATGCATCGCCCGTGCGCTTTCCTTCGCAGCTTCCGCACTGGCCTCGAGCAGGCCATAGAACTTGTCGCCCTTACCGAACATCGTCTGCAATGAAAACATGCGGGTGTCGCCTGTGGAATGTCGGAAAACGGCCGCAGAATGCCTCTCGCGGCCCGTCGTGACAGTAATGTTACAGGACCGATACCGGTCCCGGCAGCACCTGCGACGCTTCGGACCGCTACACTGCCCGGCCCCGGAAACCTTGCTATAAGAGCGGGAATGCTCACCGAACTGGCTTTAGTCCTCGTCCTCGCCCTCTGCAATGGCTTCTTCGCCCTGTCGGAGATGTCAATCGTCGCCTCGCGCAAGAGCCGGCTCAAACAGCTCGCCCGCGACAGCCGGCGGGCGCGGGTCGCCCTGCAACTGGCCGAATCGCCCGAGCGTTTCCTGTCCACGGTCCAGGTCGGCATGACCATCGTGATCCTGGCCACGGGCGCCGTGGCCGGCGATGCCCTGGCCGAGCGCTTCACCGCCCTGCTGCACAACGGTGAACCCGCCTGGCTGGCGCCCTATGCCCGCGCACTCGGCTGGCTGGCCGGTTTCGTGTTGATCTCGCTGGTGCAGATCGTGATCGGCGAACTGGTACCCAAGCGCGCGGCGCTGACCGCACCGGAACGCATCGCCGGCTATATCGCCTTGCCGATGATGTTCCTGTCGCGCATCGTCTCGCCCTTCGTCTGGGTGCTGAACATGCTCAGCACCGGCATCCTTCGTGTCCTCGGCCTGCACCGGGTCAGCCGCGAGGCGGCCACCGAAGAGGAAATCCGCCTGCTCGTCGCCGAAAGCGCCGAGCAGGGCGTGCTCGACGCCGACGAACGCAATATGGTCAACCGGGTACTGCGCCTGGGCGACCGCACCGTCGATAGCGTAATGACCCCGCGCAACCGCATCGCCTGGCTGGATATCGCCGCGCCACGCGACGAAAACGTACAGGTCCTGCGCGACACCCCCTACTCCCGCTACCCGGTGTATCGCGGCGACGAGAGCGAAGTGGTCGGCGTGATCGAGGTCAAGCGCCTGCTACGGCATTTCGCCGAAGGCACGCCCGACCTGTTCGAGCACATCGCCAAGCCGATGTTCGTACCGGATACCGCGCGCGCGCTGGATCTGCTGGAAGCCTTCCGCGATGCCGACACGCCGGTGGCCCTGGTGGTCGACGAGTACGGCGATATCGAGGGCCTGGTCACCCTGAACGACTTGCTCGCCGCCGTGATCGGCGCTACCGCCCCCGCGGACGACGACCATTCCACGGAAGGGCCGATCACCCGGCGCGCCGACGGCAGCTTCCTGGTCGACGGCATGCTGCCCGCCGACGACTTGCGCGAACTGCTGCGGATCGATGCCCTGCCCAACGAGGAAGAGCACGACTACCGCACCATCGCCGGCATGATGATCGCGCAGTTCGGCCATATCCCGCGAACCGGCGAGGCCTTCGAATTCAACGGTCATCGCTTCGAGGTACTCGATCTCGATGGTGCGCGCATCGACAAGGTGCTGGTCACCCCGGCGGCGCCTGACGAAGGCACATGAAACCGCGGCGGCGCACCACCGAACTGTTGCGCGATGCGCTCGAAGCGCACGAAACCGACCGGATCAGCCTCGAAGCCCTGCTCGATCCATTACGCAGCCGTGCTTATGGCTTCGTGCTCCTGCTGCTGGCGGTGCCTAACTTCATCCCGGTACCGATCGGCATCGGTGGGGTGATGGGTGTACTGGTGGTCGCGCTGGGCCTCGAAATGCTGTTCGGCCTCGAGTACCCGTGGATCCCGCGCTGGCTGCGGGCCAGGACCATGTCGCGCGCTGCGCTGGGCCGTTTCCTCAATCGCATCGAACCGCTGACCCGTCGGCTGGAAAAGCTGTGCAAGCCGCGCATGGAACGCCTGACACGCCGGCCACTGACGATCGCCTCGGGCCTGGTCATGATCCTGATCGGCATCCTGCTCGCGCTGCCAATCCCGTTCACCAACTATGTCTTCGGGGCGATGCTGTTGGCCTTCGCCATCGCCCTGGTCGAGCGCGACGGCGTGCTCCTGCTGCTGGTGTGGATAGCGACGGCGGTCGTGCTCACTGTATCGGCGACTTTCAGCCACGCCCTGGTCGATCTTTTCCACCGGTTTTTCTGACGCGGGAAGGACCCTTGTGGGAGCGCACCGTGTGCGCGAGTCCTTTGGGGCCGTGCCTCTCCAGAGCTGGCGACCGGGGAAGTCACAGCTTCAAAGGACTCGCGAACAGGGTTCGCTCCCACAGGTGAGGGGTTATTCCTTGTTCCGCGTCTGCGCCAGCGAGGCCATGCGCTGCGCATCGGCGAAGATGCCGTGCATGACGCGCAGCTCGCGCATATCGGGCCGGGCGCGCAGGAACAGCTTGCGCAGGCGCAGCATGATCGTGGTCGGCGAGCGGCCCTTGTGGAACTCGATATCGTCGAGCATCTGCGCCAGGTGCTCGAAGAAGCGCTCCATCTGCGCAGCGTCCGCCGGCATCTCGTCCGGCGCGGGAGCGTCGGCGGTGCGGCCGTCATCGAGCATGGCCAGTCGCAGCTCGTAAGCGGTGACCTGCACGGCCTGCGAGAGATTGAGCGAACTGAAATCGTCGACGCTGGGGATCCGCACCATCGCATGGCAGCGCGCCAGTTCCTCGTTCTCCAGCCCCGTGCGCTCGTTGCCGAACACCAGCGATACCTGCTCGCCACGGCGCGCGGCGGCGAGCGCCTGCGCGGCGGCCTCCCGCGGCGACCATTCCGGCAGGGTCACGCCGCGTCGGCGGGCGCTGAGGCCCAGCGAAAAGCTACTGCCGGCCAGGGCGTCGGTCAGGTCGTCATGCAGGCTCGCCTGGGCAAGGACATCGTCGGCACCGGCGGCCATGGCCGTGGCCTCGGGGTCGGGAAAACGCTGCGGCTGGACCAGGGCCATCCGCGCGAAGCCCATGGTCCGGATCGCCCGTGCCGCCGAGCCGATATTGCCCGGATGCGAAGTGCGCACCAGCACATAGCGGAACATCGCGGAAAGGGCGGATTCGTCGCTCATACGGGAAAGTCGGTCGGTGGCTGACCGCGCAGTCTACAACGCCCGGGCCCCGCGATTGGCCGGCCGGGGCGTGGCTCTGCTAGACTCCGTCCCCGCCGCGGCTGGACCGCGTCCCTCGTTCTTTTGCCAAGTCAGCCCCATGCCCAGACCCGCCGTCAACGTCGCGGCGCGCGCCGCGCGCGCTGCAGGAAATATCATCCTGCGCTACATGAACCGCCTCGAGGGCCTCGCGGTCGTCGAGAAACAGCGCATGGATTTTGCCTCCGAAGTCGACCGGATGGCCGAGGCGGAGATCATCAAGGAACTCAAGCGCGCCTATCCCACCCACGCCATCCTCGGCGAGGAGTCGGGAGCGAAGGGCACCGGACCGCTGGTCTGGGTGATCGATCCCCTGGACGGCACGCATAATTACCTGCGCGGGATCCCGCACTTCTCCGTCTCCATTGCCTTGCTCGACAAGGGCGAACCCGTCTACGGCGTGGTCTTCGATCCGCTGCGCGACGAGCTGTTCACCGCCAGCAAGGGCGACGGCGCCTATCTCAATGACCGCCGCATCCGCGTCAGCAAGCGTGAAACCCTGACGGGAGCCATGCTCGCCACCGGTTACCCGTACCGCCAGCGCAACCATATCGACGCCCAGCTGGCGATCACCGGTGCCCTGCTCAAGGAAGCCGAGGACATTCGCCGCATGGGCTCGGCCGCGCTGGATCTGGCTTACGTCGCCGCCGGGCGTTTCGACGGCTATTTCGAGCCCGGCCTGCAGCCGTGGGACATGGCCGCCGGCTGCCTGCTGGTACGCGAGGCCGCGGGTGTCTACAACGATTTCGCCGGGCGTGAGGGCCTGCCGGCCAGCGGCAATCTCATCGCCGGCAACCACAAGATCGCCCAGGTCATGACGGAAGTGATCGGGGCCAACGCGACGCCGACGCTGCTGCGCGCCTGATCGCCACCGGACCCCGGCCCATGCCGGGGTAACGGAGAGGGTGAGTCAGCCCTTGCCCAGCAACTCGCGCAAAAAAGGCACCGTGATCCGCCGCTGCGCGGCCAGCGACGCCTTGTCCAGGCGATCGAGCAGATCGAGCAAGGCGCCAAGATCGCGCGCATGCCGCGCGAACAGCCAGTCCAGCACCGTGTCGTCCAGTTCGATGCCACGCGCCCTCGCCTGCTCGCGCAGCACATGGCGGCGCTCGCCATCATCCAGCGGTTTGAGCAAGGCCTGGGTGCAGGCGCCCAGTCGCGAACGCAGGTCCGGCAGGCCGATGCCCAATGCCGATGGCGCGGCGTCCGCGGCGAACAGGATCGTTCCGCCCTCGGCGCGGTAACGGTTATAGAGATCGAACAAGCCATGTTCGGCCGCTGTATTGCCGGCGATCGCCTGCAGGTCATCCAGTGCCAGCAGGTCACTGCCGGCCACCGCACGAATCGCCTCGGCCAGGTCGCCACGCAATCCGGCAAGAGGTAGGTATTGCGCCGTGCGGCCCCCGTCGATCGCGGCCTGGCAGGCAGCGATCAGCAAGTGCGTCCGGCCGCTGCCCGCACTGCCGGCCATGAAGACCCAGGGCGCGCGTGCGTCGGTCGCCGCGAGGCGAACCGCCTCGAGCGCCGCGGCATTCGCACCGGCGTGGAAATGCTCAAAACGCTGGCGACGGGGCCAGCGCAAGGCGAGGGGCAACTGCACGGTCATGGCGGTGGCGGGCTTTCCGGGGCCTTCGTCTCGTGCGTTGTCACCTGCACGTCGACATCGACCTCATCGACGACGACGGCCGGTTCGGTATAGAGGTCGCTCTGGCGATAGCGCGCGAACACGTAACGCATCAGCACGACGACCACCGAGGCGGCCGGCAGCGCCAGCAAGACGCCAAGGAAGCCGAACAGATGACCGCCGGCCAGCACGGCGAAGATCACCGCCACCGGATGCAGGCCGATCTTGCCACCGACCAGGCGTGGCACCAGCACATAGCCTTCGAGCAGCTGGCCGACGGTGAACACGCCGATGACCAGCAACACGTGGGTCCAGTCGCCGTACTGGACCAGGACGGCAATCAGCGCCGCGCCGAAGCCGACGATGAAACCGAGGTAAGGCACGAAACTGAGCAGGCCTGCGATCATGCCGATCAGCGGACCGATCGACAGACCGACGATGGTCAGGCCCGCACCGTAGAAAATGCCCAGCGCCAGCATCACCAGCAGCTGGCCGCGAACGAAGGCGCCAAGCACCTGGTCCGATTCGCGCGAGAGCTGGACGACGGTCGGTTCGATCGAACGCGGCAGCAGGCGCTGGATATGCGCGACCATCGTGTCCCAGTCGCGCAACAGGTAGAACGACACCACCGGGATCAGCACCAGGTTGGTCAGCCAGAGCACCAGACCCATGCCCGAGGTCGAGACCTTGGCGATCGCGGTGGCGGCGATGCTGCTGACCGAGCCGATATGCTCCTTGATCGCCGTGACCAGCTTGTCGGTGTCGAAGGTATCCGGCTCCAGGTGCAGGTGGGCTTGCAGCCAGGGGAAGGCGGTATCGCGGACCCAGGCGACATAGCGCGGGAAGTTCTCCGCCAGGTTCTCGAACTGGTGCTGGATCAACGGGATCAGCAGCAGCAGTGAGCCGACCACGACCAGGACCAGCACGGCGAAAACGATGCTTACCGCCAGCGTGCGGCCCATGCCCAGGCGCTGCAGCCGGTCGGCCAGCGGGTCACCCAGGTAGGCAAGCATCGCCGCGATGGCGAACGGCATGATCACCGGCGCCAGCAGCCAGAGCACGAAGATGATGACGGCGGCAATGGCCAGCAGTTGCCAACGGCGGGAGTTGTCGTGGTTCATGCGTGGGTTCGTCTCGTCACGGTGGAGGGATGCACGCGATCGTCGTCCGTCGGCGGTGACGCCGGCGTGCCGGAGCGTGCCCGCCGGCCGGTACTCAGGGCGACCAGCGCAGGCTGAAATCGGTGCCGGGATGACTGGCCGGGTCGGCCGGAAGATGCGCCGCCGCGCCGAGCGCCGCGACGATGCGAGGCATCGGCCCGATCGCATTGACATGGAGCTGGATGCCATCGTCCCTGGCCGCTACCGTGTCGACCGAACGTACCGCCGGCTCGTTGCCGAAGGCCGCGAGCACGGCCGCATAGTCCGCTGCCGAATGCACCCCGGAAATCCAGAAGCTTGCCTGGCTCGGGCCTTCGTCGGCCGCCGGCGCCTGGCCGTCGGCCGGTGCCGCAGCGCTGGACGCTGCCGAGGCGAGGATGCGCCGCACTGACGCCGGGTCGAAGCTGACATTGAGATTCAGCGGTGTTTCCGGCGAATGGCTGCGCGAATACTGGTATTGCTGGACCAGGCCCGGCGCCTGCTTGAGCGTGTCGTCGAAGCCGGCCAGGGTCCGGGGATCCTGTCCATTCATCGCCCGCGCCAGGACCTGGGTCAGCGCGCTGGCGAATGCCTGGCTGCGCACGGCGGCCGAGGTGTCCGGCACCGGCACGGTGACCGCGTAAGGCGAGGCCGGCGGCGTCTGGGCGTGCGCCGGCTGCATGCCCACGAGGGCAAGCAGGGCGATGAGGCTGAGCAGGCGGACTGAACGCATGGGTCGGAAGATCTTGCCGGAAGTCGCGGGAAGCATGCCCAATCCGCGTCGGCGCGTCCATTGGTCCGAGGCTCCCCGGGCCCCGGGCTGCTATCATTCCCCGTTTCATCAGCGCCGGATTCGCTCCATGTCCTCCGACCAGGGTTCCCTCACCTACCGCGCCGCCGGCGTCGACATCGACGCGGGCAATGCCGTCGTCGAACGTATCAAGCCGCTGGTCAAACGCACCTTCCGTCCCGAGGTCATGGGTGGCCTGGGCGGTTTCGGCGGACTGTTCGACCTGTCCGGCAAGTACCGCGAGCCGGTCCTGGTATCCGGCACCGACGGCGTCGGCACCAAGCTGAAGCTCGCCCAGCTACTCGGCCGCCACGACACGATCGGCATCGACCTGGTCGGCATGTGCGTCAACGACGTGCTGGTCCAGGGTGCCGAGCCGCTGTTCTTCCTCGACTATTTCGCTACCGGCAAGCTCGACGTGGATACCACGGTCGCCGTGGTCGGCGGCATCGCCAAAGGCTGCGAACTGGCCGGCTGCGCGCTGATCGGCGGCGAGACGGCGGAAATGCCGGACATGTATCCGCCCGGCGAATACGATCTGGCCGGCTTCACCGTCGGCGCGGTCGAGAAGTCCGAAATGCTGGACGGCGGCGCGATCGTCGCCGGCGACGTGATCCTCGGCGTGGCTTCGTCCGGGCCGCACTCCAACGGCTACTCGTTGATTCGGCGCATCCTCGAGCGCGCCGGCAGCCCGCTGGAGCTCGACCTGGACGGCGTCTCGCTGGCCGACGCGCTGATGGCGCCGACCACGATTTACGTGAAGCCCATCCTCGACCTGCTGAAGAACGTGCCGGTCCATGGCATGGCGCATATCACCGGCGGCGGGCTGAAGGAAAACATCATCCGTGTCGTGCCTGACGGCCTCGGCCTGTCGCTGGACAGCGCGGCCTGGACCCTGCCTCCGGTGTTCCAGTGGCTGCAGCGCGAAGGCAAGGTGGAGCGCGAGGAGATGTGGCGCACCTTCAACTGCGGCATCGGCTTTACCGTGCTGCTCGCACGCGACCAGGTCGACGCGGCGAAGAAGCTGCTGGAAAGCCACGCGCTGGCCTCGTGGGTCATCGGCGACGTCGTGCCCACGACGGGCGACGAGCGCGTCCACATCGCCTGATGCGCATCGCCGCCCTTGCTTCCGGGCGCGGCAGCAACCTTGCCGCTCTGATCGCCGCGCGCGATCGCGGTGAGTTGCCGGTCGAGTTCGTCCTGGTCGGTAGCGACAAGGCCAGGGCCGGCGCGCTCGATATCGCCCGCGCCGCCGGCATTCCCACCCTGGCCCTGAATCCGCGCGACTATCCGGATCGGCGCAGCTTCGACCTCGACCTGTTCGGCCGCATCGCCGCCAGCGGTGCCGACCTGCTGGTGCTCGCGGGCTTCATGCGCATCGTCGACGCCGAGGCGATCGCACCGTGGGCCGGACGCGCGATCAACGTGCATCCGTCGCTGCTGCCGAAATACCGCGGCCTGCATACCCATCGCCGGGCGATCGAGGCGGGCGATGCCGAACACGGCGCCAGCGTGCATTTCGTCACCGCCGAACTCGATGGCGGACCGGTGATCGCCCAGCGGCGCATTCCCGTGCTGGCCGGCGACAACGAGGACCTGCTTGCCCTGCGCCTGCTACCCGAGGAACACCGGCTGCTACCGGCCGTCGTCGCGTCGATCGCCGAGGGCCGGCTCACCTATACGGACGGGCAGCCGTATTTCGCAGGAAACCCGTTGACACGGCCACTCGCGATGGACGATCTCGGCGTCCTCGGCTGACGATACGCAGCGTTCAGCCTTGCGTCGTACACTCGGCGCCCATGACTGCCATCACTCTCCTGCGTTCCGCCACCCTCGGCCTCGGCCTGCTCCTCGCCGCCGGCACCGCCGCGGCCGCCGCCCCCGAGGCCTTCGTTGCCAAATATGAAGTGCTCAAGGACGGCTCCGCCCTGGGCGAAGCCACGCTGACGCTCAAGTCCGTTGGCAACAATGAGTACGAGTACACCAGCCAGACCAAGGGCACCTCCGGCCTCGCCGCCATGCTCGGCGCCAACGTCGACGAGACCTCGCGCTTTCGCTGGACCAACGACGCGGCCGAGGCGCTGAGCTACGACTACCGCATGGACGCCTCGATCAAATCGAAGCAGCGGCATCTCAAAGTCGACTGGAACGCGAAGCAGGTCAGCGTCCAGGACAACAACAAGAATTTCAGCTTCCCCGCCGTACCGGGCATGGTCGAACGCAATACCGTCGCCCTCACCCTCGGCATGGCACTGCGTGCCGGCAAGCAGGAGATCACCCTGCCCGTCGCCGTGAAGCAGGAAGTGCAGAACCAGCAGTTCAAGGTCTCGGGCAAGGAAACCGTCAAGGTCCCCGCCGGCAGCTTCGACGCCGTGCGCGTCGACCGCATCGACGCGGATCGTGGCTTCAACGCGTGGTACGTGCCCGATCGCTACCCGGTGCCGGTGAAGCTGGCGCAGAAGGATGGCGGCAACCTGACCATGCAGCTGGTGAGCTTTTCAAAGCAGTAACCTTTCTTTTGTGGGAGCGAACAGGGTTCGCTCCCACAACGGCAGCTCAGGAGGGCAGGCGCCGGATCTTCGCGCCCAGCACGCCCAGCTTCTCTTCGATATTCTCGTAGCCACGGTCGATGTGATAAACGCGGTCGACCGTGGTGTCGCCGGTGGCGACCAGGCCGGCCAGTACCAGGCACGCCGAGGCGCGCAGGTCGGTGGCCATGATCGGTGCGCCGCTCATTTTCTTGACGCCGGTGACGATCGCGGTATTGCCTTCCAGGCGGATATCGGCGCCGAGACGCTGCAATTCATGCGCATGCATGAAACGGTTCTCGAACACCGTCTCGGTGATCACGCCGACGCCTTCGGCGACGCAGTTGAGCGCGGTGAACTGCGCCTGCATGTCGGTCGGGAACGCCGGATACGGCGCGGTCGTGATGTTGACGGCCTTCGGCCGCTTGCCGCGCATGTCGAGCTCGATCCAGTCCTCGCCCGTGTTGATGTGAGCGCCGGCGTCCTCGAGCTTGCCAAGGACCGCGTCGAGCGTCTTCGGACGCGCGCGTTTGCAGGTGATCTTGCCGCCGGTGATTGCGCCGGCGACCAGGAACGTGC
>DASYLE010000064.1:0-9617 GCA_036009745.1 Luteibacter sp. | reverse complement strand
CATGCAATTGCAGGCGATGGACAGCCTGCGTGAGAGCGGCATCCGTCCCCGCGGTGTTCACCATGGGCATGGCGACCTGAAGGAGCAGATCAGGCTGGCCGATGTGCTGGGCGGACAACAGGATCTGCAGGTGCTGCGGGGCATCCTGCGTACCATGGCCGAGGTGCCGGAGCGCGCGCAGTTGCTCGCGTTCGTGCGGCAGCGGATACGGCAGTCGAAAGCCAGGGGTGACGAAGGGCCGCACTAACAGCAACGGGCTCAAAAACCGCGATCATGTGTGCCCGGCTCCAAAGGACTCGCGAACAGGGTTCGCTCGCACAGGGCTGGCCGCGACCTTGTGGGAGCGAACCCTGTTCGCGAGTCCTTTGGGGCCGTGACTTCCCGATCGATGTTTTTGAAAGTGGGCCTACTTACCTGTGGTCAGCGGCGAGGGATAGGTCAACTTCGGCCGGAACGGCTGCGTCGAGACACCGAGGTTGCTGCCCATGCGATGTTCCAGCGCGCTGAAGTTGTACTGGCCGACCACCTTGTTCGACGACACCGCGCGTGGATCGTTGGTCGCTAGGGTGGGCGGCGCGGGCGCATCCTTCGGGGCCATCATCCGGCTGAGGCAGTCGTACGAGAGCATGCGATTGCCATTCACCTCGACATCCACACAGGCGCGTTCGCCGGTATTCGGGGCGGTGACGACAGCCTCCCGGGCGACCGTCGCCTGGCTGGCGATGGCTAACGGAAGGCCTAGCAGAATCGTGAAGGACAGGCTGCGCATGGCGTCATGCTAGCGCATTCCGCGGCAAGCTCAGGCGGCGCCTCATTGTCATCATTCGGTAAGAAATGCTGTCACATGACTGCTGCAAATGTGTCATCGAGTGGGCCTAGCTTACGGCGCTGCACCGATCACAAAACACTCTCGAGGTGGACGGGAATGGCCGTGGCACGTAGCGCGGTCGCATGGTTCGGGTGCTTCGCACTGCTGAGTTCCCTTTGCATGGGCGCGGAGCGCCAACAGCTTCCCCAAGCGTCCATAGCGAGCCGTATCCAGGATGAGCAAGCAAGCTTCGACATTCCGGCGCAACCGCTCGTGAGTGCCTTGCGCGCCTATAGCGAGGCGACCGGCATCGCGGTCCTGGTCGACGACGACCTGACCGCCGACCGCTCGTCCGCCGGAATACAGGGCAGGTACACGGCCGCCGACGCCTTGCGCCAGATGCTTGCGGGCACCGGGCTTACCGCGCGCTATGCATCGAACGACGCCTTCACCCTCGCCTTGAGCGATACCGCCGCGACAGCTAACGACCATGCGATGTCACCGGCGGTGGACGAGGAGCGCGCCTCGGCTGTCGCCGATGCCTATGCCAACGTCCTGCAGGCGCGGATCGAGCAGGCCTTGTGCCGTTCCAGCCGGACACGCCCCGGCCGGTTCCGCCTGGCCATGCAGTTATGGATCCAGCCGACCGGCGCCGTCGAACGTACGCGCCTGCTGGACAGCGCGGGCACGGCCGATCTCGACGGCGAGATCGTCGATGCCATGAACGTCCTGCATTTCGATCCGCCGCCCGTGGCCATGCCGCAGCCGGTGACCATCCTCCTGCTGCCGCGCGCGCCGGACGATCCCTTCGATTGCGATCGCGCCCGTGGCGGAGAGCCGGTGTAATGGAATCGACCATGCTCGGCCTGTTCATGGATCATTATCAGGATTTCGCGCGGCGCCTGCGCCGGCGCCTGCGTTCGGACGAACTGGTCAACGATGTGATGCAGGAGACCTTCCTGCGCGTCGAATGCATGGATGTCATCGACGGCGGCGCGCGCAATCCGGCCGGCTATCTGTTCCGCATGGCCCTGAATGTCGCCGCCGACCAGCGCAAGGCCGGTAGCCGGTTCCTGACCGGTGGCGAGATCGATGGCCTGCTGCATATCGCCGACGAGGCGCTGGACCCGGCGCGTATTTTCCAGTCGCGCCAGGAAATGAGCTCGCTGGAAGCAGCCCTGCTCGAACTCACGCCCCGCCAGCGCGCGATCCTGATCGCGGCCCGCGTCGAGGAAACCCCGCAGGCCGATATCGCCCGCGAATTCGGCATTTCGGTACGCATGGTCGGCAAGGATCTGAAGAAGGCGCTGGAACACTGTGGCGAGCGCCTGGACCGGAAAGTGGTCCAGCGGTTCGGTCCCGGGGCGGGAAAAGCGTCTTAACCCATATGGAGAGCAGGCATACCCACGGCGACCCGAGCGCCGCGCTTCATCGTGAAGCGCGTGCATGGCTCGTGCAGCTCACGTCCGGGCAGGCGACCGCCGCCGATGCCGAGGCATTCCGGCAATGGTGCGAGCGCAGCCCGGCGCATGCACGTGCCTTCGCCGAGGCCCGTGTCCTGTGGGACAGCCTTGGTCCCGCGGCGCGTTCCGTGGCGGATCGCCAGCGGCGTGGCCAGGTACGATCCTATCGCGGCGATCATGGCATCCGGATGACGCGCCGGGTCTTTCTCGGCGGCGCGGTCGCCGCGTCGGCCGCCTTCGTGATCGGCCACTCGCCGGTCAGCCCGTGGGCGAACGCGGCGCCGGATTACCGTACCGCCAAGGGCGAGCAGCGCCGGGTCGAACTGGCCAATGGCGTCGTCGTCGAAATGAACACACAGACCTCGATCAATGTGCTGGCCGGCGGCCTGGGCATGGAGCTGGTCGCCGGCGAGGCCGTGGTGAGTACCGGCAGGAAGCTTCCCCAGCCCTTCGTCGTCAAGGCCGAGGGCGGTCGTGTGCTGGCTTCGGCGGAAAGCGAATGCAATGTGCGCTGCACGGACGATGGCGTGCAGGTGACCTGCCTGGACGGCCTCACCGAGCTGGCCTGCGGCGGCCGCGTCGCGACGGTGAAACCGTCGCAGCAGGTCGACTACGACGAGCGTGGCATTGGCGTCGCGATGGCGATCAATCCCGATATCGCGATGTCATGGCGTCGCCGCGTACTGATTTTCGACAACCAGCCGCTATCCGACGTGATCGCCGATATCAATCGCTATCGCCCCGGCAAGATCATCCTTACCGACGCCGCGCTGGCCGCACGCAAGGTGCACGCGCGCTTCTCGCTCGACCAGATGGCCGACGTCACCTCGCTGATCCGCGACGCTTACGGCGCGCGCGTCACGGAGTTGCCGGGCGGCATTGTCCTGCTCAGCTGAGAACGGCGCCTCGCGTCCACTCGAGCGCGCGTGAATTTTTTATGACATGGGTTCAGTCCCTCCGTCATCCGCCCGTCTAACTAAACGAAAGCAAGTCGAAAGGGGAATCCAGGCCATTCGCAAGCCACCGCGTCATCGCGGCAAGGCCTGCGGATGGTGCTGCGTGATCCGCTCGACGTGCCACCGGATAAAGACTTAACAGGGGCGATCGTTGCGTGAGCAAGCGAGAACAGCGGGTAGGCGTATGAAGCACGATGTGCGACCGGAACGCATGGCAAGGCATGGACTTGCGTTGGCGATCGGGCTGCTGCTCGGCGTTCCCTTTTCGGCGTATGCACAGGATGCCGCGCCGGCGAAGGCGCCCGAGACCTTCGACGTCAACGAATACCTGGTCGACGGCAACACGGCCCTGCAGTCGCTCGATATCGAGACGGCGGTGTATCCGTTCCTCGGTCCCGGCAAGTCGATGAACGACGTCAATGCCGCCCGCGATGCCTTGCAGAAGGCCTACCAGGCCAGGGGCTACCAGTCGGTGGTGGTGGAACTGCCGCCGCAGCAGGTGAAGGGCGGCGTGATCCACCTGCAGGTGCTGGAGAACACCATCGGTCATGTGAAGGTCGAGGGCGCGAAGTACCACTCGCCGCAGGAAATCCGCGATGCGGTGCCTGCTCTGGCCGAAGGCACGTTGCCGAACTTCAAGGATGCGCAGGATCAGCTCGGCCAGGTCAATCGCCAGTCGGGCCGCCAGGTGGTGCCGTTGCTCACCCCGGGCACGATGCCCGACACCATGGACGTGACCCTGAAGGTGGACGACACCTCGCCGTGGCATGGCAGCCTGGAAGCGAACAACGACCACAGCGTGAACACGCCGGAACTGCGTACCGTCGCGAGCGTGCGCAACGATAACCTGTTCCAGAAAGGGCAGGTCGCCTCGTTCACCTATATCGTCGCGCCGGCGGATCGTCAGTCCTCCGAGGTGTATGCAGGCTCGTACATGGCGCCGTTGAGTGCGAACTGGAGCATCCTCGGCTCCGCGTACAAGTCCAACAGCAATGCCAATACCGTCGGCGGCACCACGGTGCTGGGCAAAGGTAACGCTTTCGGCTTCCAGCTGATCCGCACCCTGGCCACGCTCGGCACGTATTCGCAGTCGTTGAACCTTGGCGTCAGCCGCAAGCACTTCGACCAGAACATCAGCCAGGGTGAGGCCGAGTCGAAGTCGCCGATCACCTATATCCCGTTCACCGCGACCTATAACGGCCAGTCCACCGGCGACAAGTCGAACACCTCGATCGCGATCGGCGCGACCTTCGGCATGCGCGCCGGTGGCAGCGACGCGACGGCATTCGACAACCAGCGTTTCCAGGCCAAGGCCGACTTCTTCTACCTGAAGAGCGACTTCGGCCACGCCTATACCTTCGACAACGGCTTCAGCCTGGCCACGCGTGCCAGTGCGCAGCTGTCGACCACGTCGCTGGTATCCAGCGAGCAGTTCGCCGCTGGCGGCGACAGCACGGTGCGCGGTTACCTGGAAGCGGAAGACACCGCCGACCATGGGCTCATCGGCTCGGTCGAGCTGCGCACACCGTCGATCGGCTCGCATCTTGGCCAGTGGGCGAACGACCTGCGCTTCCATGCCTTCGTCGATGGCGCCCACCTGGTGCTGTCGAACGCACTGGCACAGCCGGTCGACGTCAACGATCCCTCGCGCGGCGATGTACGCCACACCAGCTTCGACCTGCTCAGCGCAGGCCTCGGTACCCGGTTCCAGGTTTTCAACATTCTTACGGGCGCCTTCGAACTGGCCTATCCATTGAAGGATGGCCAGACCACGAAGGCGCACGACACACGTATCCATTTCAGTCTCAGGGCAGACCTCTGACCGCCCGGTCGGATTCAGACGTTTAGGGGAATTACAGCTATGCGATTTTTGATCTTGGCCTGTCTGCTCGTCCTTGCCTGGGTACCCCAGGCCGCACGCGCCGATACATCGTGGTGGAATTCGGACTTCGCCTTCCGCAAGGCGATCACCATCGACAGCACGGCGAAGGGCGCCAACCTGTCCCAGCCGGTCGGCCGCGTGCCGATGCTCATCCGCCTGCACTCGGGCAACTTCCAGTTCGACGGCGTCTCGGAAACCGGCGCGGACATCCGCTTCGTCGCTTCCGACGACAAGACCCCGCTGCACTATGAGATCGAGAGCTTCGATCCGGTGCTCGGCGTCGCCCTGATCTGGGTCGACGTGCCGGACCTGGCCGCCTCCACCCAGCAGTCGGTGTGGATGTACTACGGCAATGCAAAGGCCCCGGAAGCGGGCAAGAGCACGGCGGTGTACGACGCCGACTACAGCCTGGTCTATCACTTCGACGACGCCGCCGGCACCGCGCCGCACGATGCCACCGCCTACGCGAACAACGCGCAGCGCGGCAGCGTGCGCCCGGTCGACGGCATCATCGGCAAGGCCGCCCAGTTCGACGGCAGCGCACCGCTGATCCTGCCGGCGAGCACCTCGCTCAATACCACCGACGGCGGCGCCTTCACCTTCAGCACCTGGCTGAAGGTCGACAGCCTGCCGAGCGGTCGCACCCTGGTCTATGCGCGCCGCCAGAACGGCAAGTCGCTGCTGGTCGGCCTGGACGCCGGTGGCGTGCCCTTCGTCGAGATGGACGGCGACACGCCGCAGCGCAGCGCCCCGGGTGAGGCGATCAAGGCCGGTGCCTGGACCCACGTCGCGGTCACCGCGGCCAGCGGTAGCTTCACCCTGTATGTCGACGGCAAGCCGGTCGGTACCGTCGCCGCACCGCTGCCGGCATTCACCGCCGCCGCCGCGGTCGGTGGCGATGTCCCGGTCGAGGCCGGTGCCACCGCCGATGCGGGCTTCGTGCCCTTCACCGGCCAGATGGACGAAGTGCGCCTGTCGCGCATCGCCCGCCCGGCCGCGCTGATCCAGGTCGATGCCCTGGCCCAGGGCGCCGAGTCGAAGCTGCTGCAGTACGCGCAGGACGAGAAGCAGGCCGGCATGGGCTTCGGCTACTTCGGCATCATCGTCAAGTCGGTGACCGCGGACGCCTGGTCGGTGATCGGCGTGCTGATGATCATGGCGCTGATTTCCTGGGTGGTGATGTGGCAGCGTGCCGCGTACGTGACCAAGGTCACCCGCGCCAACGAAGAGTTCATCGAGCGCTTCCGCGGCCTGGGCAAGAACATCCTCGGCCTGGGTCGCGATTCGCTGGAGTCGGCGGGCCTGGGTGGCCTGCGCGATTCCTCGCTGTATCGCCTGTACGAGGTCGGCACCAAGGAAGTCTGGAGCCGCCGCGACGAGAAGGGGCATACCGCGATCGCCGCCGAGTCGATCGAGGCGATCCGCGCGACCATGGACTCGACCCTGGTCCGTGAGAACCAGGCGCTGTCCAAGTCCATGGTGCTCTTGACCATCGCCATCTCCGGCGGCCCGTTCCTGGGCCTGCTGGGTACCGTGGTCGGCGTGATGATCACCTTCGCCGCGATCGCAGCGGCCGGCGACGTCAATGTCAACGCGATCGCCCCGGGTATCGCCGCCGCGCTGCTGGCGACGGTGGCGGGCCTCTTTGTCGCGATCCCGGCGCTGTTTGGCTACAACTACCTGCTGATCCGCAACAAGAACGTCACCGCGAACATGCAGGTCTTCGTCGACGAGTTCGTCACCCGTCTGGCCGAGCTGCATCGCAGCGCCGATCAGTCGACCCTGGGCTGAGGAGCACAACGCCATGCGCGCCCAGGAAGAAGAGAAGCCGTACGACGACATCAACATCACGCCGATGCTCGACCTGGCGTACGTGCTGCTGGTGATCTTCATCATCATGACCACCGCCTCGGTGCAGGGCATCAAGGTCAACCTGCCCAAGGCCAGCGCCGCGGTCAGCATGGCCAAGCCGCAGACCAAGGCGATCACCGTGTCCGAGTCGGGGCAGGTCTTCCTCGACGCCTACCCGGTGACCCTCGGCGAGCTGGAGCAGCGCCTGCGTTCGCAGAAGGCGCTGACCCCGGATTTCCCGGTGGTGGTGAAGGGTGACTCGACGGTGCAGTACCAGAAGATCATGGACATCCTCGACCTGCTGCGTCGGGTCGACCTGTCCCAGGTCGGTCTGGTGACCGGCAAGCCGGCGAAGGGCTGAGGCCACGTGAACAGCCGCCACCCTTCACTGATGGACCGTGTCCGGCGCTACCTGCCGCGGATCGTCGCCGCGGCGGTGGTCCTCGCCATCGTCGGCATGATCTGGCATATGGCCGGGAGCAAGGTGGGCGTGCGCCGCGAGGCGCCGCGCATCGCCACGATCACGCCGCTGCCGCCACCGCCTCCGCCGCCGAAGGAAAGGCCGCCGGAGCCGAAGAAGATGGACGAAGAGAAGCAGGTCGTCGACAAGGCCGAGCCATTGAAACCGGTCGACGCGCCGAAGCAGAGCAATGACGTGGCCAAGCAGGTCACGATCAACAGCGACGCCCAGGCTGGCAGCGACTCGTTCAACATCGGCGCCGGATCCGGCGGTGGCATGGTCGGCAGCGGTGGCGGTACGGGTACCGGTACCGGCAGCTACGACCAGTACCTCGGCTATGCGATCCAGCAGGCGATCCAGCGCGACGAGCGGGTCAACCGCCTGGTCTTCGATGTGCGCGTGGATATCTGGATGGACGCCGAAGGCCGCCTGACCAAGGCGACGATGGTCGGCTCCACCGGCAACGACACCACCGACACGGCGATCGCCGATGCCTTGCGCGCGATGCCGCGCATCGACACGCCACCGCCTGCCACCACCCATTTCCCGCTACGTGTCTCGATCCGCGGTCGACGGCCGGGCTGACGCCCGCGCCGACCGCACGAGTACGTAACACACGACTTTGAGATACCGGAGAAGCTGCATGACCATCCAAACGGCCCTACATCGCTCGCTGCGGCATGGCGTGCTGTTCGCCGCCATCGGCCTGGCGCTTGGCGCAGGTAGCGCGCATGCGCAGAGCGCGCCGTCGGACAACGCGACGATCAACCTGGTGCGCCTGCTGGTGAAGCGCGGGGTGCTGACCCAGGGCGACGCCGACGGCCTGATCGCCCAGGCGAATGCCGAAGCGGCGCAGGTCAAGGCGACCGCCGCACCGGCCGAAGCACCGGCAGTGCCGGGCCAGGTCCGCGTGGCCTATGTGCCCGAGGTCGTGCGCAACCAGATCCGCGACGAGGTCAAACAGGAAGTCATCGCCCAGGCCAAGACCGAGCATTGGGCCGAACCGAACGCGCTGCCGGACTGGCTGGACCGCATTGCCTTCACCGGCGATATGCGTTTCCGTGACCAGTTCAATTACTACGACAAGGGCAATGCCTTCCCGGCCGTGGACTTCGCCGCGCTGAATCGCACGGGTCCTTACGACCTGACCTCGCAGACACCGCCGCCGCTGCTTAACACGTTGGAAAACCGCACCAATTCGCTGCGCATCCGCGCACGGTTCGGCGCGACCCTGCAGCTGGGCGATACCGTCAGCGGCGGCTTCCGCCTTGGCTCGGGCGACGACAACGATCCGGTGTCGACCACCGGCACCCTCGGCGGCGGTCTGGCCAAGAAGAATATCTGGCTCGACCAGGCTTACCTGACCTGGACGCCGACCGACTGGGTGTCCGTGACCGGCGGCCGCATGCCCAACCCGTTCCTGAGCACCAACCTCTTGTTTGCCGACGACCTGAACTTCGATGGCATTGTCGGCAAGTTCAACGTGCCGATCAGCGACGATCTGAGCGCTTTCGCCACCGCCGGCATGGTCCCGATCGAATACCAGGCCGACAGCTTCCCGTCCGACGGCGCGGTCAAGAACGCCAGTCGCGACAAGTGGCTGAGTGCCTTGCAGATCGGCGCCAACTGGAAGCTCGCCGACGACATGAACTGGAAGTTCGCGCTGGCGTATTACGACTTCAACCACATGCGCGGTGAGCTGTCCGCGCCGTGCGCGATCTACCAGGGCGCGGTCAACTGCAGTACCGACGATACCCGTCCGGCCTATATGCAGAAGGGCAACTCGCTGTTCCTGATCCGCGACATCATTCCGGATCCGAACAACCCGACCAACTTCGCGCAGCCGCAGTTCGTTGGCCTGGTCTACAACTACCGCCTGGCCGATGCGACGACCCAGTTGGACATGCATGTGGCCGACACGCCGCTGCGCCTGGAAGGCGACTACGTGCGTAATATGGCCTACCACCGTCGCGACGCATTCAGCGGCGATGTTGGCCTGGACCGACTGGTGAACAATTTCGGCGCCGGCGATTTCACTGCGGACACCTACAAGTCAGGACCGGTCGGCTGGATGCTGCGTGCCACGCTGGGCAACCCGTCACTGAACGCGACCAAGGACTGGAACGTTAGCTTCGCCTACAAGTACCTGCAGCCCGATGCCACGCTCGATGGCCTGAACGATCCGGACTTCCACCTC
>DASYLE010000063.1:0-1934 GCA_036009745.1 Luteibacter sp. | reverse complement strand
GAGCCCAGCAGCACGCGCGGCACGTCCTTCATCGACATGTCTTTGTAAACGAACACCGCGATGACAAAGGCGTAGACCGCGCTCATCGCCGCCGCCTCGGTCGGTGTGAACGCGCCGGTGTAGATGCCGCCGAGCACGATGACGATCAGCAACAGGCCCCAGATCGACTTGCGGAACGCGGTGAACCGCTCGCCCCAGCTCGCCTTCGGCATGCGCGGGTAGTCGTTCTTCCAGGCGCGGTACCACGTCACCACGCCAAGCATGGACGCGAGCATCAGTCCCGGGATCACGCCGGCCATGAACAATTGCCCGACCGACGCCGAGAGCACGCGCTTGCCTTCGGGGTCGATGGCGATACTGCCGCCGGTCGCGACCGAATAGATCACCATGACGATCGACGGCGGAATGAGGATGCCGAGCGCACCCGACGTCGTGATCACGCCGGCGCCGAACCGCTTGGGGAAGCCCTGCGCCACCATGGCCGGCAGGATGATCGAGCCGATCGCCACGACTGTCGCCGGCGACGACCCCGAGATCGCCGCGAAAAACGCGCAGGCCAGCACGCCAGCCAAGCCCAGGCCGCCGTACCAATGCCCGACCATGGCGGTCGCAAACGCGATCATCCGTCGCGCGACGCCGCCGTGGGTCAGGAAGTTTCCGGCCAGGATGAAGAACGGGATCGCCATGATCTCGAAGTTCTCGATCCCGGTGAACAGCTTCAGCGCCACCGCCTCGATCGGCACGTCGGTCAGCACAAACAGATAGGCCAGCACCGTGAGGCCGAGCGCGATCGAGACCGGCATGCCGGTCAGCATCAGCACGATCAGCAGGCTGAAGATGATGGTTGCGGTCATCGCGCGGCGCCCTGCGGGGGTGACGCCGTATCGAGCTCAATGCCTTCGACGCGGGTTTCGTCGTGGTGCGGCAGCTCACCGGTCTTCCAGAATGCCCAGCCGACCTGGAGGAACCGGAAGCACATCAGGTACGAGCCCGCCGGCACGGCGGAGAAGACGATCCAGCGCGGCGCCTCAAGGTCGGCGGAAACCTGATCGGTGGCGTAAAGCTCCATGACGAACTTCAGACCCATGGTGCCGACCGTGAAGGTGAACAACGCCCCGCAGAACAGCGCGAACAGGATCACCTTGTTGCGCAGCGCAGGCTTGAGCTGATTGACCAGCACATCGACGCCGACGTGGATGCCGGTGCGCACGCCGTAAGCGGCGCCAAACTTCGCCATCCACACGAACATGTAGATGCAAAGCTCCTGCGCCCAGGAGATGTGAAGCTTGATGAAGAACGGATAAAGCAACTCGACGCCGGTGCCGTAGCGGTGCACGACCGCGACGAAGATCAACAACGTCGCCGCCGCCATCAGGCTGGCGATGATGATTTCCTCGAGCCGGTCGAGGATGCGAAGAAACACCAAATCCCCCAGTCCTTGCGCAAGCAGATGTCCCAGGCTGCTTGTCGGAAACGGGTGCCGGTTTGACCCGGCGCCCGTAATGTTCCCTCAGCTAGTGCGTGGCGACGCCGGTCTCTTTGCGGAATTCCACTATGGTGTCCTTGCCGACGCGCGATTCCATCTCGACCGCGACCGGATCAAGCACCTTGTGCCATTCCGCCTTCTGCGCGGCGGTCAGCTCGACCATCTCGGTCTTGCCGGACTTCGTCATCTCGGCGATGGCGTCGTCGTTGTCCTGCTGCGCGGCACCATTGGCGAAGTCGGTGGCTTCCTTCATCGCCTTCTCCAGCGACGCGCGAATGTCCGCCGGCAGGCCGTCCCAGAACTTCTTGTTGGCGATGACGGCATAGCCGACATAACCGTGCCCGGAGCGCATGGTGTACTTCTGCACCTCGTGCATCTTCTGGGTGTATTCGTTGGACGGCGGGTTCTCGGTGCCGTCGACCACGCCGGTCGCCAGCGCCTGATAGAC
>DASYLE010000062.1:0-19712 GCA_036009745.1 Luteibacter sp. | reverse complement strand
CCACCCTGCAGGGACAGGGCGAAAATGCGATGGCTGTTGCGTTTGCGCCAGCCGAAGACCAGGGCGGCGATCGCCGCCAGGGCGATCACGCCGACGCGTACGCTCGGCGATACATGCAGCATGCCGGCATCGGCGGCGTATTTCAGCGCGGCGGCCACGCCGGCGAAGAGCACCAACATGCCGATCTTCACCGGCACATTGCCTTCGAAGAACCAGCCCTTGATCCGGCCGAACAGGATTTCGATACCGCTCGGGCCGGCCGGGGCGCGTGGCGGCGTCGGCGGTTCCGGACGTGCCGGTGGCGGCGTGGGTGCCGAAACGGCGACTGGCGCAGCGACGGGGGCGGCGACCGGCCGCGGCGGCGGGTCGACCATCTGCGGGGGTTGTTGGGTGAAGTCCGGCACGACCGGCGGCGCAACGGGCTGTACCACGGCACCGGGTTCGCGGGCGCGCCATTCGGCCAATTCTCGGCGGGTGGCATCGAGGTCGCGGCGCAGGATGGACATCCTCGCCCACCAGAGGCCGAGTACCGCCCCGGCGACCGCGCCGAAAGCCGTCTGCTCGACAGCCACACCTAACAGCAGGCCAACAAACGCCCAAACAATAAACGACATCCCCTGCCTCTCCTTTGCTTATACGTTCCCCCACAGGCTGGGAGTCTGGCATGGATGGCCGGTGGCGAGAAGCCGAAGGCCTTCTTCTGATTGTGGGAGCGAACCCTGTTCGCGAGTCCCTTGGGGCCGTGACTTCCAGGGCCAGTAACCGGGCGAGTCACGGCCTCAAAGGACTCGCGAACAGGGTTCGCTCCCACAACAGGGTCATCGGCTTCGTAGTTTTACGGTAGTCGTGGCGTTTCAGTCGACTTAGAGTCGCGGCGGGGACCGAGAGACTGATGCCATGGCATTCGAACGACTGCGTGTTCTTATCTGCGGTGTGCTCTGCCTGTTCACGGGACTGGCAGCCTACGCGACCGAACTGCGCCCTCCTCCGGAATTCACCTATGACGCCAACGGCGTCACCACCGTCGACCTGCGCGCGGCGAGCAGCCAGGTGATGATCGGCAACACGCCGTACCGCTCGATGGTGTTCAACGACAACTACGACGCACCGCTGATCCGGACGCGGCCGGGCGGGATCATGAAGATCCGGCTCGACAACCGCACCGACGAATTCACCAACCTGCATTTCCACGGCATGACGGTGTCGCCCCTGAACGCGGGCGACAGCATCTTCCGCCTGACCAACGCGCATGAGGTCGGCAACTACGACATCGTGCTGCCGCCGGACCATTCGCCTGGCGCGTACTGGTACCACAGCCACTACCACAAGGGCGCGGAACGCCAGGTCTCCGGTGGCCTGTCCGGCCCGATCATCGTCGACGGCATCCTCAATCCGTTCCCCGAACTGAAGGGCATCAAGGAACGCGTGCTGGTGCTGCGCAATTTCCAGAAGACCTTTACCGGCAACCAGGCCAGCGAGATCACCACGGGCGCGCCGTCGATCCGCACGATCAATGGCCAGTACCAGCCGGAGATTTCCATCCAGCCCGGCGAAGTGCAGTTGTGGCATCTGCTCAATGTCGATGCCAACCAGTATTTCCAGATAAGCCTCGACGGGATGAAAGTGCAGTTGCTGTCCCAGGACGGCAATACCGTGGTGAAGGAAGTCTGGGAGAACCAGATCCTGATCGGACCGTCAGCGCGTTTCAGCGTGCTGGTGACCGGGCCCGAGCCCGGTCGGCATGCGATCCGGCTGGGCAAGGCCAATACCGGACCGGCTGGCGACAGTTATGCGGCCGCCCTGCTCGGAACCCTGGTTTCCGCGGGTGAGCGAGTGGCGACGGTTCATATCACCAGTCCGTACCCGACCACGCCGGATTTGCGCAACGTCACCATCGCGCACAAGCGTCGCTTTGTCTTCCAGGACGCGGCATCCGATCCGAACGCCTTCTATATCAACGGCAAGGAATTCGACATCGGCCGCGTCGACACCACGGTGAAGCTTGGCGACACCGAGGAATGGACCCTGGTCAATCCCAGCCAGGAACTGCACCAGTTCCATATCCATCAGGTCGATTTCCAGGTCACGAAGCTCAACGGCAAACCGGTGGACTTCATCGGTTACCGCGACAACGTGTTCATTCCGGCGGTCGGTTCGATCACCATCGTCATCCCGTTCACCGATCCGGTCATCCTCGGCAAGTTCGTCTACCACTGCCACATCCTGGAGCACGAAGACGGCGGGATGATGCAGGTGGTCCAGGTAGTCAAGCCCGAGGATTACGAGCAGGCGGTGAAGCTCGAGCCGCTCGGCGGCATCTACGGCGACAACCAGACCTGCGCGTACCTGCGCAATACAGGGCGCGAACTGCTGCAGTCACCGTCGGCGGTCAGGCCACAGGGGACGCTGCCATGAAGATACGCGTCGCCTTGATAGCGCTGGCGCTGCCGTTCGCGGCCGAGGCCAGCGACGGCAAATTCCCCGGCGCCGGCATCGACTACAACAACGTCGTGCAGTACGACTTCAGCCGGCTGACCACCGGCGGACAGCCACACACCATCACTTCCGACGGTTACCTGGATATCACCAGCGTCGCGCATTTCCGCTTCACACCGGAAAGCGAGATCTGGCTGGGCACGGAAATCAGCCCCGTCGTCCCCGTGCCACCTGGGCAGCGACGCTGGGTGGGCGGCACCGGACTGAACGTGACCGACCTCAATTACTACTACCAGGGCCACGATTCGACCTTCCGGATCGGCAAGTACGAAGTGCCGTTCGGTCGCGCGCAGGACGCCGCACCGGGCCTGTACACCGGCAACTTCGTGTCGGCCTATGACCTGGCTGGCGTGATCGGCGGCAACTACGAATACCGGTTCTATACCGATTCGCTCGGCATCATCGCGCCGGCCGTGAGTACGTATTTCGCCGACACCTCGGTA
Organism: Luteibacter sp.; assembly: GCA_036009745.1. Taxonomy (GTDB): domain Bacteria; phylum Pseudomonadota; class Gammaproteobacteria; order Xanthomonadales; family Rhodanobacteraceae; genus Luteibacter. The sequence continues at coordinate 16,773 of DASYLE010000062.1, read as the reverse complement.
TTGAGCAAGTCGTTCTTCCGGCCATCCAGCCAGGCACGCCGCTCCGATGGCGGCTCGACCAATACCGGGAAATTCAACAATTACGCGGTGGTGGTGAACTGGCTTGCACCCGAAGCGATCCCGTATCTGGAAGTACAGGTGGGCTATATGTCCAACCACAAGGGCGAGCCGTTCGCGCCGAGTCCGCCGGATCCACCGCAGATCGCGGCGAACGAGAACCTGCGCACCGTGTCGCTTCGTTACATGCTGCCCTTCACCTCGACCACCGACCTGGGGACGACGCTGTCCGGACACTACGTCGATATCGTGCCCTTCGTGGAGTATGTGAAGGTAGACAACGAAGGCGGCGTCGCGGGCATGGATACCTCGTACCTGACGACATCGCTGACCGTGGACTATGGTCGCTGGGCCTATGGCGTGACCCGCACCTATAAGAGCATCGATCCTTCAGGCGCCAGCCGCAGCGACGAGTACGTCGCCGAGGCGAGCGTGGTCTATCACCTGACCGGGCTGATCGATGTCGCGGTGTCGGGCGGTCGCGGGAAACAGGGCGGATCGACCTCGAACCTGTTTGGCGTGGCCTTTGCCTTCAACGGGGCATTTTAAGCATGCGCGGGCTGATCATCGCGCTGCTCCTGCTGTTCGTGCCAGCTCATGCCGCTGAGATCGGCGGGCATTTCAGCCTGGTCGACCAGGACGGCCGCAACGTCACTGATCAATCCTTCGTGGGTAAGCCGGTACTGTTGTACTTCGGCTTTACCGCGTGCCCGGATGTGTGTCCGACGGATCTGGCGAAGATCGCGAAGATCGCGGCGGCGATCCACATAGCAGCAGGAGTCGCGGTGACACCCGTCTTCGTCAGCATCGATCCCGAACGCGATACGCCGGCGCGGCTCAAGGCCTATGTGAAGTCATTCGGGAGGGATTTCGTGGGGCTGACCGGGTCACCGGCGCAGATCGCCGCTATCGGCGACGAGTACCATGTGTATTACAAGAAAGTGCCGTTCGGGGACCATGGCGAATACATGATGGACCATTCGACGGTGCTGTTTTTGCTTGGCGCCGATGGCACGTATCTGGACCACTACGGGCGGGCGCTGACGGCCGAGGAGATCGTGCCGCGGGCCGTGGCCAAGCTGCGGTAGTCCTGTGGGAGCCGGATCCTTGTGGGAGCCGGATCCTTGTGGGAGCCGGATCCTTGTGGGAGCCGGATCCTTGTGGGAGCGAACCCTGTTCGCGAGTCCTTTGGGGCCGTGACTTTCCCAATCGCCAGCTCTTGAGCGCATGACGCAAAAGGACTCGCGAACAGGGTTCGCTCCCACAAGGTGCTCGCACCCACAAGGTACTCGCTCCCACAAGAGTTGGGCCCAATGGGTCGATCAGTTCTTGATCGGCTGCGTCGTGATCACAGGCGCATCGCCGATGACGTCGGCGCCTTCCGGCGGCGTGAAGGTGAACGTTGCCGGCGGCAGCGACGGATTGCGGTTCCAGTGGGAAAAGCGGATCTGCGTGATATTGCCGAGCTGGTCCTTGAATACCATCCGCGCCAGGCCGTCCGCATCGAAACCGAGGTCGGCGTAATCGAACTGCGGATCCTTCGAGGTCGAGGTCAGGCGCAACCAGCTCAGGCCTTCGCGCTCGCCCTGCTCCGCCACCTTGAATTCGCGGTCGAGCTGGCCGAGGTCGGTCAGCACGGTCAACGGGCTGTGCGATTCCTCGGAACTCTGCAGGCGCACGGTGACCTGCTCCAGGTCCGGATCGTAGATCCACACGCGGCTGCCATCGGCGACGATGGTCTGTTTGTTCGGGGCGAGGATTTCCCAGCGGAACTGGCGTGGGGCCTGCAAGGCAAGGGTGCCGCTGCTGGTCGCGCCGGGATTGCCATTGGCGTCACTCAGGGTCTGGCTGAACTGACCGCTCAGCGCGTGCAGGTCATGGCCGAAGCTGTCCAGCTTCTGGCGTGCCGTGCCGGCGGCGAAAACCGACAGGCTGCAGAGGGAGAGCACGAGCGTCAGGAGCAGGCGTTTCATGGCTTGGGTTCCGGGTAAATGCGGACGCGATTATGCGTGCTCGGCTTCGAACAGGCTCTTAAGCAGGCCGATCGCCTGGCTCGGGGTGATGTCGCCGGCCTGGATCTGCGCGTGGATCTTGGCGACCGACTTGCCATCGCGATGCCAGAACGGCTCGGCGCGGGTGGCCACGTGCGAGGCGCGGGCCTCGCTGCCGAAGAAACGAACTTCGGCCAGTTCCGGCCCCTCGGCGAAGATCACCTGCAGCGCATCGTCGATGCAGTCGGTGTGACCCGCGGGATAGTCACGGGTAACGTTGCACGAACGACCCGTCTCGCTATGCAGTTCGACCCCGGGGATCGCCGGGTACAGCTCGAAGATCGTCTCGACTTCCTCGAGTACTTCAGCGCTCGGCGAATAATCGCCGACGACGAGCAATTGCCACGGGCGCTGGCGCACCGTTCCGTCCAACTTCACTTGCATGCTTTCTAATCTCGTGGCGGTGGTGGCGCGAGGACTTCGCGATTGCCATTGTGCTGGGGCGCGCTGACGATACCGTCCTGTTCCATCTGCTCGACCAGGCGCGCGGCGCGGTTGTAGCCGATACGCAGGTGGCGCTGCACGCCGGAAATCGAGGCGCGCCGGGTTTCGGTAACGATGCGCACGGCGCGGTCGTAGAGCGCGTTGTCGCCGGCGCCGTCTTCGCTGGCGTCCTGAGGCAGGCCGGAGTCGTTGATGACCTTGCCGTCGCCGGTGGACTGGACGTCCTCGAGCACGCCTTCGATGTAGTTCGGCCGACCTTGCGCGCGCAACCACTCGACGACGTTATGCACCTCATGATCGTCGACGAAGGCGCCGTGCACGCGCTCGGGCGTGGCGGTACCGGGCGGCAGGTAAAGCATGTCGCCGTGGCCGAGCAGCGCTTCGGCGCCGGATTGATCCAGGATGGTGCGCGAGTCGATCTTCGAGGAGACCTGGAAGGCGATACGGGTCGGGATGTTCGCCTTGATCAGGCCGGTAATCACGTCGACCGACGGGCGCTGCGTGGCCAGCACCAGGTGCACGCCGGCGGCGCGCGCCTTCTGCGCCAGGCGGGCGATCAGTTCCTCGACCTTCTTGCCGACGATCATCATCATGTCGGCGAATTCATCGATGATGATCACGATGTACGGCAACGGTTCCAGCGGCTCGGCCGCCAGGTTCGGCATCTCGGGATTGGGGCGGAACAAGGGGTCGAGCATGGGCTGGCCGGAGGCCTCGGCGTCACGCACTTTTTTGTTGAAACCGCCAAGGTTACGCACGCCGACCGCGGCCATCAGCTTGTAGCGGCGCTCCATCTCGGCGACGCACCAGCGCAGCGCGTTGGCCGCTTCCTTCATATCGACGACGACCGGCGCGAGCAGGTGCGGGATGCCCTCGTAAACCGAGAGCTCCAGCATCTTCGGATCGATCATGATCATCCGCACGTCTTTCGCGCTGGCCTTGTACAGCAGGCTCAGCACCATTGCGTTGACGGCGACCGATTTGCCCGAGCCGGTGGTACCGGCAACCAGCAGATGCGGCATCTTGGCCAGGTCGACGACGACCGGCTTGCCGCCGATGTCCTTGCCGAGCGCGAGCGCCAGCGGCGACTTGACCTGCTCATACCGTTCCGAACGAAGGATCTCGGACAGGTACACGATCTGTTTCTTGGTATTGGGGATTTCCAGGCCGATCACGTTCTTGCCGGGAATCACGTCGACCACGCGCACGCTGACCACGGACAGGCCGCGGGCGATGTCCTTGTCCAGGCTGGACACCTGGCTGCCGCGCACGCCGGCGGCCGGTTCCATTTCAAAACGGGTGATCACCGGACCCGGATAGACGCCGACGACCTTGGCCTCGATACGGAAGTCCTTGAGCTTCAGCTCGACCTGGCGCGAGAGCACCTCGAGGGTTTCTTCCGAGTAACCCGGACCCTGTGGCGGCGCTTCGTCGAGCAGGGCCAGCGGCGGCAGCTCGCCTTCGCTTGCCGGGCCGGAGAACAGCGGGATCTGGGTTTCGCGCGAGGCGCGCTCGCTTTTGACCACGGGTGCCGCGGGCGCTTCGATGCGCACGGGCTCGCGCCGGGCCTGTTGCACGGCGTCGGCTTTCTTGACCACTTCGCGTTCGACGCGCGCGGCGCGGGCGGCGAAGGTATCCGGTGCCTTGCGCAGCTTGCCGGCGAACCAGTTGCCCAGGCGCAGCACGCCCTGCCCGGTCAGGTCCATCACGCGGAACCAGGACAGGCCGGTGGCGAGGGTGACGGCGATCAGGAATACCGCGAGCAGCAGCAGGGGCGCGCCCTTCTCGCCGAACGCGTTCATCAGGCCGTGCCCGACCCAGCGACCGACGATGCCGCCTACGCCTTCGGGCAGGACCTGCGCGTCGTGGAAATTCAGGTACACCAGCGCGGGGCCGGTGATGAAGAAGAAGACGAATCCGATCAGCCGCAGCGATGGCTCCCACGGCGCCACTTCGCGCTCGCCGCGGTTGCGCAGCACCTGCACGCCGAGGGCGAGCAGGAGCAGCGGGAAACAGTAGGCGACCATGCCGAAGATGTAGCGCAGCAGGTTGGCGATATTCGCGCCTACCGCGCCACCGAAGTTAGTCGCGTGCTCGGTCACGCCCATATGACCCCAACTGGGGTCCTGGTCGTTATAGCTGAGCAGGCAGACCAGCAGATACAGCGCGAGCGGCAGGAGCAGCAACGCCCCGGCTTCACGCAGGCGGCGTTTCAGCTCTTCGCTGAGTCCGCCGCCCGTGCTCTGGCCGCCCCGTGTGCTCGGGCGACCTCTACCGGGTATTTCCTTGACCTTCGCGCTTCGCGCCACGTATCAGCCAGCCTTCTTTGGGGTGCGACGCATCATGCCACGCCGTGGAGGGCCGGGTGCACGATCTTGCCGCCTTCGATATTGATACCGCCGGCCAGGGGGGCGTAATCGCGCCATTCCTTGCCCGCGGCCAGACGCTGCACGTACGGCAGGATCGCCGCCGAGATCGCCAGCGACGAGGTCTGCGGCACCGCGCCCGGCATATTGGTCACGCAGAAGTGCGTCACGCCGTGCACGTCGTAGGTCGGGTCCTTCCAGGTGGTCGGCCTCGAGGTCTCGAAGCAGCCGCCCTGGTCGATCGAGATGTCGACCAGCACACTGCCCTTCTCCATCGTCTTGACCATCGCCTCGGTAACGACGCGCGGGGCCTTGGCGCTGGGGATCAGCACGGCACCGACGACGATGTCGGCATTGGCGACTTCTTCGGCGACCGACGACTCATAGGCGTACAGCGCGGTGACGTTGGGGCCCATGGCCATCATTTCGGCCATGCGGTCCGGGCGCTTGTCGAACACCACCACGTTGGCGCCCGCGGAGGCGGCCAGCGCGGCGGCATTGCCACCGGCGGCGCCGGCGCCGAGGACGACGACCTTGCCGCGCGGGGTGGAGGCCATGCCGCCGAGCAGCTTGCCCTTGCCGCCGTTCGGACGGTGCAGCAGGGTGGTGCCGATCTGGGTGGCGATACGACCGGCGATGACCGACATCGGCAGCAGCAGCGGCAGGACGCCGTTTTCGTCGACCGACTCGAAGGCAATACCGGTCAGGCCGATGTCGAGCAGGTGACGGGTCAGTTCCGGCTCGGCGGCCAGGTGCAGGTAGCAGAACAGCAGGTGGCGCTTCTTGAGCAGCTTGAGGTCGCCTTCGACCGGCTCCTTCACCTTGACGATCAGCTCGCCGGCTTCGTACAGCGCGGCAGCGTCAGCGACCACGTTCACGCCTACGGCGGTGTAGTCGGCGTCGCTGAAGCCGCTCTTGGTGCCGGCGCCGGACTGGACGAACACTTCGTGGCCACGACGGACCAGGTCGGCGGCGGCGGCGGGCACGAGGGCCACGCGGCCTTCGAGGGTCTTGGTTTCGGAGGGGATACCGATGCGCATCTGCAAAATCCTGTGGGGTTCTCGAAAAAAACCGCCGTGTGGGGCCGCGGCGATGCCTCATTGCGATGGTGGCTTGATTAGCGACCCTGCCTTCCCCATTCTTCCGGGTCCGGTGGTCCGTCGCCCAACCTCGAACGCGCTTTACAAAGGCAGCGCAAGAGACGAGCAGGACGACCGAAACAAGCCGCCAGCAAACCTGAAGGATTATACATGAGCACCCCCAAGCACAGCCGCCTGCTGATCCTCGGCTCCGGCCCGGCCGGTTACACGGCCGCCGTCTACGCGGCGCGCGCCAACCTGAAGCCGACCATGATCACCGGCCTGCAGCAGGGTGGCCAGCTGATGACGACCACCGAGGTCGACAACTGGCCGGGCGACGAAAAGGGTGTTCAGGGTCCGGATCTGATGCGGCGCATGGCCGAACACGCCGAGCGCTTCGAGACCCAGATGGTGTTCGACCATATCCATAGCGTGAACCTGAACGAACGCCCGTTCCGCCTGAAGGGCGACAGCGGCGAGTACAGCTGCGACGCCCTGATCATCACCACCGGCGCCACCGCCAAATACCTGGGCATCGCCTCGGAAGAGAAGTTCAAGGGCAAGGGCGTGTCCGCCTGCGCGACCTGCGACGGCTTCTTCTTCCGCGACCAGGACGTGGTCGTGATCGGCGGCGGCAATACCGCGGTCGAAGAGGCGTTGTACCTGTCCAATATCGCCCGCAAGGTCTACCTGGTGCATCGCCGCGACAAGCTGCGCGCCGAAAAGATCATGCAGGACAAGCTCTTCGAGAAAGCGGCCGCCGGCAAGATCGAGCTGATCTGGAATCATTCGGTGGACGAGGTACTCGGCGACGACTCCGGCGTGACCGGCGTCCGGGTCAAGGACGTCAACAGCGGCGAGACCCGCGAAATCGTGGCGCACGGCTTCTTCGTCGCCATCGGCCATACCCCGAACACCGGCATCTTCGACGGCCAGCTGGACATGCATAACGGCTATATCAAGATCCGTTCGGGCATCGAAGGCATGGCGACCCAGACTTCGGTCCAGGGCGTGTTTGCCGCCGGTGACGTCGCCGACCATGTCTACCGCCAGGCGGTGACCTCGGCCGGTTTCGGCTGCATGGCCGCGCTGGACGCCGAGCGCTGGCTGGACCAGCAGAACCTGGTGGGCTGAGGCCCGCCGACCGGCCATGACCTCGATCCGCTTCATCGATGGCCTGGCCGGCGTCGATCCGGCCGCCTGGGACGCCCTCGTCCCGGACGGCAACCCCTTTGTTTCGCATGCCTTTCTTCATGGCATGGAACGCTCCGGTTGCCTGCGGCCCGACTACGGCTGGCAGCCGCACCATCTGGTCATCCACGAGGGCAACCGCCTGCTGGCGGCCGCGCCGCTGTACCTGAAGGGCAATTCGCACGGCGAATTCGTCTTCGACTGGAGCTGGGCGCATGCCTGGGAGCAGGCTGGCGGCGAGTACTACCCCAAGCTGCTGCTGGCCTCGCCCTACTCGCCCGTGCCCGGCCCGCGACTGCTGGCCGGCAGCGGCGCCACGGCAGGCGTGCTGAAGAACCAGCTGGTCGAGGCGATGCTGGAAGAAACCGACCGGCTCGGGCTTTCCTCGCTGCACGCGAATTTCCTGGTCGAATCGGACCTCGATGCCTTCGACGACCGCTGGCTGACCCGCTTCGACTGGCAGTTCCACTGGCACAACCAGGGCTACACCGATTTCGAGCATTTCCTCGGCGCGCTGACCTCGAAGAAGCGCAAGAACATACGACAGGAACGCGCCCTTGCGGTGCGTTCGGGCCTGGATATCCGCATGCAGGCCGGCAGCGAACTGGACGATGCCGAATGGCGGCAGATCCACGCACTGTACGAGCTGACCTTCGACATGAAGGGCAACCACGCGGCGCTGACCCTGCGCTTCTTCCAGCACCTGGGCCGCGGCATGGGCGACCAGGTGCAGGTCGCACTTGCCCGCAGCGAAGGCCGGATCGTCGCCATGGCCCTGTTCCTGCACGGCGGCGATGCGTTGTACGGCCGTTACTGGGGTGCCAGCGAGGAGATTTCCGGACTGCATTTCGAGCTCTGCTACTACCAGGGTATCGCGTTCTGCATCGCCAACGGCATCGATCGTTTCGAGCCGGGCGCCCAGGGCGAACACAAGCTGGCGCGCGGCTTCCTGCCCACGCGCACGCATTCGCGCCACTACCTGGCCCACGAGGGCTTCCGTCGCGCGGTCGCCGGGGCCCTTGCGCAAGAGGGAGAAGCGCGTGAGGCTTACCGCGCGGAGTTGCTCGCGCACTCACCGTATGCGGAGCAGCGATTCTCCAGCGTCGACTTTGGGCCCATGATCCTGGAACCATGATCCACCTGCCTCGTCTGCACGCCGCGATCACCGACCGTTTCCCCGATCCGGCCGACGCGCTGGACGAGCCCAACGGCCTGTTGGCCTATGGCGGCGATCTCTCGCCAGATCGCTTGCTGGCGGCCTATGCGCGGGGCATCTTTCCGTGGTTCAACGCCGACGAGCCAATCCTGTGGTGGTCGCCGGATCCACGCTGCGTGTTCCTTACCGATCGCGTACATGTCGGGCGTCGCCTAGCGCGGCAACTGCGGCAGGTGCCGTGGACGCTGACCGTCGACCGGGCATTCGCCGATGTGATGCGCGCCTGTGCAGCGCCGCGCGAGGGCCAGCCGGGGACGTGGATCAGCAAGGAGATCATCGATGCCTACGACGCGCTGCATCGGCGCGGGCATGCACATAGCGTCGAGGTGTGGGAGGCCGGCGAACTGGTCGGCGGGATTTATGGCGTGGCGATCGGCCGGCTGTTCTGCGGCGAATCGATGTTCAGCCGGCGCAACGGGGCGTCGAAGGCGGCGCTGGTCGGGTTGAGCGGGTTGTTGCATCGCTGGGGATTTCCGCTGCTCGATGCTCAGGTGACGAACGGTCACCTGCTGAGTCTGGGCGCGATCGAGATTCCGCGGGCAGCGTTCCTGGAAAGCGTGGGGGTGCTGGCGCATGCGGCGGCGCCGGATACCGGCGCGTGGCGCGATGCGGAAGTTTCGCTGCAATTGTAGGAGCGCACCCTGTGCGCGAGTCCTTTGGAGCCGGGCCTTTCCAGAGCCGGCAACCGGGGAGTCACGGCCTCAAGGGACTCGCGAACAGGGTTCGCTCCCACAGGTCAAGCGAGGTTGTCGGGATGCGGCCCGATCCGCTTGCCCGCATCCAACCCGTCGATCGCCTGGATATCGCCGTCGTCCAGGGTGAAATCGAAGACTGCGATGTTCTCGCGGATGCGCGACGGGGTCTGCGACTTCGGGATCACCATGAAGCCCTTCTGCAGGTGCCAGCGCAGCACGACCTGGGCGACGGTGTGGTTGTGCTTCTTCGCCAGCGACGCCAGCACGGGATCCTGCAGCAGTTCGCCGCCCTGTCCGAGCGGACTCCAGGATTCGGTGACGATGCCGTGGGCCTGGTGATAGGCGACCACGTCGCGCTGGGCGAAGTCCGGGTGCAACTCGATCTGGTTGACGACGGGGATGACGCCGGTTTCGGCCTTCAGGCGATCCAGATGATCCGGCTGGAAGTTGGATACGCCGATCGAACGGATGCGGCCTTCGCCGTGCAGGTGGATGAACGCCTTCCAGGTATCGGTGAAAAGATCCTTCGACGGCACCGGCCAGTGCATCAGGTACATATCGACGTAGTCGGTGCCGAGCAGCTTCAGGCTGGCGTCGAAGGCTTTGAGCGTGCTATCGAAACCCTGGTCGGCATTCCACAATTTGGTGGTGAGGAAAATCTCGCCGCGCGGCACACCGGAGCGGACGATGCCCTGCCCGGTGCCTTTCTCATTCTTGTAGATCGCCGCGGTATCGATCGAGCGGTAGCCGGACTCAAGCGCGGTGGCGACCGCGTCGGCGGCCTGGGCATCATCGATCTGCCAGACGCCGAAGCCGAGCTGCGGGGCCTGCTTGCCATCGTTGAGCTTGAGTGAGGGAATCGGATGCTGCATGCCATGTCTCCATCGAGGCCAAAGGACTTGTGATGGCGACGATGGTCGCCGGTTCAAGGTTCCAGGGCTCTCGATAATACGATGTCGTCGTAGGTATGGCTGCCTACCTGGAAGCGGCGCTCGGCAATCTGCACGAAGCCGTTCTTGCGATAGAAGGCGATCGCGCGCTCATGGCGCATCCGCAAGATAGTGCGCATAGGCCTCGGCGGTGTGGTGCCGGGCACAATGACCGACGATCGCACCGCCATCCAACACACCGGCGAAGGTTTCCAGGAAGGTGGCCGCGCCAATGAGGGCCAGACGTTCGGCATCGGCGCCGTCCGCCTCGCGCAGGACCCACGCACTCAATGGTGCAGCCCGTCGTAATGCTTCACCGGAAGTGCGTCCAGGTCGACGCCTTCCAGGCAACGTGCATTGATCGCGACAGTCGGGCCGTTCGGCCCCACGGCATCGGAATACGGAATGATCCCGCAGACCGGGCAGAAATGATGGTCGATCTTGTGCCGGTTGAACTGGTAGGTACCGATGTCGGCGTCCGGATCGGCCAGCGTGAATTTGTCGGCGGGCACGAAGAACAGCAGCGAGCCGCGCCGGCTGCAGTACGAGCAGTTGCAGGCAAGGACCTCGCCGACCTCGCCTTCGGCGGTGAAGGCGATACGACCGCAGTGACAGCTACCCTGAAGCGTCATGACCGGTACCTCGCACACGATGGGGTAGCCCTATCGTATCAACCCCCGGTCTCGCCTTCCCCGTGACTGATGGCGCAGACGAAGATCGCCGACATCGGCTTGCCAGTCTCCGCGTCCGCCGGCGCGTAGGTGGCGATCAGAGGCAGGCCGGCTTCCTCGAAAAGGCGCGCCCAGCCTTCGAACGTACGGAAATACCAGGGCGCGGCACGGCTGAATTCGGGGCCGAAACCCTTCCACGAGCCCTCGCGCCAGCCATCTTCGTAGGCAAGCTCGCCGCTGGCTTCGCGCGGATGCAGGGTCTGCACAACCAGTACACCGCGGGGCAACAACAGCGCCGGTACCGCCCGCACCAGCAGTTCCACCGAGCGTTCGCCCAGCAGGGAGAAGTTGCAGACGACCATATCGGCTTTGGCGTCGAGCTTGCCCGAGGCGATATCGGCATAGCTCATCGTCCGGAAATCGCCGCCGCCAAGTGCCCTGGCTTCGTCGACCAGCGACGGCTCGGCATCGACACCGAGGACATCGACGCCCCGTTCGGCAAGGGCGCGGGCCAGCCAGCCCTCGCCGCAGCCCATGTCGATCACGCTTTTCGGCTGGAAGGCCTGGATCGCCTCGAGGATCGCCGCATCGGTAACCCGGCGCCTGCTGTCGATGCGCCGCTCACGCACCGCGCTCGTCCACGGCGCGGCATTGAGTTTCCAGGATTCGATAATCGCCGCTTCGGAGGCATCGGACATCTTGCGCGCTTCCCCCATCAGTCGGCACGCGCCTGGAAGTGCGTCGCGACATAGTTGTCGAGGATGCCGACGAACTCGTTAGCGATGTTTTCGCCGCGGAGTGTCATCGCTTTCTCGCCATCGATAAAGACCGGTGCGGACGGTGCCTCGCCATTGCCCGGCAGCGAGATGCCGATATTCGCGTGCTTGGATTCACCCGGACCGTTCACCACGCAGCCCATCACCGCGAGGGTGAGGTTTTCGACGCCGTCGTATTTGATGCGCCAGACCGGCATCTGCTCGCGCACGTGTTCCTGCACGGTCTTGGCCAGTTCCTGGAAGAATTCGCTGGTGGTGCGACCGCAGCCCGGACAGGCGGTGACCAGGGGCGTGAAGGCGCGCAGGCCCATGGTCTGCAGCAGTTCCTGCGCCACGATCACTTCGCCGGTGCGCGAGGCACCCGGTTCCGGGGTCAGCGAAATGCGGATGGTGTCGCCGATGCCTTCCTGCAGCAGCACGGCGAGCGCGGCGGCCGAGGCGGTGATGCCCTTCGAGCCCATGCCGGCCTCGGTGAGGCCGAGGTGCAAGGCGTAGTCGGCACGCTGGGCCAGGTCGCGATAGACCGCGATCAGCTCCTGCACGCCGGAGACTTTGCACGACAGAATGATCCGGTCACGTGGCAGGCCAAGATCCTCGGCGCGCGCCGCCGAATCCAGCGCGGAACGGATCAGCGCTTCGCGGGCGACGTGCGAGGCTTCCCACGGCACGGCGCGCTTCGCGTTCTCGTCCATCAGCGCGGCAACCATGCTCTGGTCCAGCGAGCCCCAGTTGGCGCCGATGCGCACCGGCTTGCCGTAGCGAATCGCCATCTCGATGATCGAGGAGAACTGACTGTCTTTCTTCTTGCCGAAGCCGACATTGCCGGGATTGATACGGTACTTGGCGAGCGCCTCGGCGCAGGCCGGCTCGTTTTCCAGCAACTGGTGCCCGTTGTAATGGAAGTCGCCGATGATCGGCACCGAAATGCCCATCATGTCCAACCGCTCACGGATGCGCGGCACGGCGGCGGCGGCGGCCGGCGTATTGACCGTGATGCGGACCAGTTCGGAACCCGCACGGGCCAGTTCGGCAATCTGCTTCGCGGTGCTGGCCGGGTCCTCGGTGTCGGTATTGGTCATCGACTGCACGACGATCGGCGCGCCACCGCCGACAAGGACGTTGTCGATGCGTACCGCGACGCTGTCACGGCGGCGCGCCGATTCGGCGGCGCGCGGCGAAAATGAAGCTGGCTGGTTCATGGCATGCACGAGTGAATAGGGGGAAGCGCCAGGACGCGGCGACCATGCCTTCTAGGATACCCGATTGCTTGTGACCGGCGCCTTTCGAGCGAGTCTCAGCGGCCCTTCTGGCGCCTCAAAGCGGCGCTAAGCAGCCGTTTCTGCACACGATCGCCGACGTTCGACGCCTGCGCGAAGCCCATCCGCGACAGCGCCTCGACCTCCCCCGCCACTGCCGGGCCCGGCGCGAGCAAGGCACCAAGGAGTGCCAGCTTGCCGCCGGTAGTGGTGCTCCGCGACTTCAGCCAGCCGAGCGCGGGGAGCAGGCGGAGCTCGACGTCGGTGAAATCGCTGCCAAACGGGAAGGCATCGAGCAGACCCTGCTTTTGCAGCGGCGCCAGCGCCTCGCGCAACCGCTCGGGCGTGTTGCGGCGCCAGACCTCGGGAATCTGAAAATGGGCCGGCAGTTTGCGCGCCTTCTTTGCTTCGCCGACCAGGCCATCGATAAAACGTGCATCGGCAATACCGATCATCGCGGCAATGCATTCGCTGTCGCTCTTGCCGCGCAGGTCGGCGATACCGTACTCGGTGATGAATACGTCCCGCAGATGACGCGGGATGGTCTCGTGGCCGTAGTTCAAGCGGATATTCGATTCGAGCTTTCCGTGCGTGCGACGTGTGGAACGCAATAACAATACGGAGCGGCCGCCGGGCAACTCGTGCGCCATGGCGACGAAGTTGTACTGCCCGCCTACCCCACTGACCACGGAGCCGTCTTCCAGTCCGTCCGATACCGCCGCGCCAAGCACGGTGGCCATCATGCAGGTGTTGAAGAAGCGCGAGCCGCGCCGCTGGAGTACCGCCAGCTCCTGATGATCGCCGTAGAGATGATTGACGTTCGACACGCGGCACATATCGATCGCATCCGGATCGTTGGCCTCCGAATCGTCCATCCACCGGTAAAGCTCACGCGAGCCGAGCAGGAAGGCGCCGCGCAGATAGTGGCCGCCGGCATCGCCCTGGGACTGTCCCGCCGCCGAGGCGCGTTCGCGTGCCAGGTCGTCATACGAACGGCGTTTCAGCACGCCTGCCTGTTGCAGGTACATGAAACCGTCCATGACCATCTCGCTCGAACCATACAGGCCCGTCTCGAACGTCCCGTCGCCGCCACAGCGGTCGCGCAAACTCGCGGTGGTGCCCGCCAGATCGAGGGCGGCCACGCCCTGGCGCCAGGCTTCGTTATGCTGGTGCCTGACCAGCAGGGACTGGACCAGCGCGTCGGACAGCGCACCGATGCCGATCTGCAAGGTACCGCCGTCCTTGACCAGGGCACTGGCATGCAGGCCGAGCGCGTACTCGGTCAGTTCGATCGACGCGCGCGGCAAGGCGAACAGCGGCGGCGAGGCCGGTGGCGTCAGCAGCATATCGAACATGCCCTCCGGTGCTTCCGCATGGCCGCTGACATAGGGCATGTGCGGATGCGCGACCGCCACCATCAAGGGCAAGGGCTCACCCGCTGCACGCAGGCGATCGAGCAGGTCGAGGGTCAGGTCGGGGTTGGAGGAAAGGCTGATCCGTACGCCCCGTGCGTCTTCCTTCACCGCGACCAGTTGCACGAGCACATTGATCCGCTGCCCGGCCAGGTCCCGCGCGACATGGGTATAGTTCTGGCTGATGTAATCCTGCTGCGCGGCCGCCGAGTGCAACAGCGCGCCGGACTGCATGTAGAACTCGTGGATATGCACGTTCGCCGGCAAGGCATCGCGTGCCTGGGCCAGGGTGTAATCGAGGTCCTCGAAGTCGGCACCGAAGTGACGCTCGAGAAAGGGTTTCAGGAACCGGGCCTCGAGCCCTGGCGCGGGCGACGGCCGGGTCAGCGACAGCGCGGTGAACAGGGTCAGCGAATAGCGCGGTTCGGCGACAATGCGCCGGTAGAGCGCATTCAGCAGCCCATGCGGCTTGCCCAGTCCGAGCGGCGCGGCAACGCGCAGGTCATCGCCCGTATGCGCAAAAATGCGTGCAAGGCACGCCTCATAGTTGTCTAGACGCAGTAATAACGGCATGGCGGCGATGATGACAGAAGCCCCGAGTCGCTACACTCGGTCCATCAAGCCACTGGCCCATCCATGACCGCTCCCCATCGCTCCCTTGGCCTGCCCGGCCGTGTGCTCGCCGAACAGGCACTGAGCCGCGCCGCTGGCGCACCATTGATCACGGGCAACGCGGTCGAACTGCTGATCGACGCGGAAGCCCACTTCGCTGCCTGGCTGGCGGCGATCCGCGGCGCGCAGAAACGTGTCTTCCTCGAGAACTACATCATCCGCGATGACGAGGTCGGCAAGGCCTTCCGCGATGCACTGGTCGAACGCGCCGAAGCCGGCGTGCTGGTTGCGGTGGTCTGCGACTGGGTGGGCTGCTTCGGTCAGTCGCGCGCCTCGTTCTGGGCGCCATTGCGCGCCGTCGGCGGACAGGTACGCGTACACAATCCGCCGCATCTGGGCAGCCCCTTCGGCTGGGTCAGTCGCGATCACCGCAAGCTGCTGGTCATCGACGGGGAGATCGGGTTTCTGTCCGGGGTATGCATCAGCGCCAAGTGGCTGGGGGATGCTTCGAAGAACATCCCGCCGTGGCGCGATACGGGCGTCTCCCTGCGCGGGCCGGCCTTGATGGAACTGGAACACGCCTTTGTCGACAGCTGGGCCAGCAGCGGCGAAGGTAACCTGCTGGCCCTCGACGAGTCGATGGTCTATCCGGAAGCCGGGAATGTGGCGCTGCGAGTGATCGCCACCCAGCCGAGCACGGCCGGCATGTACCGGCTGGACCAGATGATCGCGGCGATGGCGCGCAAGACGCTATGGCTGACCGATGCCTATTTCGTCGGCATCGCCCCCTATGTGCAGGCACTGTCCGCCGCGGCGCGCGACGGCGTCGATGTACGCCTGATGGTCCCCGGCAGTAGCGACATCCCGATGGTCGCCGGCATGTCGCGCTCGGGTTACAAGCCGCTATTGAAGGCCGGCATTCGCGTATTTGAGTGGAACGGTTCGATGCTGCACGCGAAGACCGCCGTGGCCGATGGGCAATGGGCGCGCGTGGGTTCGTCCAACCTCAATATCGCCAGCTGGCTGAGCAATCGCGAGATCGATGTGGCGATCGAGGATCCGACCTTCGCCGCGCAGATGGCGGCGCAGTATGAGCGCGATCTTGGCAACGCGACGGAAATCGTCTTGACGCCGAGGCGGCGGCGGAATGCTTCCGAGCGGGTGACGCGTAGCGCGGGGACGCCACGGACGGCGCGTTATGGCGGCGGCAGTTCCGGGCGTGCCGCGGCGGGTGCCTTGCGTATCGCCAATACGGTCGGCGCGGCGCTGAGCGACCGGCGTGTGCTTGGCGATACGGAGACCGGGCCGGTACTGGCAGGCACGATCGGATTGCTGGTGCTTGGCGTGATCGGGCTGCTGTGGCCGGCCGTGGTTGCCTGGCCGCTGGGGATCATTGCGCTATGGTTTTCGCTGAACCTGGGGATTCGCTGGTGGCGGCTGCGGGCGAAGCGCCGGCGGCATGACGAGGATGACGAATCCTTGTGACCTGAGGGGCCAGCCGACTAGAGAACGGTGCCTTTCAAAGGCCGATTCTCTGGTTGCGTTTTCGTGATCGTGTCGGCGCCTATGGCGCCGGTGTTTCGCCCTCCTGCCGGAGGCCGAGTCACTTTTCTGGAATGGCCCAGAAAAGTAACCCAAAGAGGCCACCCCGATCGCGTGCCCGCTGCGCGGGGCGGCCGGCGGGGCCCCGGAATCACGAGCCGGCTGATCGCCGTGTATTTTATTTTGGCCAGCGTGCAGGTCTGGCTCCAAAGGACTCGCGAACAGGGTTCGCTCCCACAGGAGCAGGTTGCCGCGGACTTGTGGGAGCGAACCCTGTTCGCGAGTCCTTTGGGGCCGTGACTTCCCCAGCGCCGTCTTGCTCTTGGTGGTCACGCTTTTTTTCCCAGACAGTAGTGAGCGCAAGCTGGTATCCAGTGGCGTCAATAGCAGGTTATCGCCGCTGGTCCCCGGCCGGCACCGGGGTGACCGGTGGGGGGATGAGGGCGGGGCTACTTCGGCAGTCGTTGTTTGAAATG
>DASYLE010000061.1:0-1727 GCA_036009745.1 Luteibacter sp. | reverse complement strand
CCTCACGGTGCATGATCTGGCAAAGTTTCCGATCATCACCTTTCCGCGCAAGACCCCGCCTTACGAACTGGTGCGCTCGATGTTCAACCGCCCGGACCTGCCGCCGATGCGGCTGCATGCCAGCGCCTCGCTGGCTACCGTCATCCACATGGCGATCGAAGGCCTCGGCATTGCCGTGATCCCGACTGCGATCGTCGAGAACGAAATGGCCGACGGGCGGCTGCAATTGCTGTCGACCAACCTGCAGATGCCGCTCCTGACGTTTTCCGCGAGTTGGCTGACTTCCCCCGACACCGTCGCGGTGGAACGCGTCGCCGAACTCGCAGCCTCGCTGGCGCAGGGAGCTACGGTTATTGACGCGCCGCTGCAGGCGCGTCATTGAAACGGACCGAGTGCGCGGCCCCTTGAGTTCCGGAAGTAGCTCCATGACAAAGATCGCCTCCAACCTGCAGATCGATTCCGCGCGGCTCTGGGACACTATCCACGAAACCGCGAAATTCGGCGCGACGGCGAAAGGCGGGGTGCGGCGGCTGACGCTCGGCCCCGAGGACAAGCAGGTGCGCGACTGGTTCCGCAGCGCCTGCGAGGCCGCCGGTCTCGAAGTGCATGTCGATGCGCTGGGCTCGATGTTCGCGCTGCGCAAGGGCCGCGACATGTCGAAGCCGCCGGTGGGCCTCGGCTCGCATCTCGATACCCAGCCGACCGGCGGCAAGTTCGACGGCGTGCTCGGCACACTTGCAGCGCTCGAAGTGGTCCGCACCCTCAACGATGCCGGGATCGAGACCGAGACGCCGATCTGCATCGTCAACTGGACCAACGAAGAAGGCTCGCGCTTCGCGCCGGCGACGATGGCCTCGGCCGCCTATGCCGGCGACTACACCACCGACGATATTCTGGGCCGCAAGGATTTGGCCGGTATCAGCGTCGGCGAAGCGCTGGACAGTATTGGCTATCGCGGCCTGGAAGCTGTGGGCGCGCAAAAATTCGGAGCCTTCGTCGAACTGCACATCGAACAAGGACCGCTGCTGGAGGCCGAGAACAAGACCATCGGCGTGGTCGATCGCGGCCAGGGCATCGTCTGGTATGACGGCAAGGTCACCGGTTTCGAAAGCCACGCCGGCACCACGCCGATGCCACTGCGCCGCGACGCGCTAGCGACATTGTCGGAAGTCGTGCTGGCGGTGGAGCGGATCGCGAAGGCGCACGGTCCGAACGCGGTCGGCACCGTCGGCGAAGCGGTGATCGCAGCACCTTCCCGGAACGTCATTCCCGGCGAGATTGCCTTCACCGTCGATATCCGCAGCCCCAGCGCCGAAACGCTCGAAGCCATCGATCGCGATTTGCGCAGCGCGATCGCCGAGATCGGACCACGACGCAAGGCCGAGATCGTCTTCGATGCAATCTGGAAGAAGCCGCCCACCGTGTTCAATGCAAAACTGGTCGACGCCGTCGAGAATGCCAGCAAGGCACTCGGCTACAGCCACCGCCGCATCACTTCCGGCGCCGGCCACGACGCCTGCAACCTCGCCAATGTGGTGCCGTCGGCGATGATCTTCGTTCCCTGCAAGGATGGCGTCAGCCACAACGAACTGGAAGACGCGACGCAGGCCGACTGCACCGCCGGCGCCAATACCCTGATGCACACCGTGCTGGCAATCGCCGGCGTCGCTTCCTAGTGATGGAGAATCCCGTGCGTGGAGTTTTTGTCGACGCCAACGAATCGCTGG
>DASYLE010000060.1:0-8268 GCA_036009745.1 Luteibacter sp. | reverse complement strand
TCGAGCATGCCGCGCCCGACCGCGGTGATCCGTGCTGTCGCATCCAGAGCGCCTAGGCGCTGCAGCAGTTCGCGTGCCTGCGCCATCGCGCCGGAAGGCGGCGGGTCGAGCCAGGGCAGGCTCTCGCTGCCCCAGGCGGCTAGCTCCAGGGCAAGACCTGACAGCTCGGCCTGGGCGATCTCCGCGCTGCGCGAAGGCTCGAGTCGTCGACTCTGCGCCCATAGGCGATAAGCCACGCCTTCGGCGACACGACCGGCGCGCCCCGCACGCTGGTCGGCGGAGGCCTGCGAAATAACCACGGTCTCCAGCCGCGTGAAGCCGGAATTCGGATCGAAGCGCGGCTCCCGCGCCAAACCGCTGTCGACGACAGCGCGAATGCCGGGCAAGGTCACGCTGGATTCGGCGACATTGGTCGCCAGCACCACGCGCCGTATCCCCGGTTCCGCGGGAGCCAGGGCCGCATGTTGCTCGACCAGCGACAGCTCGCCGTGCAGCGGCAGCACCTCGACCGACTCGTGCTGGCGCTCGAGCATGCCACGCGTGCGCTCGATCTCGCGCCGCCCCGGCAGGAACGCGAGGACGTCGCCATCGGTTTCACGTAGGGCCTGTTGCACCGTCCGCGCCAGATGCTGTTCAACGGTTTCCTGTGTGCGCGCGGGCGGATAGTCGATGCGCACGGGAAAGCTTCGACCCGGACTGCTGATCCGCGGCGCATCCAGCCAGCGTTCGATGCGCTCGCCATCCAGCGTCGCCGACATCACCAGCAGGCGCAGGTCCGGACGCAGGGTCGCCTGCACGTCCAGCGCCAGCGCCGCGCCAAGGTCGCCGGCCAGGTGCCGTTCGTGGAACTCGTCGAAAATCACCGCACCGACGCCGGACAGCTCAGGATCGCCCTGGATCAAACGGGTGAGGATGCCCTCGGTCACCACCTCGACACGCGTCGCCGCGCTGACCCGCGATTCGAAACGGATGCGGTAGCCGACGGTACGCCCCACCTCCTCGCCGAGCTGGCGCGACATGAACTCGGCAGCGGCTCGCGCGGCGATACGGCGCGGCTCGAGCATCAGGATGCGCCGCCCCTCCAGCCAGCCGGCCTCGAGCAGGGCCAGCGGCACCTGGGTCGTCTTGCCCGCGCCCGGCGGCGCCTCAAGCACGAGCCGCGGATGTCCCGACAAGGAGTCGAGGATCCGCGGCAGCAGGGGTGAGATCGGAAAAGCGCTCATGCGCGCGCATGTTACGCGAGAGCGCGGCGATATCGCCTTATGGGCGTATCGGCGTCGTCACCGCGCCTTCGGCCGGCTTCGCGCGCAGTGGCGCCAACGACTCGAACTTGCGCTGGTATTCGTCGGTGATCTGCTTGGCGTCCGAGCCGTTGGTGATGACACGAGGAGTAATCAGCACGAGAAGTTCGGTGCGATTGCGATTGCGGTTGGTCGTACCGAAAAGGCGCCCGACGACCGGAATACGGTTCAGACCGGGAATGCCTGTATCGGACTGCATCTCATCCTGCTGGATCAAGCCGCCGAGCAACACGGTCTGACCACTCTGCACCGCGACCCTGGTCGCGACTTCACGCTGCGAGATTGGTACGTTACCCGAGCCATCCGCAAGTCCCGGCTTGCTCACCACCTGGCTGATATTGAGGTAGACCAGGCCGCCTGGGTTCACTCGCGGACGGACGTCAAGGATCACGCCGGTATTGATGTACTGGACCTGGCCGACCTGGTTGTCCGTATTCGAATTCGTGTTGATGAACGTCTGTGTCACCGGAATCTGATCGCCAACCTGGATATGCGCTTTCTGATTGTTCAGCACCACCAGGGACGGCGCGGACAGTATCTTCGAATTTCCGTTGAGTTCGAGTGCGCGCAGAGCAACATTGAGGTTGTTATTGACGAACGAATAGAAGAACGCGTCCCCCGGTGATGTCGCCGAGCCGGGATTGAACTTGTTGCCGCCACCGCCCAGCGCCCATTGCTGCTGGTTGCCAGGCTGGCCGACCGTCCCATTGGTCCCACCGACCAGCCCTTCCAGGTACCACTGCACACCGAACTGGAATTGTCCGGTCAACTGCACCTCGAGGATGCGGGTCTCGATCTGTACCTGCAGGGGCACGGTATCCAGGCGTTTGATCGCCGATTCGATCTCCGTCCACTGCGAGGGGCGCGCGCGCACCATCAGTTGGTTATTGGCATCGACCGCGCTGATGCGAATGCCATCGCCAGTGGTAACGCCACCGCTGCGTTTGCCCTTGGAGCTGTCATCGCCAAGCGGGTCGTTGCCGCTCCCGGAGGATCCACCGAGCATGCCGCCGCCGAGCCCGCCGGACGCACCATTGCTTCCGTTGGAACCAAGGCCGCTCCCGGAGCCCATGCCGCCGCCGGAGTTGCCGAAGCCGCCCGCGTTGCTACCCAGGCCGCTGCCGGAATTATTGGTGTTGCCGCCCAACGCGTCGTCGGTATTGCCGAGCGAGCCCGAGCTCAGCCCCGGCCCGACCTTGCCTCCGCTGTCGCCGCCACCAGACTTGCCGTTGCCGTAGATATCGCCGAGGTAATCGGCCAGGTCGCTGGCCTGAACGTTACGCACGTCGTAGACGAACAGCTGCGGCTCGTTGCCGCCACCCTGGTCGATCCGCTCGATCCAGCCGCGCACTTCGTCCAGATACGTCGCCTGGGGACTGATCACCACCAGGGCATTGGTGCGCTCGATCGGGATGAAGCGCAGCAGTCCGGCCAGCGGCGTGTCGCCCTTGGCGCCGAACAGCTTGTCCAGTGCCGGCATCAGTTCGGCGACGTTCGCCCGCTGCAAACTGAACACCCCGACCGACATGCCGCGCAGCCAGTCGACGTCGAAGATATTCACCGTGTTCTGGTAGTTGGCCAGCTCGTCCGGTGTGCCGGCCATCACCAGCACATTGCGCGTGGTATCGGCGAGCAGCACGCTGTCCTGGCGCGCGAAGGGCTTGATCAGCTTCTGCATCTCGGTCGCGCTGATGTAGCGCAACGGGAACAGGCGCGCCTGCAGGCCGCCGGCCGGCGCGGAGGCACCCAGGCTCGGCACGAGGTTGCCGGCGACCGCATCCTTGGCCGGCAAGACCACATAACGCCCTTCCTTATGCACCAGGGCGTTGCCTGTCCAGGACAACAAGGTCTCCAGGATCGGCAAGGCTTCTTCGTTGGTCACCGCCTGCGAGGTGGAGAAGGACACATTGCCCTGCACGCCGGGCACGATGGTGTAGTTCTCATGCAGCAGGTCGCCGAGGATCGCCTTGACCACCGCCTCGACCGGCTGGTTCTCGAAATTCAGCACCACCGTGCCCGGGCCTTGCGCCTTCGCACGTGGCGTGGCGAGCGCGGAGGGCTTGATGAACTGGCCACTGCCGGTACTGATCTGGGGCAATACCGCAGCCGACGTGGTTTCCGTCGGACGACTGACAATGGTGGACGCCGGTGCAAGCTTCTCGGTACCGGCGATCGCTTCGCGTTGCAGCGCGCCGTCGTCTTTAGGCTGGGGAAGGCTGGCACAGCCGGCGAGGCCGGCGGTCAGCGCGAGACCACCGAGCAGGGAAAATCTGGACATGGGTCAACGTACTCCATCGTTGGCCGATTGCGCAGCCTGTTCGGCGCGCCGTTTCTGTACGGCGGCTTTCAAGGCTTCGATTCGGGCTTTCTGCCGGGCTTCTTCCGCGCTCGGCGGTGGCGGCGCGACCTGCGCCGTACTTGGTGGGGACGCCATCGGGACCGGTTGTGGCGGTTGCATCGGTGGCTGCATCGGCGAGGGCACGCCCGGTGCCTGCGCCGTGCCCGGCTTGCTCGGTGTCGGCGCGCTGACCTTGAGCACGAGCTCTTTCTTCTCGCCGCCGCTATCGAAGGTCGCGCTACGCGCGCTCAGCGTTCCGAGCATCCAGCGACCGTCGGGAAGTGCCGCGCCTTCGCGCACACGGACCTCGCGGTTGCCCGTGCGATCGTGCAGCAGGGCCATGCGCAGGCCCGGGGTCATGATGATGCCGGTCAGTTCCAGGTCGCCGAGGCTCGCGCCCTGGGCATCGCCGGACGGCGGCACCATCGGTTTGCGATCGGCGGTGAACAGCGGGCGTTGCCAGATATCGACATAGGTCGCCAACGGCTTCGGTGGCGTGAGTTGCGCCGCCTTTTCCGGGGCCCTGGCCACTTCGGCCGGTGGCGCGGGATCCCAATGCACGGCACGGCCGACACCGGCGAGCATGGCGACAACGGCGACGCCGAACAGTACGCAAATCGTAGCCAGGACAGGGGTGAGGCGACGCTGGGCGAGCGCGTTCATCGCTTCGCTCCCTGCGCCGGGGATGCCGCCACGGCCTGCCGCACATAACCGGACACACTGAATTGCACATCCAGCGGCGTGGAGACGGCGCTGCGTGCCGCCATGGGGTTGCGATACGCGCTGAAGTCCTCGATGAATAGGTAAGGCATGCCGTTTTCCAGGTCATGCAGCACCGCGGCCATCGGCTCGACATAGCAGCGCAACGAGATATTGACCGTGACCTTGCGATACGGATCGCCCGCCTTGTCCTGGCCGGGTACGGGCATCTTCTGCACGACTTCGCACGGCCCCGTACTCTGGTGCGCGGCGGCGACATCGACCACGCGCTGCATCAGGCCAGCGGCAGCGGCGTTCGGGTCGTCCTCGGGAAGGAAGGCATTGCTGTCGGTCTGGCCGGCGGACAGCGCGGCGATACGCTTTTCCAGCACGGGACGCTCGGCGATCGCCGCCGCGTAACGCTGCTCGGTGTCGCGCAGGTCGTCCATGTCCGAGGCAATCTGCAGCTGCGGTGCGACGAACCACCAGTGGACCAGCACGAAGTAACCGATCACCAGGGTGACCAGCAGCAACAGCAACGCGGCGACGCGCGATTCAGCGGGCTTGAGGCGCATGCGCGGCCTCCGGGGTCGGCTGGCGCACGTGGGCGACCATGTAGAAACGCTCCTTGTTCGTGGTCTGGTCGGTCTGGATGGTGCCCTGGAAGCTCGGCTCACCCACCAGGGTGGACCCCTTCAGTGTGTCGACCAGGCGCGCGGCCTGTGGGCTCTGCCCCTGGAAACCGATCTGTCCGGCATTGTCGATGGAAAGCCGCTCCAGCCAGGTGTCGTCAGGCAGGCGGCGCGACAGTTCCTCGATCACCGCGAGCAGTGAGGGTGCCTTTGCCTTGCGCTGTGCGAGGAAGCCGGCAGCGCCCGCACTGTCGCTCAGGCGCTGGCGCAGGGCGACGACACGCTGGGCGTCGGCATGCATCGCATCGACCCTGTCCTGCATGACGGCGAGTGCGGCCTGACGATTGTGCAGCCATGCATTCATGCCAAGGACAAGCAGCACGACAGCACCTGCCGCCAGGGCAAGGTTGAGCCGGCGTCGTGGATTGCTGCGACGCGGGCGTTGCTCGGGCGGCAACAGATCCAGCCCGGCGCGTCCCGCGGCCTCGCCGACATCGACCGCGTCGATGCCGAAACCGATGTCGCGCAAGCGCGTCAACCACGGATCGAGTTGCGTACGCGGTACGGCGGCAAGCTCCGCGGCGAATTTGCCGGCAGGCGCGGGACCGCCGATCTCACGCACATCGAAATACACGCTGTCGGCACGGAAAGGCGTCTGCCGGTCCATTTCATAGGAGCCGACCTGACGCAGGTTGTCGCGCGCCGCCAGTGGCAGCGCGAGCTTCCGGCGCAGCACGGTCGGTGCCGGCAGGCACAGCGCGACCCGCAGGTCCTCGCGGTCGACGGTCGCCAGTGCCGTGCGAAGTGCGGCGAGCTGGTTGGTATCGGGCAATGCATCGTCGACGCTGGCCAGTGGCACGGTATCGCCAGCGCGACGAAGCGACCAGCCACCGTCCTGCCTTTCCAAAAGGTGCCAGCACTCACCGCCGCTCAGCGCCGCCTGCCAGCGTACCGGCAGGAAACTCCTGAGTTCACCGCCCCACCAGGCAAAAAACCCCGGCAGCGGCGACCCTCGCCAACCGCGGCGCAGACGATCCATCGAAGGCTGCAAAGCGTCCTGCCATGCACTCATTCCCCGTCTCCCTCCAACCAGCGTAAAACGACATACGGCTGCGTGGCGGCACCGATGCCGCGCAAGCGGATCGTGGCCCTCAGCACCGCACGGGTGCCATCGGCCAGCGTAGCCTCCGACCGGATACTATGCGTCACTCCATTACCTCCCGCTACTCCCGCACCGGTAGTGCCCGTTCGCCGCGCCATGAGCTCGCTGGCGGCGGCCGCGTCATAGTCCGGCAACGCGGCCAGTGCCAGCATCGGCGCATGCGCCGGATTGGGCCGCTCGCGGCCGGACCAGATGGTGACCGCCGGGGCGATCAGGGCATACGTCTTCGCATCCATTCCAAGCACGAGCTGTAACTCCTCCAGTGTCGCGAAGGGACCGTTGCGCGGCCCATAGCTGCGTCCGGCCGCCTCATATTGCGGGGCTTTGGCGCCGTTCGGCTGTGCGGCATCGCCGAAACTGCGCCAGTCCTGTACCGCGGCGGACAGGGCCGTGGCCTTGCCGTTCTCGACCCCGGCGGCATGGAACAGTCCGGTCAGGATCTGGCCCGATGCCGTGTTGAGATCGACCTTGCCATCTTCGTCGGTCACCGTGACATTTACCGACGCGCCATCGAAACGGAACGGATAAACACGCCCGTCGGCGATCCAGCGATGCGACTCGTCGCGTGCCTGCAGGCCGTAGATCGCGCGCATCAGGCCGGCTTCCGCCGCGTAATGGGCCTGGGTCTGCGCGGCCTGGAAGCGCGCCTGCATGCCTTCGGTGCGCGCGAGCATCGCGAACCCGCCGAGCAGGATCGCCAGCAGGGTGCATGCCCAGAGCACGATCAACAGGGCGACGCCTTGCTGTGGGCGTTTCATCGCACGAACCCCGGGCCGCGCAAGCCACGCGTCAGCGAGACCGGGCCTACCGTCGCCGTGGGGTCGACCCGCAGCGGCGCATCCAGCGTTGGCCAGACAACCCCGCCGTCCAGGTCCAGGTCGATCCGCACCAGCGAAGGCGTGCGCCGGCCATCGTCCCAGGCCGATTGCCAGTCGATGGGATTGCCGTCCTTGTCGAAGCCACGGAAGGCGAAACTGCCCTTGTGGATGCCGTCGACCAGTACCTCGGGCTCGCCGATCGGCTTCGGCTCACTGCCGTCCGGCGGCAACAGGGCAAAGCTGGCCTCCAGGCGCATACGATCGTCGTTGTCATCGTCGACCAGTTTCCATGTCTGTAACTGCGCGCCCATCGCGCCGAGGTAACCGGGCAACGGGGCGACGAAGCGGATCTCACGCTCGCCGCCGGAAAACACGATGCCATCGCCATTGTCGTTGCGATCGAAGGCGATGGTCACCGCCTGGGCCAGTTCGCGACGCAGGAACTGTTGCGCCGAGCGCACCTGGTCCACGCGTTCGATGGCGACATCGCCGCTGCGCACGATCCGCGTCGCGGTGCGGATGCCGGAATAGACACCGAGCAGCACCAGCGAAAGCAGGACCAGTGCGGCGAGGATTTCGAGCAGGCTGAAACCGCGCGTTCGCTTCATAGTCGCCGACCCGGCGCGCGCGGCTGTCCATTGCCGGGCATGCGCAGCGTGCTGAAATGCGCGCTGCGCTCCTGCGATCCTTCGCCCCAGAGCACGTCCAGGTCGAGCCGGTAAACCAGGCGGCTGTCGCCATCGGCGGCAGGATCGTCCTCCGGCTGCCAGCGGGCCACCGCCAGTCGCCAGCGGTAACGATCGTCGAAGCGCCCCTCGCTGCTGCCTTCGCGCACCGGATCGACGACGAAGGCGGTATCGAGCAGGGAGCGTGCCCACAATGCCGCCTGCGTACGTTCGGTGGCGCGCGAAGTCAGGCTCAGGGACCCGCCGGCGACCTGCATCAGCGCCGCGAAGGCGATCGCCAGCACGGCGATCGCGGCGATCACCTCGAGCAGGCTGAAGCCGCGGCTATGTCGCTTCATTTCGTATCCACCACGGCGACCGCGCCGGTCAGCCAGGACACGTTGACATGCCACTGGCGCTGGCCGCGCTGCAAGGTGATACGCCCGCCGGTGGAGCTGCCGTCGGGGAAGAAGCGGATGCGACCGGTGTGGTCGTTGACGTTGTCTTCCCGCGCGCTGGTGAGCCCGAGCTTCATGCCCTGCGGCAGGTGGCCGGCGGGCCGGCCCGGCGCCTGGTAGGTGCCGTTGGCGGTATCCACTTCCAGTGCCTGTTCTTCGCCCTTCACGATCGCCTGCGCCCGTGTCCAGCGCAGC
>DASYLE010000059.1:0-33866 GCA_036009745.1 Luteibacter sp. | reverse complement strand
CTTTCCCTGTTCGCTCATACATCCCCTGACGGCATCGAACTGCTGCGCCAGAGCATAGCCCAGACGCGCGGCGGCCAATCTCGCGGCGTCACCCCGGAGCGTTCCCAGGCTTCGAACGACGTAGCGCGATCCGACGGCGGCGCGGGCGTGCGCGGGAACCAGAAAGCGGACGTAGAGCCCGGATGCGCGCGGAAGAAAATAGGGTTTCGGCACGAAACGATACCTAAAACGATACCTCGGGAAGGGCGTTTCGGGTATTTTTCTTCCGCAAAAACAAACGGCAGATCAAGGGGTTAACCTATAATCTGCCGCGGCATTGGTGGAGGTGGCGGGAGTCGAACCCGCGTCCGAAGGCGTTTAATCCCCAGTTCTACATGCTTAGCTCACCGTTGGATCTCGGTCGCCGACAGTACGGTGTGCGAAACGCACCGGCAACCTATCCTGTTTTATCTAGCTCGTGACCGACAGGCGGCAATCGCGGGCGATCTCATGATAGTGACCCTACACCGGCGAGCATGAGCACAAGACCGGTTCGGGACTGGGCCTTTATGGGGCCGAAGGCTTTTTAGGCAGCGATCGCCATGTGGAAATCGCTGTCGTTGGAAGCCACAGTGTTCAAGTTGTTTTTGGCAACTATAAGTTTTGCTACTGGATTAACGAGGAAAGTCGCCCCCTCGGCATGCACCAAGCAATCGCACTACCCCCGTCGAAACCAGAACACCCCCGGGGAAAAGCTTGAAAGCGTCGTAAGTATACATGGGGTGGTGCTGCCCCGATGTCAAGATTCGGTCACATCAACCGAGCTTGTTGTGCGCGCGCATGACCCGCTGCTTGTCCACGGCCCATTCACGTTCTTTTTCGCTGGCCCGCTTGTCGTGGTCCTGCTTGCCCTTGGCCAGGCCGATCTCGACCTTCACCTTGTTGTGTTTCCAGTACATCGCGGTGGGGACCAGGGTGTAGCCCTTGCGCTCGACGGCGCCGATCAGGCGGTCGATTTCCTCGCGGTGCAGGAGCAGCTTGCGGGTGCGCCGGTCCTCGGCGATGACGTGGGTGGAGGCGCTGATCAGCGGCGGGATGGACGCGCCGATGAGGAAGATCTCGTTCTTCAGCACCACCGCGTAGCTCTCGCCGAAGTTGATCCGGCCGGCACGCAACGCCTTCAGCTCCCAGCCCTGCAGGGCCACGCCGCATTCGAAACGCTGGTCAATATGGTATTCGTGGCGCGCGCGCTTGTTCAGCGCGATCGTGCCGCCGCCAGTGGTTTCGGTGTCCTTCGTCTTTGTCTTTGCCATGTCCGCTAAAATCGGGTGATCTTTCCCTGATACAAGTCCGGCCGTTCCCTTGGCCGGGCGATGAAGCGATGAGGTAAGCCGTGATCCAGATCCGCCGCAGCGCGCTCGTGATGTATACGCCGGCCCAGATGTTCGACCTGGTCAACGATGTGGAAGCATACCCAAAGCGCTTCCCCTGGTGTTCAGCCGCCGAGGTCATCGAACGCGACGGCGATGTGCTGGTGGCGCGCCTGGACCTGAAGTTCGCCGGCCTGAAGCAGGGCTTCACGACCCGCAACCTCGCCGAACGCCCGGACCGGCTGACCATGCATTTCGTCGAGGGCCCGTTCAAGTCGTTGGACGGTGTCTTCGCTTTCGCGGCGCTTGGCGAGAGCGGCTGCAAGGTGTCGCTGGAACTGGATTTCGAATACGCCGGATTCGGTGGTTCGGTCTTGAAGATGGGCTTCCAGGCCCTGGCCAACCGCATGGTCGACGATTTCTGCGACGAGGCGCGCCGTACCTATGGCTGAGTCGATTGGCATCGAGGTGGTCTACGCCGGTCCCCAGGGGCAGCGGCTGTGTCGCCTGTCGGTGCCGAAGGGTACGACCGCGGCCGAGGCCGTCACGCTGTCAGGCCTGCTGGAGGCGCTTCCCGGGGCTGCCGCCGATACCGCCCGCCTGGGGATCTTTTCCCTGCGGGTGGAACCTGGTCAGGTGCTGGAGGAGGGCGACCGGGTGGAACTGTATCGCCCGCTGATCCTCGACCCGATGGAGGCCAGGAGGCGCCGCGCCAGGCGCGGCGCCTGAGGCTTATTTGTTGCTGGTGTCGCCGCCGGACTTATCGTCGCCCTGGCCAAAGCCGCCGGTGTTGGTGTCGTCGGACTTGCCCTTGCTCTTGTCACCCTGGGTCTCGTCGACCGGGTAGCTGGCGTGGTACTTCTTCGAATCCTTGACCAACTGGGAGGCGTCCTGGGCGAAGAAGTCGCCGTCGGTGCGCACCAGGGTGTCGTTATTGAAGGTCAGCGACAGGGTCCGGACCGTCTGCGGGCCACCACGGCGCGACTGGGTGGACACATAGTCCCAGCGATCCTGGTTGAACGGCGAGGCGACCGAGGGCGAGCCCATCAGCACCAGGACCTGGCGCTTGGTCATGCCTGGCTGCAGCTGGTCGACGGTTTTCTTGTCGAGCAGGTTGCCCTGCTGCACGTCGGGAACGTAGACCAGCTGGCAACCCGCGATGGCCAATGCCATGGCAGCCAAACCCAGCGTGCGGAGGAGCTTTTGCATGCGTATTGAAGTCCGGATCGTGAAGAGGTCGATGATACACTAAGCGCCTTACGGCACCGCGAGGGGTACTGCATGGATCAGGAAACCAAGGAATTGCGAAAGGCGGGTTTGAAGGTCACCCACCCACGCATGCGCATTCTGCAGATCTTCGAGGAGTCGGAGGCACGCCACCTCACCGCCGAAGACATCTACAAGCAGCTGCTTTCCAACCAGGAAGACATCGGCCTGGCCACGGTCTATCGCGTCCTTACCCAGTTCGAAGCGGCCGGCATCGTCATCAAGCACAATTTCGAGGGCGGGCAGGCTGTCTATGAACTGGACCGTGGCAAGCACCATGACCACATGATCGATGTGGACACTGGAAAGGTCATCGAGTTCATAAGCGAGGAGATCGAGCGGCTCCAGCACGAGATCGCCGAGCGGCACGGATTCGTCATCGAGGACCACAGCCTGGTCCTGTACGTGCGGGCGAAAAAGAAGCGCTGAAGCCGGTCAGGCCTGGCAGGTCGTCGACCGAACCCGCCCGAAAGGGCGGGTTTTTCGTTCCGGCGCCCCTGAACAGCGCCCATAAAAAAACCGCTGGAGGACTCCTGTCCACCAGCGGCTATCCGGTGATTCCCGGCGGCTCGGACCCGCGAATTGCTCGCGTAGCGTCCGGCTTATGCCGTTGTTACCGGCGAGGCTGACTCCTGTCGCCTCATCAGACTGATCGTCCCCACGATCAGTCTGGGCTCGCCGTCTCTCGACGGCGGCTCCCCCACATCGATGACAGGATCGTAACGAAGCCTTTACTAAGCCGGTATCGGAATATTTCCTAGACCAGGGAACTTCAGACGTTTCCTGGGTCCTTCACGTCCGGCATCAACGATTCGCCGCTGCCACCGCTGCGCAGCAGCACACGCAAACGCAGGCCCCGCGGCACCGGGCGAATGCGGAAGATGCCGCCCAGGGCCGTGACCCGGTCGCGCATGCCGTGCAGGCCGCGGCCGCCGATATCGCGGTCTGCAGGCGGATTCGCCGGCAGGCCGGCGCCGTCGTCGCGGATATCGAGCAGGGACAGGGTGACCCCGTCGCGCGACCCGATGCGCAGACGCAGGCGCAGCTCGCTGGCGCCGGCGTGACGGACCACGTTGGTCGCGCTTTCCTGGGCGATCCGGTAGATCGCGGTCAAGGTGTCGTCGTCCAGCAGCCTGGGGTCGCCGGTCAGGTCGGTGTGGTAGGCCACGCCGGCGGCGGCCAGCATGTCGCGCAGCGGGCCCTCGTCGAGCGCGCGGAACAGGCCGAACTCGTCCAGGACCGAGGGGCGCAGGTTATCCAGCATGCGGTGCAAGGCCCGGCGCATATGGGCCAGGATGCCGTTGACCGAGGTGCTGACGTCCTCCAGTCCGGCGGACTTGAGCCGGCCCTGGGCCAGTTTGATATGGGTCTGGATCGCGGTGAGGTTCTGGCCGAGTTCGTCGTGCAGTTCCGCGGCCATGTGCCGGCGCTGGTTTTCCTCGCTCTGCAGGTTGCCGCGCGCCGCGTCGCGCAACTGCCGCGCCAGCTGGTCGAGCCGGCGGTTCGCCGCGGCCAGATGGCTGTTCTGCTGGGCGACCCGTTCGCTGCTGCGGCGCAATGCGTCGGTCGCTGCGCCAAGCATCAGGGTGCCGGTGCCGGAAACGGCCAGGAACAGATGGGCCGCCGCGGTCGGCGCGCCGCGGCCGATCATGTCCTCGGTGGTGTTCAGGCCCACCGTGGTGATCAGCATCGACAGGCCCGCGCCACGCCAGCCATGGCGGAACGCGAAGAACAGCACCGGCGCCAGGGACAGCACACGGGCAAATTGCGGGTGCGTGGAATATTCGGTCAGGGTGACCAGGATCGCCAGCGAGGGCAGCATCACCAGCAGGCCGTCCAGCACCAGTTCGGCCAGCGCGGCCTGGGTGGGGCGCTCGCGGAACAGCAGGACCAGGATCGGCACCACCAGCAGCACGCCGAGGTAATTGCCCAGCAGATCGCTGCCGAAGGTATTGCTGAGCATCTCGGTCGGCGCCGAGGGGTGGAGCAGGGCGAGCATGGCCGCATTGCAGGCGGTGGCCACGGTGGCCGTCAGCATCGCCGAGAGCAGCAGGCGGGCCACGTCCTCCGGGTTGCTGAGGCTGGCATGCAGGTGGGCGCGGCGCAGCAGCCACATGCTGATGGCGACTACCAGCGGCTCGGGGAGGTCGCCGAGCAGGAAGGCCATGCCGCCGATGGGCATCCCGCTATGCCATTCGCTGATCGCGCTGGCGGCGACTTCGCCGAGGATGATCCACGGCCAGTAGCGCGTGCGGGTCAGCAGGAAGGCGCCGAAACGGAAGCCGAAGGGCAGCACCCAGTAAGGCTGCTCGGTCGGCCAGAGCAGGATCCAGAGCAGGCAGTAACCGACTCCCAGCAGCGGTCCGGGGCGGCGAAGGAGATCGTGTAGACGCATGGGCCGCATGGTACACGCGGGAGTTCACTTTCTAATCGTCGTCCGGCAACCATCCCCACGCGTACGGGGCCTGCTACAGTGCGCGAATGCTCAGAATCGTACTAGTCGATGACCATGCTCTCGTCCGCGAGGGATTCAAGCGCCTGATCGAACAGGAGCCGGATCTCGACGTCGTGGCCGAATGCCGGAACGCCGACGAGGCGGTCGAGGCGGTCACCCAGCAGATGCCGGACCTGGTCGCGGTTGACCTGTCGCTGCCCGACGGCAGTGGGTTGCCATTGATCGAGCATATGTTGAGTGTCTCGCCGAAAACCCGCGCGGTCGTGCTCAGCATGCATGACGGCGAGCCTTATGTTTCCGAAGCCCTGCGCCGTGGCGCCAGCGGTTATGTGACCAAGGGCGTGGCGCCGGAAGAACTGGTCGCGGCGCTGCGTGCCGTGATGAACGGCGAGATTTACCTGAGCTCGGATCTGCGCGCGCGCCGCGCCGAGCGACCGAGTGCCGAGCTCGATCCGTACAACCGATTGACCGCGAGAGAGCGCGAGGTTTTCCTGCTGCTCGCTGCGGGCCGCGCGCCGAAGCAGGTTGCCGGTGAACTCGGTATCGGCCAGAAGACGGTCTACATCCACCGCGCCAGCGTGATGAACAAGCTGGGTGCGGGCTCGGAACTGGACCTGTATCGCATGGCCTCCGAGCGCGGGTTGCTCCGCAACTAGCCATAGGCTTTGCTTTTTTGTGCTCCCACAGAATCAGCCAGGTGCTTCGACCGGTAACGTCAGCCCTGCGCGCGGTCCAGCATCTGCTTGGCGTGGGCACGGGTTTCGCGGGTGATTTCCACGCCGCCGAGCATGCGCGAGATTTCGTTGCGGCGGCCGGCGGCGTCGAGGACGTCGATCAGGGTGCGGGTGGAATCGGTGTCGCTGTGCTTGGCCACGCGCAGGTGCGCATGACCTTGCGCGGCGACCTGCGGCAGGTGGGTGACGCATAGCACCTGGCCACGCTCGCCGAGCGCACGCAATTTCTGTCCGACCACTTCGGCGACCGCGCCACCGATGCCGGTGTCGACCTCGTCGAAGACCATGCAGCCGATGGTGTCATTGCCGAGCGTGGCTACTTCGATGGCCAGGCTGATGCGCGCGAGTTCGCCGCCTGAGGCTACCTTGCGCAATGGCCGCGGTGGCTGGCCGGGATTGGCGCTGACCAGCAGTTCGCAGCGTTCGCGACCCTGCGGATCCGGTTCATCGCCGGCGACGGCTTCCAGCTCGATGACCAGTTTGCCGCCGGCCATGCCGAGTTCGGCCATCAGCACGGTGACCTCGTCCCCGAGCCGGGTGGCCGCCGTCTGCCGCGAAGCGCTGAGTTCGCCGGCGGCTTGCGTATAGGCTTTTTCGTGCTGCTGGCGCTCGCGCGCCAGGGCCTCGAGTGCATCGCCCGCGCCTTCGAGCTGGGTCAGCTCGGCACGCATCGCCGCGGCGTGCGCGGACAGCTCGCCCAGCGGCAGGCGATAACGACGCGACAGGTCGTGCAGGTGGGTCAGGTGCGTATCGACTTCGGCCAGGCGTGCCGGGTCGAGGTCGACGTCCTGGGCGTAGCGGCCGAGCGCATCGACCGCCTCGCCGATCTGGATCTGGGCGCTGTCGAGCAGGTCGGCCATCGGTACCAGCTTGGCGTCCAGTTCGGCCAGTCGCGCGAGTTCGGCATGGGCCCGACCGAGCGCGCGGCCGACCGCGAATTCGCTGTCGCCGTCGAGCAGTTCGACGACACCGGCGCTGCCTTCGGCGAGGCGCCCGGCATTGGCCAGCCGCCTGTGGCTGGCCTCGAGTTCTTCCAGCTCAGTGGTGGACAGCGCCCAGCGCTCCAGGTCCTCGACCTCGTGGCTGAGCAGCTCGATCCTACGTTCGCGATCGTCGCCGCCGGACAGCGTGCGTATCTTCGCGCCGGCCTCGCGCCATGCCTTCGCGCTGGCCTGCACGCGGACGAGCAGGTCGGCGTTGCCGGCGTAAGCGTCGAGCAGGCCAAGCTGGTGGGTGCGCGACAGCAGGGCCTGATGCTCATGCTGGCCATGGATCTCGACGACCCGGGTCGCCAGCGCGGACAACTGCGCCAGGCTGGCCGGCCGGCCGTTGATCCAGGCGCGGGAACTGCCTTCGGCGCGGATGACGCGACGCAGCTGGCAGGTCTGGCCGTCGTCCAATTCCTCCTGGCGCAGCCAGTCCAGCGCATCGGGCAGCCCGGCCAGGTCGAATTCGGCGGCCAGTTCGGCGCGGTCGCTGCCGGCACGGACCATGCCGCTATCGGCGCGGGCACCGGCCAGCAGCATCAGCGCATCGACCAGCAGGGATTTGCCGGCACCCGTTTCGCCGCTGACCACGGTCAGGCCGCGGCCGAAGGCGACCTCGGCTTCTTCGACGACGGCAAAGTGACGAACGTAGAGCGAAGTGAGCATGGTTGGCCGGGCGGCTGAGGGTGGGCACAGATGGGACGATTCTATCCGGCGCGATTGTAGCGGCAGGCGGTCGCAGGAATCGCGACTGGAGGGTACGAAAGGGCGCCGGACTTGCAAGTGAGCCGCGCAGACCTTATTCATAGCCGGATATAACGACCTTTCTGGCCCAAGCCGCGCATGAAATCGCCCTTCGATTCCGATCTCGACATCCGCGCGCGGCATCTCCTGCGCACGCTGATTGCCCAGTATCTGATCGATGGGGAGCCGGTGGGCTCGCGTACCCTGGCCCGCTCCTCGGGCCTGGAAGTGAGCCCGGCGACGATCCGCAACATCATGGCCGACCTGGAAGAAGCCGGTCTGGTCGCCTCGCCGCATACCTCGGCCGGCCGCATCCCCACCCCGCGTGGCCTGCGCCTGTTCGTCGACAGCCTGATCGAACTGAAGCCGGTCGCCGGCGAGGACATGGCACGTCTGCTCGAGCTGCCGCAGCAGGCGACGACCCGGGACCTGCTCGGCAATGCCTCGGCCCTGCTTTCGGCGATGACCCATTTCGCCGGCGTGGTCACCGTGCCCCGGCATGGCGACTTCCCGCTCCGGCATATCGACTTCGTCAACCTGCCCGGCGCGCGCGTGCTGGTGATCCTGGTGTTCTCTGACAACCAGGTGCAGAACCGCGTGATCCAGCTGGCCAAGCCGCTGGACGGCAGCGAGCTGGAGCAGGCGGCCAATTACCTCAACAGCACCTTCGCCGGGTTCCGCCTGGACGACATCCGTGCGCACCTTCTGGGCGAGCTCCGCGCGGCCGGCAGCGAACTGAACCGGCTGCTCAGCAGCACGGTGGAGCTGGCCGCGGCATCGTTCGCCCCCGAGGGCGAGGATGACGTGCTGGTGACCGGGCAGACCAACCTGATGGGCTATTCCGAACTGGCCGACCTCGATCGCCTGCGCGACCTGTTCGACACGTTCCAGCAGAAGCGTGACCTCCTCCAGTTGATGGAGGTCTGCGTGAAGGCGCCGGGCGTGCGCCTGTTCATCGGTGAGGAATCCGGCTTCGCGGCGCTGGATGGCTGCAGCGTCGTGACCGCCTCCTACGGTGTCGGCGGCCGCATGCTCGGTGCGATCGGCGTGATCGGGCCGACGCGGATGGCCTACGAGCGCGTCATCCCGGTGGTCCAGGCCACCGCCAGCCTGCTCAGCGATGCCTTGAATCGGGCCGGCGCGGCCTCATAAATCGCCCGGGAGACGGGTATTCTTATAGGGATACCCGTGAAATTCTGGCCCGCTCCGAGAGGCGGGTGATCAGTGGACATCTGGAGTCACCATGCAAAACCACGATTCGAACGCGCCGAACCCGGCTGACGAGAACCTGGCCGGCGACGAGCACGCGGCCGAGGTCGAGGCCTTGACCGCCCGGCTTGGCGCCGCCGAACAGGAACTGGCGCAGATGCGCGAGACCCTCCTGCGCGAGCGTGCCGAGATCGAGAACCAGCGTCGCCGGCTCCAGCGCGACCTGGAACAGGCCCGCCGCTTCGCCAACGAGAAGCTGCTCGGCGAACTGCTGCCGGTCTATGACGGCCTGGAGCGCGGGCTTACCGTCGAGAGCGCGGACGTCAATGCGGTGCGCGAGGGCATCAGTCTGAGCCTGCGCGCGCTGGACAAGCTGGCCGAGAGCAATGGCCTGAAAGTCGTCAATCCGCTGCATGAGGCGTTCAACCCGGAGCACCACCAGGCGATGAGCATGGTCGATTCGCGCGAGCACGCGCCGAATACCGTGGTTGCCGTGCTGCAGAAGGGTTTTGTGCTGAACGACCGCCTGTTGCGCCCGGCACTGGTTGCCGTGGCCAAGGGCACTGACTGAACATATGCATAAAAACGGTGCCTTACGTACCGTTGCGGCGCCCCGGCGCCATTGAATCGATGGGGCCGGTCCCCACTTTGAAACCAGTCGCGGCCGCGGGGGCCGCAGAAGCATTCGGAGCAATTTAGTCATGGGCAAGATCATCGGCATCGACCTCGGTACCACCAATTCCTGCGTAGCAGTAATGGATGGAGCCACGGCGCGCGTCATCGAGAATTCGGAAGGCGACCGGACCACCCCGTCCATCATCGCCTTCACCAAGGACAACGAGGTCCTCGTCGGCGCGCCGGCCAAGCGCCAGAATGTGACCAACCCGAAGAACACCTTCTACGCGGTGAAGCGCCTCATCGGCCGCAAATTCACCGACGCGGAAGTGCAGAAAGACATCCACATCGTCCCCTATAAGATCGTCGCCCACGACAATGGCGACGCCTGGGTGGAGACCTCCGACGGCAAGAAGATGGCGCCGCAGGAAATCTCCGCCAAGGTCCTCATGAAGATGAAGAAGACCGCCGAGGACTATCTCGGTGAGACGATCAGCGAGGCGGTCATCACCGTCCCGGCGTACTTCAACGACAGCCAGCGCCAGGCCACCAAGGACGCGGGCAAGATCGCCGGCCTCGAAGTCAAGCGCATCATCAACGAGCCGACTGCGGCTGCCCTGGCCTATGGCTTGGACAAAAAGGGTGCGGACCGCAAGATCGCCGTGTATGACCTCGGCGGCGGCACCTTCGACGTCTCGATCATCGAGATCGCCGAAGTCGACGGCGAGAAGCAGTTCGAAGTGCTCGCCACCAACGGCGACACCTTCCTCGGCGGCGAAGACTTCGACGTCCGCGTCATCGACTACCTCGTCGACGAATTCAACAAGGACCAGGGCATCGACCTGCGCAAGGATCCCCTCGCGCTGCAGCGCCTGAAGGATGCCGCCGAGCGCGCCAAGATCGAGCTGTCCTCGGCCCACCAGACCGAAGTGAACCTGCCGTACGTCACGGCGGACGCTTCCGGTCCGAAGCACCTGAACATCAAGCTGACCCGCGCCAAGCTCGAGGCCCTGGTCGAAGACCTGGTCAAGCGCACCATCGATCCGTGCCGTACCGCGTTGAACGACGCTGGCCTGCGCGTGTCGGACATCGATGAAGTGCTGCTGGTCGGCGGCCAGACCCGCATGCCCAAGGTGCAGGAAGCGGTCAAGGACTTCTTCGGCAAGGACCCGCGCAAGGACGTCAACCCGGATGAAGCCGTCGCCGTCGGCGCCGCGATCCAGGGCGGCGTGCTGGCCGGTACCGTCAAGGACGTGCTGCTGCTCGACGTGACCCCGCTGTCGCTGGGTATCGAGACCATGGGTGGCGTGTTCACCAAGCTGATCGAGAAGAACACCACGATCCCGACCAAGGCATCGCAGACCTTCTCGACCGCCGACGACAACCAGACCGCGGTCACCGTGCATGTGCTGCAGGGCGAGCGCGACCAGGCCCGTTTCAACAAGTCGCTGGCCAAGTTCGACCTGACCGGCATCGACTCCGCGCCGCGCGGCATGCCGCAGATCGACGTCACCTTCGACATCGACGCGAACGGCATCCTGCACGTGTCGGCCAAGGACAAGAAGACCGGCAAGGAACAGAAGATCGAGATCAAGGCCGGCTCGGGCCTCTCGGACGACGAGATCCAGCGGATGGTCGCCGACGCGGAAGCGAACCGCGAGGAAGACAAGAAGTTCCAGGAGATCGTCAGCGTCCGCAACAAGGCCGACCAGCTGGTCCACGGCACGCGCAGCGCGCTGAAAGAGCACGGCGGCAAGATCCCGGCCGAGCAGCTGGCAAGCATCGACACCGCGGTCTCGGACCTGGAGAAGCTGAAGGACAGCGACGACAAGTCCGCCATCGAGGCGAAGATCGCCAACCTCGAGCAGGTCGCGCAGGCGCTGTACGCCGCCGCGCAGTCGGGCGGTTCGGCTGACGCCGGTGCCCATGCCCAGTCTGCTCCGGGCGGTGGTTCGGCCCAGCCGGACGACGTCGTGGACGCCGAGTTCACCGAAGTCAAAGACGAAAAGAAGTAATCGTCTCCAGGACAAACGGAAGCGCGGGCCGATGGCCCGCGCTTTCATCGGTGGATAGCGGCGCCAAGGCGCGGTAACGGATTTATGAAGCAATGAGCAGCAAGCGGGATTACTACGAGATTCTCAGTGTCGAGCGCGGTGTGTCCGAGGTCGACCTGAAGAAAGCGTTTCGTCGCGTGGCGATGAAGTGCCATCCCGACCGCTGTCCGGATGACCCGGAAGCGCAGGAGAAATTCAAGGAAGCCAAGGAAGCCTACGAAGTGCTGTCCGACGCGCAGAAGCGCGCGATGTACGACCAGCATGGCCACAAAGCGTTCGAGAACGGTTTTGGCGGCGGTCGCGGCGGCAATGGCTTTGGGGATGTCGGCGATATCTTCGGCGACATCTTTGGCGATATTTTCGGTGGTGCCGGTCGTTCGCGCGCAAGGCGCGGCTCGGACCTGCGCTACATGATGGACCTGGATCTGGAAGAAGCCGTCTTCGGCATCGAGAAGCAGATCGAGATACCTACCCAGGTCAACTGTCATCACTGCAATGGCTCGGGCTCCGAGGACGGCAAGGTCAGCACCTGCAAGACCTGCGCCGGTCACGGTCGCGTGCGTATGCAGAACGGCATCTTCTCGATCCAGCAGGCCTGCCCGCATTGCGCGGGCTCCGGCCAGTCGATCGAGAAGCCGTGCAAGAAGTGCCATGGCGAAGGCCGCCTGGAAGAATCGCGGACCTTGTCCGTGCGGATTCCGGCGGGCGTCGACAACGGCGACCGCATTCGTCTGACCGGGCAGGGCGAAGCTGGCCCGGCCGGTGCGCCGGCCGGCGACCTCTACGTCGAAGTGCAGGTACGCGAGCACAAGATCTTCCAGCGCGAAGGCAGCGACCTGTATTGCGAAGTACCGATCCGCTTCTCGCAGGCGGCGCTCGGCGCGGAACTGCAGGTGCCGACCCTCGAAGGCGAGGTGCCGATTACCGTGCCACCGGAAACGCAGACCGGACACCAGTTCCGCATGCGCGGCCGTGGGGTGAAGTCTGTTCGTGGCGGCCGTACGGGCGACCTGATCTGCCGCGTGGTGATCGAGACGCCGGTACGCCTGACCCGCCAGCAGCGCGAGTTGCTCGAGCAGCTCGAGGCCACCTTCGACAGCGCCGACGCGGGCAAGCACACGCCACGCTCGACCAGCTTCCTGGACGGCGTGAAAGACTTCTGGTCGCGCGTTACCTCGTAACCCGTTTTGTGGGAGCGAACCCTGTTCGCGAGTCCTTTGAGGCCGTGACCTTCCCGATCGCCAGCTCTGGATAGTCACAGCTCCAAAGGACTCGCGAACAAGGTTCGCTCCCACAAAAGCTCGCGCTTTCGCTAGCATGCCCCTCTCGCTATCGATTCCGGAGCCCCCCATGAGCCGCGCCGTTCGCCTCGCCATCAGTGGCGCCTCCGGCCGCATGGGCAAGGCCTTGCTCTCCCTTATCCGCGACGACACGCGATTCGAACTGGTCCATGCCATCGTCTCGTCTGCTTCGATACACGCGGGCAAGCTCGTATGGCCGGATGACTTCTCGCCGCTGCGTTTCGCCACCGGCTGGACCGACGCGCCGACGGTCGATGTCGTTATCGACTTCAGCGGCCCTGACGGGCTGGAGGCCGCGCTCGACCATTGCATGGCCCACGGCATCGCGCTGATCACCGGCACGACTGGTCTGGACCATGCGCTTGCCCAGCGCTTGGACAAGGCCGCCGAACGCATTGCGTTGCTGCGTGCTTCCAACTTCAGCCTCGGCGTCGCCGTACTGACACGCCTTCTGCGCGAAGCCGCCGCGGCCTTGCCCGGCTGGGACCTCGATATCGTCGAGGCGCACCACAACCGTAAGGAAGACGCGCCCTCCGGTACCGCACTCACGCTTGGCGAAGCCGCCGCCACGGCACGCGGCACGACGCTGGCCGATTCCGCCGTGTATGCCCGTGAAGGCCGTCCGGGTGCGCGTGAGAGCGGCACGATCGGTTTCGCCGTGATCCGCGGTGGCGATATCGTCGGCGAGCACACCGCGATGCTGATGGGGCAGGGTGAACGGCTGGAGCTGTCGCATCGCGCTACTGACCGCTCGATCTTTGCGCGGGGCGCTCTGGAGGCGTCCGAGTGGATCACCGGCCGTGCGCCGGGTGCCTGGAGCCTGGATGATGTTGTTGGGGCTCATCCTGTGCGTGAGCGCTCTTAAGCCGGGAATCGTGTTGTGTTCGGCCCCAAAGGACTCGCGAACAGGGTTCGCTCCCACAGGGCAGCCGCGACCTTGTGGGAGCGAACCCTGTTCGCGAGTCCGTTGAGGCCGGACCTGCATGGTCGCGGGCTTGTGCTGACACGACCCCATGCTAATATCCGCCCCGTTGTCATTGGGGAGTAGCCATCCTCTTCCCCCGAGGAGTTCGCATCAACAGACTTGGTGGTCTTCGGACCCCATGGTGCGAACGGCAGTCGATACCGTCAGGTGTCGGCCCGCCCGGCGAGACCTTTGGCCAACGACATGCTCTCCTTGCCGGGCGAGCGGTGTCGTTGTGCCATCGGTTATCCGCTCGCCCGGCCAAGTGTTCCCATGACTCTTACCTTTGTGCTGTTCTTTCTTTCCGCTGGCGCGATCTATCTCGCCTGCGAGTACTTCGTCAACGGCGTCGAATGGTTCGGCCACAAGTTGGGGCTCGGCGCGACGGCGACCGGCACGGTGCTTGCGGCGTTCGGTACGGCCTTGCCCGAGAGCGCGGTGACCTTCGTTGCCGTGGTCTTCGGCAAGACACCCGAAGCGAAGGACATCGGCGTGGGCGCGGCACTCGGCGGTCCGCTGGTGCTGGCGACGATCGCCTATGCGGTGGTCGGCTTCGCCCTGTTCTTCTGCCAGAAGCGACTCAAACGCCCGGACTGCCGGATCCGCGTCGATCACCGGCGTCTGGCCCGCGACCAGGGCTGGTTCCTCGGCATCTTCGTGGTCAAGGTCGGTCTCGGCCTGGTCGCCTTCGCCTTCAAGCCATGGCTTGGCGTGCTGTTCCTCGCCGCCTATGCGTTCTACGTCTGGCGCGAGGTGCGCGACGACGACAGTGCGCCGGATGACGAGGACGGGCTTGAGCCATTGAAGTTCAGTCCGAAGAGCCACGATCCACGCATGTTCATGGTCACCGCGCAGACCGTCGCCGCCTTGCTGGTGATCGCGGTGGCCTCGCACACCTTCGTCGGCCAGCTCGAGGCGATCGGTACGGCTTTCGGCATGTCGCCGCATATCGTCGCGCTGTTGCTGAGCCCGGTGGCAACCGAATTGCCCGAAACGGTGAATGCGCTGATCTGGGTGCGTCAGGGCAAGGAGCGCCTGGCGCTGGCCAATATCTCCGGCGCGATGATGATCCAGGCGACGATCCCCAGTTCACTGGCGCTGTTCGCCACGCCGTGGCTGTTCGATACGCCGCTGATCGTCGCCGGCGTGATCACCATGGTCGCGGTGATTTCGCTGTGGTGGATGTTCCGCCGCGGTTCGGTCGAAGCCCGCTGGCTGATGCCGGTCGGGCTTCTCTACGGCGTGTTCGCCCTGTTCGTCGCCTGGTATTTCGGCGCGCGCTGATCAGGCGTTCGATTCGCCCAGGCGGGCAAGCTCACGGCGCGCGGCCTTCAGCCACTCGCTTTCCTTGCGTTTGTAATACCCCGGCATCAGGTCCGCGCGCCTGAGCTGGGAGGTGAACAGCTCTCGCGCTTCGTCTTTGCGAAGAACCCGGGCGAGCAGGGCCGCATAGCGGAAGCGGCCTTCTTCGCCGGGATAGCTGTCGGCGAGCACGCGGTATTCCTCGAGGGCGGCGTCGGTATCGCCCACTTCGTCCAGGCAACGCGCGTAGAGCAAGTGCCCTTCGCTGGACTTGTAGTTCGGGTTGGTCCGGATCAGCGATTCGAGCGTGGACCGGGCCGCGGCGTAGTTGCCGCCGCCGGCTTCGGCGCGGGCCAGGCCGAGCATGAAGTCCGGGTCGGTGGCGTACATGCCGGTCAGCAAGCCGCGATAAAGCTCCACGGCATTCACATAGTCGCCCAGGTCCAGGCATTCGCTGGCCAGGTGCCGCCGGTTGTCCACCGTGTCGGCCAGTTCCAGCTTGCGCTGGAGTTCACGACGGCGACTCTCCGGATTGATCGCCTTCAGCGCCTTGCTGGCGACATTGCGGCCGCGCGGGTCATGG
Organism: Luteibacter sp.; assembly: GCA_036009745.1. GTDB lineage: Bacteria > Pseudomonadota > Gammaproteobacteria > Xanthomonadales > Rhodanobacteraceae > Luteibacter. The sequence continues at coordinate 18,304 of DASYLE010000059.1, read as the reverse complement.
CGCAGGTCCGGCAGGACCGCCACCAAGACATAGACGGCCACGGCGAGGTAGGAGCCGATGATGATCAGCCAGATCCAGTAAAGCGGACGGCCGCTGCGAATGACGTGTACCGCACAGCCCACCTGCAGGGCGAGGGACAGGAACAGGACGACGGGCATACGGCTTCCCTGGTGATGGCCGTGGAATGGGTTTCAGTTGCGGTGCGACGCGCTGCGGTCGCGATCGGCGCCGATCTTCTTGTCCAGCTTGCCGAAGATCTTCTTGAACAGGCGCGAGAACTTGCCGCGTTTGGTCTTGCGCAGCTTTTCCTCCTCGCTGGTCAGCCAGGCGACCTGGATGACCCGGCGCTCGCCCTCGTAGGGCAGGTGGCCGTGGAAGGAGTTCTCGGTGCGCCTGAATACGGCGAATTCGCCATAGAGCGGCTTCAGTTCCGGGGCGACCACGTCGTCGATATTGTCGATGCTGGCAAGGAAACGCAGGCAGCCGTCGCTGGTATCCGGCCATTGGCCGTTGAGGTAGACCAGGGCGGTGGCGACCTTGGACTTGCTGTCGGTGTGAATCGTCCCGTGGCGCTTGTTCAGCAACCTGCACAGGGTCACCAGGGTCGGGTACTGGCCAAGATTGTCGATACCGAGCCGTTCGCCGATGACGCGGGCGAACTGCGGCGAGACCATGTTCTCGACCAGGTCGTTGACCGTGGGGCCACAGTCGCTGGCGTCGTACGGGAAGAAGCCGGCGCTCTCGTAGCGCGGAAAATCGCGGTCCAGGTCGTTTCGGGCCTCGTCCGGCAGCTGCCCGTGCGCGATCAGGAACGGGAAGGGCTCGCGGCGCACGTCGGTGTCTGGGCGGTCGAGGCGAGCGGGGTCGAGCAGCATGGCATTCGTCGTCGGCGATGGCGGTGCGCTATTGTATAGCGCTCGCGGGCGCTTCAAGGCGCTCGTCGGACGATGCACTTGTATCGTGCCAAAGAGTGTTTTGGGTGGACATTAGTGCGCTTCGCGCCTATCATTTGCACCCGCCCACGAATCCATTTTCAAAGTCCACGAGCCGCTTCACGCAGGCTTGCGGACTTTGCTGCACCTGAAGGCGGCCTAATCCGATGCGTATTCCTGCTTTGCTTGCCCTTGAAGACGGCAGCATTTTCCACGGCCACGCCGTGGGTGCCCACGGTGAAACCGTTGGCGAGGTGGTGTTCAACACCGCCATGACCGGCTATCAGGAGATCCTCACCGATCCCTCCTACGCCCAGCAGATCGTTACCCTGACCTATCCGCATATCGGCAACACCGGCGTGAATCCGGTCGACGTCGAATCGGACCGCGTGCATGCCGCCGGCCTGATCGTGCGCGATGTGCCGCGCCTGGCCAGCAACTGGCGCAGCACGGAAAGCCTGCCGTCCTACCTGGCGCGCAACAACATCGTGGCCATCGCCGGCATCGATACGCGCCGGCTGACCCGCATCCTTCGCGAGAAGGGCGCGTTGTCCGGCTGCATCGTCGCCGGCACGGACATCGACGTCGACGCGGCCCTGGCCAAGGCACGGGCCTTTCCTGGCCTGAACGGGATGGACCTGGCCAAGGTGGTCAGCACCAAGGCCACCTATGTCTGGAAGGCCGGCAGTTACGACCTCGACACGACCTCGTTCACCGAGGTCGTGCCGCGCTTCCGCGTCGTCGCCTACGACTTCGGCGTCAAGCAGAACATCCTGCGCCTGCTCGCCGATCGTGGCTGCGAGATCACCGTGGTACCGGCGCAGACGCCGGCCGCCGACGTGCTGGCCATGGAGGCGGACGGCATTTTCCTCGCCAATGGCCCTGGCGATCCGGCGGCCTGCGATTACGCGATCGAGGCCACCCGCCAGATCCTGGACACGAAGATCCCGCTGTTCGGCATCTGCCTTGGCCACCAGATCATGGCCCTGGCGCTCGGCGCGAAGACGCTGAAGATGAAGTTCGGCCATCACGGCGCGAATCACCCGGTCAAGGATCACGACAACGGTCGCGTCCTGATCAGCTCGCAGAACCACGGTTTCGCGGTGGACTCGAGCACCTTGCCCGCCAATACGCGTGTCACGCATACCTCGCTGTTCGATGGTTCCTTGCAAGGCTTCAGGCTGACGGACCAGCCGGCGTTCTGCTTCCAGGGCCATCCGGAAGCCAGCCCGGGCCCACAGGACCTGGGTTACCTGTTCGACCAGTTCATTGCCTCGATGGACGAGGCGGGCAAGGCGCGAACGTCCTGACGTTGCGCACGCCGCCGGGCGACCTCGCGTCGCCCGCTCCCCATCACGCCTGAAAGAGCGAAGACACGAACCCATGCCTAAGCGTACCGACCTAAAAAGCATCCTCATCATCGGCGCCGGCCCGATCGTCATCGGCCAGGCCTGTGAGTTCGACTATTCCGGCGCCCAGGCCTGCAAGGCGCTGAAGGAAGAGGGGTACCGGGTAATCCTGGTCAACTCCAACCCCGCCACGATCATGACCGACCCGGATACCGCGGACGCCGTCTACATCGAACCGATCAACTGGCAGACCGTGGCCCGAATCATCGAGAAGGAACGCCCGGACGCGGTGCTGCCGACGATGGGTGGCCAGACCGGCCTGAACTGCGCGCTGGACCTGGCCGACAACGGCATCCTCGAGAAGTACAACGTCGCCCTGATCGGCGCGTCGCGCGATGCCATTCGCATGGCCGAGGACCGCGACCTGTTCCGCAAGGCGATGGCCGAGATCGGCCTGGACTGCCCGAAGGCCGGCGTGGCCCGCACGATCGAGCAGGCCTACGAGATCCAGGCGACGGTCGGCTATCCGACCATCATCCGTCCGAGCTTCACGCTTGGCGGTTCGGGCGGTGGCATCGCCTACAATCGCGAGGAATTCGTCGAGATCGTCACGCGCGGCCTCGAGCTGTCGCCGACGCATGAAGTGCTGGTCGAGGAATCGGTGCTCGGCTGGAAGGAATTCGAGATGGAAGTGGTCCGCGATACGGCGGACAACTGCATCATTGTCTGCTCGATCGAGAACCTCGATCCGATGGGCGTGCACACCGGCGATTCGATCACCGTCGCCCCGGCGCAGACCCTGACCGACAAAGAATACCAGCGCCTGCGCGATGCCTCCATCGCCGTGCTGCGCAAGATCGGCGTCGACACCGGTGGCTCGAACGTGCAGTTCGGCATCAATGCCGAGGATGGCCGCGTCGTCGTCATCGAGATGAACCCGCGCGTGTCGCGTTCCTCGGCACTGGCTTCCAAGGCCACCGGTTTTCCGATCGCCAAGATCGCCGCCAAGCTCGCCGTTGGCTACACGCTCGATGAACTCAAGAACGACATCACCGGCGGCCTGACCCCGGCCTCGTTCGAGCCGAGCATCGACTACGTCGTCACCAAGATCCCTCGTTTTGCCTTCGAGAAGTTCCCGGCCGCCGACGCGCGCCTGACCACCCAGATGAAGTCGGTGGGCGAGGTGATGGCAATCGGCCGCAGCTTCACCGAGTCGCTGCAGAAAGCTCTGCGCGGCCTGGAAATCGGCAAGAACGGTTTGAACCCGACCGGCCTGGATATCGGCAGCGAGGAAGGTTTCCTGACCTTGAAGCGCGAGTTGCGCGAGCCGCGCCCGGACCGCGTGTTCCACGTCGCCGATGCGTTCCGCGCGGGCCTCAGCCTTGGCGAAGTGCACGAGCTGACCCGGATCGATCCCTGGTTCCTTGCCGCCTTCGAAGACATCGTGATGACCGAGGGCGAAGTGCAGCGCCAGGGCGTCAGCGCGCTGGACGAGCCGCGCATGCGCGAACTCAAGCGCATGGGTTTCTCCGACGGGCGCCTGGCCGAGCTGGTCGAGTCGAACGAAGACTCCGTGCGCCACCTGCGTCGTACGCTCGGCGTGCGCCCGGTCTACAAGCGGGTGGATTCCTGTGCGGCCGAGTTCGCCACGACCACGGCGTACATGTACTCGACCTATGAGGAAGAGTGCGAAGCGGCGCCGACCAACCGCGACAAGATCATCGTGCTCGGCGGTGGCCCGAACCGTATCGGCCAGGGCATCGAGTTCGATTACTGCTGCGTGCATGCCTCGCTGGCGCTGCGCGAAGACGGGTACGAGACCAGCATGGTCAACTGCAACCCGGAAACCGTTTCGACCGACTACGACACCTCCGATCGCCTGTACTTCGAGCCGCTGACGCTCGAGGACGTACTGGAGATCGTCGACCTCGAAAAGCCGAAGGGCGTGATCGTGCAGTACGGCGGCCAGACCCCGCTGAAGCTGGCGCGTGCGCTGGAAGCGGCCGGTGTGCCGGTGATCGGTACCACGCCCGATTCGATCGACCTGGCCGAAGACCGCGAGCGCTTCCAGAAGCTGATCCAGCGCATCGGCCTGAAGCAGCCGCCCAACCGCACCGCGCGGAACGCGGACCAGGCCATCGCCATGGCCAGTGAAATCGGTTATCCACTGGTGGTGCGTCCGAGTTATGTACTCGGTGGCCGCGCCATGGAAATCGTCTATGACGATGCCGACCTTTCGCGCTATATCCGCGAGGCCGTGCAGGTGTCCAACGATTCGCCGGTGCTGCTCGACCGCTTCCTCGACCACGCGGTCGAAGTGGATGTCGACATCGTCGCCGACCACGACGGCAACGTGCTGGTCGGCGGCATCATGGAGCATATCGAGGAAGCCGGCGTGCATTCGGGCGACTCGTCCTGCTCGCTGCCGCCGTACTCGCTCTCGCCGGAAATCCAGGACGAGATGCGTCGCCAGGTTACCTTGCTCGCCCGCGAGCTGAAGGTGATCGGCCTGATGAATACGCAGTTCGCGATCCAGGGCGAGGACGTGTTCATCCTCGAGGTGAATCCGCGCGCCTCGCGCACCGTGCCCTTCGTCTGCAAGGCCACCGGCGTGTCGCTGGCCAAGATCGCCGCGCGCGCCATGGCCGGCCGTTCGCTGATCGAGCAGGGCACGACGAAAGAAATCATTCCCGAGTACTACTCGGTGAAGGAAGCGATCTTCCCCTTCCTGAAGTTCCAGAACGTCGATCCGATCCTCGGTCCCGAGATGCGCTCGACCGGCGAAGTGATGGGGGTGGGCCGCACCTTCGGCGCCGCCTTCGCGCGTGGCCATGAGGCCGCCGGCATCAAGGCGCCGCAGCATGGCAAGGTCTTCCTTTCGGTGCGTGATGCCGACAAGGACCGCCTGCTGCCGATCGCCCAGGATATCGAGCGCCGCGGCTACGGCCTCGTCGCCACCTCGGGTACCGCCGCTTTCCTGAAGGAACACGGCGTGGTCTGCGAGCGTATCAACAAGGTGCTCGAGGGCCGTCCGCATGTGGTCGACCTGATCAAGAACGGCGAAATCGTGTATATCGTCAACACCACCGAGGGCAAGCAGGCCATCGCCGACTCGTTCTCGATTCGTCGCGAAGCGCTGCAGCACCGCGTCACGTATTCCACCACGGTGGCTGGCGCGCGGGCGCTGGTGCACTCGCTGGACTTCCATGGAAATGGCAGCGTCTATAGCCTGCAGGAATTGCACAAGGAGCTTCACGCATGAGCCGTCCCCCGATGACCAAGAACGGCGCCGAGCGCCTGCGCGGCGAACTGGACCGGTTGAAGTCGGTCGATCGCCCGCGCATCATCGCCGCTATCGCCGAGGCACGCGCGCATGGCGACCTGAAGGAAAACGCCGAGTATCACGCCGCGCGTGAGCAGCAGAGCTTCTGCGAAGGCCGGATCAACGAGCTGGACGCGGCGCTGTCCAATGCCGAGGTGATCGATACCTCGCGCCTGTCCGCCGGTTCGCGTGTCGTCTTCGGCGCCATCGTCGACCTCGAAGACGAGGACTCCGGTGACAAGGTGACCTACCAGATCGTCGGCGACCTCGAAGCCGACATCAAGCGTCGCCTGATCGCGGTCTCCTCGCCGATCGCCCGTGCGCTGATCGGCAAGAACGAAGGCGACAGCTTCGAGTTCACTGCACCCAATGGCGTGAAGCACTACGAGATCACCGGCGTCCACTACGAGAGCTGAGACCGTTGTTGTGGGAGCGAACAGGGTTCGCTCCCACGGATCGGCGACCTGCGACTTTAGTCGAGTAGCACCTTCCCCCCAGCGACCATATGCTCCGGGCGTGCCGTCCGGGCCTCCGGTTACGGCTCCATCCACTCGGGGAAGAAGGGGCTGTCATGACGGGGATTCACGGGACACCGGCCGCGGCCGGGTTTCTATCGCGCGAACACACCATCGCCGGACCATCGTTCAATCGCTGGCTGGTACCGCCGGCGGCATTGGCAATCCACCTCAGCATCGGCATGGCCTACGGCTTCTCGGTGTTCTGGTTGCCGATGACCAAGCTGGTCCCGGGCGCCGACGCGGCGGTCTGCGCGGGGCAGGGTTTCATGGACCAGCTGACCACGACGTCGTGCAACTGGACCGTGCCCTCGGTCAACCATATCTTCGAGACCTTCATCGCCATGCTCGGCATCGCCGCGGCGCTGTGGGGCGGCTGGCTGGAGCACGCCGGCCCGCGTAAGGCCGGCCTGATTGCTGCGCTGTGCTGGGGCGGCGGTCTGATCATCGGTGGCATCGGCGTGATGATCCACCAGCTGTGGCTGGTTTATCTCGGAGCCGGTGTCCTGGGCGGCATAGGGCAGGGACTGGGATACATCACACCCGTATCGACACTGATCAAATGGTTTCCGGACCGACGAGGCCTGGCGACGGGTTTCGCCATCATGGGTTTCGGTGGTGGCGCGATGATCGGTGCACCGATCGCGGTCAAGCTGATGGATATGTTCACTGTTAACGGTGTGCCCGGCGTCGCCAGCACCCTGCTGTGCATGGGCGTGATCTACCTGGTGGCGATGGCACTGGGTGCGTTTGGCTTCCGCGTACCGCCCAATGGCTGGAAGCCGGCTGGCTGGACGCCGCCGGTGGCGAGCGGCAAGGAGTCGATGATCACCCATCACAACGTGCATCTGAATACGGCGTGGAAGACGCCGCAGTTCTGGATGATCTGGGTGGTGCTTTGCGTGAACGTCACCGCCGGTATCGGCGTGCTGTCGATGGCCAGTCCAATGCTGCAGGATGTCTTCGGCGGGCGTCTGCTCGGAGTCGATCCCGGTACGGATCTGTCGATAGCGCAGAAGGCGGCGATCGCCGCGGCCGCTGCCGGCCTGGTCGGACTGATCAGCCTGTTCAACAGCCTTGGCCGCCTGTTCTGGGCTTCTCTCTCGGACTACATGGGGCGCAAGAACACGTACTTCGTGTTCTTTGTCCTCGGCATCATCCTGTACTGCTCGCTGCCGTGGCTTGGTCACCTTGGTCTGGCCGCGATGTTCGTGATCGCCGTATGCGTGATCATGTCGATGTACGGCGGCGGCTTCGCCACGGTGCCGGCCTACCTGGCCGATATCTTCGGCACGCAGATGGTCGGCGCGATCCACGGACGCCTGCTGACCGCCTGGTCGGTGGCCGGCGTGATCGGCCCGATGCTGATCGCCGGCGTACGCCAGGCACAACTCGATGCGGGCGTGGCCAAGAACCTGGTCTACGACCGCACGCTCTACATCCTGGCCGGGCTGCTGCTGATCGGCTTCATCGCCAATTTGCTGGTCCGGCCGGTGAATCCGAAATACCACATGACCGATGCCCAGCTTCAGCAGGAGCGCTCGCTACAGCACGATGTCGGCGAAAACGAGACGGTGCTGGCGACCGCGGCGCGCGGAAGCTTCGGCGGGATCGGCGTGCTGGCCTGGCTCGCGGTCGGCATCCCGTTCCTGATCGGCGTGTGGATCGCGTTGACGAAGGCCGCGGCCTTGTTTTGAACGCAGCCGCTAAACCCATGGAAAGGCGGTTCAGGCGGCTGCGCTGCCGGAGTAACGGCGTCGAGGCCGTGGCAGCGGACTCGACGTTCGCGTTTGGCCGCCATACGCATGACCAGTTCGGCATTGGCCTGATCGATCGGGGTGCGCAGAAATCGGCGAGCGGCCGGGGGCTTGTCGAGGCCGGCGCGGGAGACATCATCGCGGTCAATCCCGGGGAGGTTCATGACGGTGCGCCTATCGGTGACGATGGGCGCGCATGGCGAATGCTTTACCTGGACTCCACGGTTGTTGCCGAACTGGCCGCCGATATCGCTGAAGGGCAGTCTCTCACGGACGGCGAGTTCACCCAGCCCACCGTTCGTGACGAGCGCCTTGCAGGCCTTTTCGGCGCGACGTTCCGGGCGATGACCGGTTGCAACGGGGCCTGGGATGGACTCGAGGCGGACCAGACCCTGCTCCTGCTCCTGGGCGGCTTGCTGCAGCCACGGTCGGTCGGGCGGGTTCCGGTTCATGGGGGAATTGCGTCGGCACGCGCCATGATCGACGACGATCCGGTTGCGGTCCTGACCCTCACCGCCCTGGCGAACGAAGCCGGGCTCAGTCGCTATCAGTTCCTGCGCGGCTTCGCGCGAGCCACGGGACTGACGCCTCATGCCTATGTCATGCAGCGGCGGATCCATCGCGCACGCCGACTGATCGACAGCGGCGTATCACTCGTCGAAGCGTCAGCACAAAGCGGGTTTTCAGACCAGAGCCATATGACGAGGTTATTCGTCCGCAACTTCGGCATGGCGCCGGGTGCGTATGCCAGGATCGGCTGATACCGACCTGCAATTTCATTCAAGACGACGGCGACGGACCGCGCCAGGATGGGCTCGAATCTTCTGGACGAAGGCGCCATGACCATCGAATTCATGATCACCTCACTGATCGTCGTCGCGTCGCCTGGAACCGGCGCGCTCATCACACTGGCGGCAGGCTTGTCGCGCGGGAGGCGCGCGGCCATCGTGGCGGCCCTGGGCTGCACGCTGGGCATACTGCCCCATATGCTCGCAGCGATCACCGGTCTGGCAATGCTTCTGCGCGCCAGTGCCATCGCTTTCGAGGCGATCAAGTACGCCGGTATCGCTTATCTGCTCTATATGGCCTGGATGACGCTCAAGGCGGACGGGCCACTGAAGATCGAGTCCGGGCATGCCATTCCTTCGGATCGTGCAGTCATCCGGCATGCGATCCTGGCGAATCTGCTCAATCCCAAGCTATCGATCTTCTTCTTCGCCTTCCTCCCGCAATTCGTGGGGCGCGGCGAAGAGCGGCCCATGCTACTCATGCTGGAGCTGTCACTCGTCTTCATGGCGATGACGTTCGCCGTCTTCGCCGCCTACGGGATTTTCGCGGCGGGACTGCGTGACCGGGTGCTTTCGCGCCCCGCTATCCTTATGTGGATGCGTCGGGGTTTCGCGGCGGCGTTCGTCGGGCTCGGCGTCAAGCTGGCGCTCGTGCAGAGATAGCCTGCTTGCCACGATAAAGCTGAAAATAAAAAAGGCCGCGAAAGCGGCCTTTTTTATCAACCCGTCGCAGCTGAAATCAGCGCTGACGAGCCTTGAAACGGGGATTGCTCTTGCAGATCACAAACACTTTGCCGCGACGGCGCACGACCTTGCAGTCACGGTGACGCGACTTCGCGGACTTGAGAGACGAAAGCACCTTCACGGCCAGCTCCTGAAAACACGAACAATGGAAAGAGGGAATTCTAGCGGAGCTAATGACTTAGCACAAGCCTGTGAGGCGAAGCCCGCGATCATGGGCGCAGGGCGGTCGCTTACTTGTAGGCGCACCCTGTGCGCGAGTCCCTTGGGGCCGGGCCTCACAAACCCAGCGAGGCCTTTGACTGCCTCACCGTACGCAGGAAGCTTTCCAGCACCGGCGACGTATTGTCCACTCGCGAGGCCACGGCCAGCAACAAATGAGCTTCCGGGTCGTCCAGCGGCACGAAGCTGACCCCGCCAAGCTGTACAACGCGGAGCGAAGCAGGCACCAGGGCCAGGCCCAGCCCGGCGGCCACCAGTGGGAGCAGGGCGGTGACCTGCTGGGCTTCCTGGCGGATATCCGGACGGAATTCGGCCTTGGCGGCCAGTCCCATCAAGCGGTCGTGCAGGGTAGCGGCGAGCAGCCGTGGCTGGGCGACGAAGCGTTCGCGGGAAAGGTCGCGCATACGCACCGATTCACGCGAAGCCAGCCGGTGCGCCGTGGGCATGGCCACGATCAGCGGCTCGTAGTCGACGACTTCGACGTTCAGAAGCCGGCCGTTTGCCGCGCCGGCCGGTATGGACCGGACAAATCCGACATCGATCTGCCCCGCCAGGATGGCGTTGTACTGGGCCCCGGTATACATCTCGCTGAGCTGGACCCTGACGCCTCGTGCCGCTTCCGTGAAGCGAAGCAGGGTCTGCGGCAGGGCGGGATGGAAGGAGACCGAGACCGTATAAGCCAGCCGGAGGTGACCGGTGAAGCCAGCGGCGGCCTCGGCCACCATGGCGCGCGCCGAATCGGCCTGGGAGAGGATCTTCCTCGCTTCCTCCAGGAACAGGCGGCCCGGTTCGGTCAGGGCGACGCGCCTTTTGGTGCGGTCCAGCAGGCGGACACCAAGATCGGCCTCCAGCGATTGGATCTGCTGGGACAGCGGCGGCTGGGAAATATGTAGCTGCTGCGCGGCCTGGGTAAAGCTGAGGGCCTCGGCGACGGCAACGAAGTAACGCAACTGGCGTAGGTCGAACATAGTCGAAAACCCGATAAGTAGCGTTACAAATATATATTGGATGTTGCAGCGCCGCGAGATTATTATTTGCTCAACCTGCCACCAACCCCTCCCCCTGGGTCGGCAGGTTCCTCGCTCCGTAAGACGCTAATCCGCGACATCCGGCCCTCCTCCCCCCCGAAGCCGATGTTGACGCGTCCTCTGCGGAGCGACTTTATTTCCGCGATCCGGACCCAATCCGGACAAAAAAAAGCCGGCCGCGGTACCGCGGCCGGCTTTTTTCATGGGCGGGTCAGGCGGCGAGGGCGCTGCTGAAGCCGCAGCCGGTGCTCTTGCGCACTTTATCCTCGTCCACGTCCGGTGCCAGCTCGATCAGTACCAGGCCGCCGTCGACGACGTCGAAGACCGCCAGGTCGGTGATGATCCGGTTGACCACGCCCTTGCCGGTCAGCGGCAGGGAGCATTCCTCGAGGATCTTCGGGCTACCGTCCTTGGCCGTGTGTTCCATCACCACGACGACCTTCTGCACGCCGGCGACCAGATCCATGGCGCCACCCATGCCCTTGACCATCTTGCCTGGGACCATCCAGTTGGCGATGTCGCCGGCGCAGGTGACCTGCATGGCGCCCAGGATCGACAGATCGATATGCCCACCGCGGATCATCGCGAACGAGTCGGCGCTGGAGAAGTACGAGGCGCCCGGGCGGGCGGTTACGGTCTGCTTGCCGGCGTTGATCAGGTCGGCGTCGACTTCGTCCTCGGTCGGGAATGGGCCGATGCCGAGCAGGCCGTTCTCGGACTGCAGCCACACATCGACACCATCGGGGATGTAATTGGCGACCAGGGTCGGCAGGCCGATACCCAGGTTGACGTAGTCGCCGTCGGAAAGTTCTTTCGCGGCGCGTTGCGCCATCTGTTCGCGAGTCCAGGCCATCTTCGTATTCCTAAGGGGTCAGGCGCGCACGGTGCGCTGTTCGATCCGCTTGCTCGGATTCGGGTTGTGCACGATGCGATCGACATAGATGCCAGGGGTGTGTACCTGGTCCGGATCGATCTCGCCGATACCGACCATGATTTCGACCTCGGCGATGCAGACCTTGCCGGAGGTCGCGGCCATCGGGTTGAAGTTGCGCGCGGTCTTGCGGAAGACCAGGTTGCCGGACGGATCGGCCTTCCAGGCCTTGACCAGGGCAACGTCAGCGCGGATCGAATGTTCCATCACGTACATATGGCCGTCGAACTCGCGGGTTTCCTTGCCCTCGGCAACCTGGGTGCCGTAACCGGTACGGGTGAAGAACGCCGGGATGCCGGCGCCACCGGCGCGCATTTTCTCGGCAAGCGTACCCTGCGGGGTGAATTCGACCTCGAGCTCGCCGGCGAGGAACTGCCGTTCGAATTCGCGATTCTCTCCCACGTACGAGGAGATCATCTTGCGGATCTGCCGCGTTTCCAGCAGCAGGCCGAGGCCGGCGCCGTCGATGCCGGCATTGTTCGACACGGCGGTGAGGTTGCGCACGCCTGAATCGCGCAGCGCCTCGATCAGGAGTTCCGGGATGCCGCAGAGACCGAAGCCGCCGACCGCGATGGTCTGGCCATCGGCCACCAGGCCTTCGAGTGCCTCGCGGGCGGAGGCGTATCGCTTGTCGCCGGAACGTGCCCTGGCGTTGGTTGAAGCCATCTGGTTTTCCTTCCTGCTCTTCGCGCAGCGGGTCTGCACCAACGCCCATCATAAACCGCCGGAGGATGCTCGGGTCACCTCTTCAGACCTTTGGGCGGGGGCGCAAAAAAACGCGGGCCGAAGCCCGCGTCCATGCGCCACGTGTGGCAGTGACTCAGTTGTGCAGGGCGTGCTTGAGGTCGCGCATCTGGTCGTGGCCGGCCTTGACCGAGGTATAGGCCTCGGTAATCACCGAGCGGGTGGTCGGGGAGATCTCGTCGTCCTTGAGCGCGTCCTCGAACTTGTGCTTGATATGGTCTTCGCCGCGCTCGACCTCGTCGACGATGGCTGTATCGCCCGAACTCATGGTCTTGCGCAGGTTGACGAACAGCCGGTGGGCCGAGGCCAGCACGGTGCCATCGTCCTCCGGCTTGCCACCGAGGGCCGAGACCTGCTGCTGCAGGCGAGTGGCAACCTGGCGACGCTCGCCCGAGCGCTGCTGGAAGGTGGCGGCGTAACGGGTGTTTTCCGCGTCCTTGGCCGCTTCCGCATAACCCTCGGCGCTGTCGATGGTGGTCTCGATCAGGCCGTTGAGAACCTTAATGTCATGGTCGTTGCTGCTCATGGCGTAGCTCCTGGGTTAGTGAGGGACGCCGGGACCTCGTCGGACCCGGAACCCCCAGCTTTCCGGGTTTGCAGCGACGATCCCGTGAACCGGGCGTGGACCGGACCGACACATAGATGAGGGGTGACCAATGGCATGTGTCGAAAGTCATCCCCGCCGCTAGCCTCGACGGTTTGAACACTCAATCGCTCACAGGGCAGGGGGTTTCATGGATTCGACGATACGTAAGGCGCGCCTCGGCGGCGCAATGGTCGCGGTGCTGTTCACCGCGGGCGTCGGGGCACAGACGCCGACGGTAACGACCGGCGACTACGCGCGTGCCGAATCCTTCCTCGCCCCGCAGGCCTCCCTGCTGGTCGACCACGCCGTGCAGAAGGTGACCTGGATCGACGATGGCCATTTCTGGTATCGCGACCATGACGCCAATGGCGACCACTTCGTGAAGATGGATGCCGCCACCGGCCAGGTCACGCCCGCGTTCGACCAGGCGAAGCTGGCCGCGGCCCTGACCGCGGTGCTGAAAAAACCCGTCGAGGCCGGCAAGCTGCCCGTCACCGCGTTCACCGAGAAGGCCGACGGTCGCCTCGATGTGACCGTGAAGGGCAAGCACTACCTGTGCGATCTGAAGCAGGGCACCAACTGCGCACCGGCGGTTGCCGAGGGCAAGAAGCACGAGCCCGGCCTGGCCTCGCCGGACGGCAAGCAGGAAGCCTTCATCCGCGGCTGGAACCTGTGGGTTCGCAACATCGCCACGGGTGCGGAAACCCAGCTGACCAAGGACGGCGTGGAGAACTTCGGCTATGCCACCGACAACGCCGGCTGGAAGCATACCGATAACGCCATCGGCGTCTGGTCGCCGGATTCGAAGCGCTTCGCGACCTTCCAGCAGGACCAGCGCAAGACCGGCGAGATGACCGTGGTCAACACCCAGGTCGGCCATCCCAAGGTCGATACCTGGAAATACCCGTTGCCCGGCGATGCCGACGTCACCATGATCGAGCGTGTGGTCATCGACGTGGCCGGCCACAAGACCGTGCGCCTGAAGATGCCGCCCGACCAGCATCGTTCCAGCCTCTGCGACGACATTTCCTGCAGCGACGGCAAGTGGGACGATGTAAAGTGGTCCGACGACAGCCATAGCCTGTCCTTCGTTTCCACCTCGCGCGACCACAAGCACGAATGGTTCCGCATCGCCGACCCGAATACCGGCGCCGTCCGCGAAGTCTTCGAGGAGGTCGCACCGACCTACTTCGAAAGCGGCAATGGTGAGGTCAACTGGCAGTATCTCGCCGGCAGCGACGAGGCCATCTGGTTCTCCGAGCGCGACGGCTGGGGCCAGTTGTATCTGTATGACCTGAAGACTGGCAAGCCGAAGCAGGCGATCACCACGGGCGAAGGCAATGTCACCGAGGTGCTGCGTGTCGATCCGAAGACTCGTACGATCTGGTTCCGCGGCGTCGGCAAGGAGGCGGGGCGCAACCCGTATTACCAGCATTTCTATCGTATTGGCTTCGATGGCAAGGGCCTGACCCTGCTGACCCCGGAAGACGCCGACCACAGCGTGTTCCTCTCGCCCGACGGCAAGACCTTCGTCGATGCTTATTCGACGGTCGAGACGGCACCGGTCGCCGTGCTGCGCAACGCCAGCGACGGCAGCGTGGTGCGTGACATTGCCCGTGCCGATATCGGTCGTCTGAAAGCCGCCGGCTGGGTGGCTCCGATCCCGTTCACGGTCAAGGCCCGCGACGGCAAGACCGATCTGTACGGCATGATGTTCAAGCCGACCCACTTCGATCCGAAGAAGAAGTATCCGATCGTCGACTACATCTATCCGGGTCCACAGACCGGTTCAGTGCGCGGTCGCAGCTTCAGCGTGGCGCAGGGCGACAACCAGGCCCTGGCCGAGCTGGGCTTCATCGTCATCGCTGTCGATGGCATGGGTACGCCGTGGCGCTCCAAGGCCTTCCACGACGCTTATTTCCAGAATATCGGCGACAACACCTTGCCCGACCAGGTCACCGCGATCCGCCAGCTCGGCGCGAAGTACCCGTGGATCGACCTCGACCGCGTCGGCATCTGGGGCCATTCCGGTGGCGGCAATGCCACGGCGGCGGCCATGTTCGATTACCCGGACCTCTTCAAGGTCGGCATCTCCGAAAGCGGCAACCACGACAATCGCAGCTACGAGGACGACTGGGCCGAGAAGTGGCAGGGCCTGCTGGTGAAGAACCCGGACGGCACGAGCAACTACGACGCGCAGGCCAACCAGTCGCGGGCGAAGAACCTCAAGGGTCACCTGATGCTCGCCCACGGCACCATCGACGACAACGTGCCGCCGTACGAGACGCTGCTGGTGGTCGACGCACTGATCAAGGCGAACAAGGATTTCGACCTGGTCCTGATCCCGAACGTCCACCACGGCTACGGCGAAGCTTCGCCATACATGATGCGCCGGCGCTGGGATTACTTCGTGCGTTACCTCGCTGGCGGCACGCCGCCAGCGCAGTACCAGATGAAGCCGATGACGCCGTAAGCGTAGCGGGCGCCGCCTCATCGGGCGGCGCCTGTTTTTCGTTCCGTGCGTGGCGACACGCAGGGGAGCCGCATCCATCGGCAAAATGCTTGTGCCCGGCGTGGACGCCAGGGAGTTCTGGAGATTCACCTCAAGGAGGATGTATGGATACGTTCGACGTGATGGCCGGGCCCTTTCGTGTCCGGCATGGCCTGGTTGCCGCGGCGCTTGCCTTCTGCAGCATGACCGCGTGTGCCACCGGGCCAGCGGTGACAGGCGAAGGCCTGCTCATCGACACCAGCATCGTTTCACCGAACCAGGACGCCCGCGAGACCTTCCTGGTCATGCATTACACGGCGTTGTCGCTAGAACGTTCACTCGAGGTGCTTACCTCGCCGGCAGCCCAGGTCAGTGCCCATTACCTCGTACCCGAGCATGCCGAGGTGCAAGGCTTCCATCGCATATACCAGCTGGTTCCCGAGTCGCGTCGTGCATGGCATGCCGGGGTCAGTTTCTGGCAGGGCAGCCGCCTGCTCAACCCGTCGAGCATCGGCATCGAAATCGTGAACCTGGGATTTCCCGCCGAGCAGGAGCAGGTGCCGCCGATGCAGCGCCAGTGGTATCCGTATCCGCCGGCACAGATCGAGGCGGTCGGCAAACTGGCACGCGATATCGTCCGGCGGCATGGCATCAGACCGGTGCGGGTCATCGGGCATACGGATATCGCGGCCGGCCGCAAATCCGATCCCGGTCCGCTCTTTCCCTGGGAACGGCTTTATCGCGAATACGGCGTCGGCGCGTGGTACGACGAAGACACGGTTGCCTATTATCGTGAGCATGCGCCCTGGCAGGGTGATCTCGCGGAACTGCAGGCAAGGCTCGCGACTTACGGCTACGACGTGCCGGTCGATGGGCTGGCCAGCGACACCACCACCCACGCGATATCCGCCTTCCAGATGCACTTCCATCCGCAGCGCTACGACGGCGTAGCCGACGTCGAGACCGTCGCCAGACTCGATGCCCTGCTGGAGAAATACCAGGGCAAGCCGCGTCCAGTTTTCACGATGCCTCGCCTGGGCCAGTGATCGTCAGCGCGGTCGCGAAAGGACTCGCGAACAGGGTTCGAACAAGTCAGCGGCGAGCTGCTGTTGTGGGAGCGAACCCTGTTCGCGAGTCCCTTGAGGCCGTGAATTTCCCGGTCGCAATTATCCGCGCTTCGCTCGATCCAGCCAGATCGCCAGTCCCTGCGCATTGAGCTCGATATCGATATGCAGCAGGGCCTCGACTTCGTCGGCGGTCTGCCGGCAGCCATGCGCGGCGGCGCGTTCGATATAGAGCGCGCCAAGGGCCTGGACCATGCGGCGGTGTCGATCGGGCGCTGTCGCATATTCGCGGGCGATCTCGCACATGGCATCGATCTGTACATGCAGGTCGTTTGCCAGGCGGCGCACGTCCTCGACCCGATCGTAATGGGTCAGGTACATCGCCTCCGGCGCATAGCGGAGCATGCGTTCGATCGACGCATGCAGCGCGTCCGGTTCGAACTGCACCGGTGACGTCGTCGGAATGATGAACGGTCGGCCGTCGACATCGAATTCGCGGTAGGACAGACCGAATACATCGCCAGTAAAGAATGCATTGGCGCGCTCGTCATGGATGGCATTGTGATGGCGCGCATGCCCCGGGGTGTCGATGCAGAGCAGCGCACGCCCGGCCAGGTCCACCGTATACCCGTCAGTGGCCTCGACGACGCGGTCCTCCGCCACCGGCACGATCGTCCCGTAACTGCGCTCGATCTCCTCCGCGCCATAGACCGCGGTGGCCCCGGCAATCAACAGCGAGGGGTCGATCATGTGCCTTGCGCCACGCGGATGGACCAGCAGCTTCGCCGAGGGCAGGTGCGTCATCAGCTCGCCCGCGCCGCCGGCATGGTCCAGGTGTACGTGCGTAAGGATCACCCAGTCGACATCGTGCGGCGTCAGTCCCGCGTCTTTCAATGTCTGGAGGAAGCGCGGCACCGAATAGTTGGTGCCACTATCGATAAACGCCGCGCGCCCATGCTCGACGATGAGATAAGCGGCGTCGAAGGTGGGGCGACCAAAACCGGTATCGATCGTACGAATGCCGTGGATGGTCATGTCGTCAATGCTCGCTTGTATCAGGCCCGCTTGCTGGACAAACCATCCAGCATGGTCTTGCTGTAAAGCAGGAAATCGTCCAGGTGCCGTGTGATGATCGCAACCGTGATGGGTAGTTGCAGTACCTGGTATTCGTGTACGGCGATATTCCGAAAGCCCACCATGCGCTGCATGGTCTCGGCCAGTTCTGTCTGGATCCATCCGCCGCGGGCAAGCAGGGCGAAGATATCGCGCGAGCTTTGCGGCACGCCCAGTCTTTCGCGGCGGACGATATGCTGCCCCATATCCAGCGCGGCCTCGCAAGCGCGCTGTATATTGAGGATCGCGGCATCCTGGCGGGTAAAATCGGTGGCGAAGGTGTCCGGCCCACGGTCGTACTCTTCGCGTGCGCGACAGACGCAACGCTCGATGGCCGCCGCCTTGTTGATCAGTACATCATCGGCCATGGATGGTTCCTGTGCGCTCGATATCCGCGATTACCCCAGCACGCGCCTCATCCAGTTCGGTCTTCGCCGAAAGAACGAAACTTTCGTAAATGTCGACATCGGCACCTCGCGACCAAAGCCGGGTACCGGTCGTCAGTATTCGGTACTGCATGACCGTCGATGCCCGACGGAAATCGAGCAGGTCCACCGGACAGCCGGAAAGGTTTTCCAGGTCACTGGCCAGAGTCCATAAGCGCACCGGATCGGCCGGTCCATCGAACGCAACCGCCAGATCCAGGTCGCTATCGTCGGTCGCGTCGCCAGATGCCCGGCTACCGAACAGGTAGACCGCGGCAAGCGTCGGCACGCGTTCA